>NZ_JBHRWI010000016.1:0-322025 GCF_042647905.1 Amycolatopsis halotolerans
GCACCGTCAACGACTACGACAGATTTGAGTTACGGATCAATAAGTCCCTGGCATTGGAATCTAATTCCCGGAAGGAGCCCTTCACGGACCTTGGCTCGAGCTGGGCGGCTCAGAAGACCGGCCGCCGATTCCCGTGCCCGGTGGCCTGCTCGAAAGCGTGCGCGGCGCGCAACAGTCCTAGCTCGCCCCGCATTGGCGCGATGATCTGCAGACCGACCGGACGTCCGTCGCCGGTGAACCCCGCGGGCACCGACAGCGCCGGGCAGCCGGTCGCCGAGATCGAATACGCCGAGCGCATCCACTCCAGGTAGTCGTGCATCGGTTGCCCGGCAACGGTTTCCGGATACTCCCACTCCACCGGGAACGACGGCACCTGGCTCACCGGCGCGAGCAGCAGGTCGTACTGGGTGAAGAACTCCTGCATCCCGCTGATGAGCTGCAGCTGCCGTGTCTGTGCGGTCGCGATGTCCGCGCCGGAAAGCGTTGCGCCGAAAGCGATGTTGTCCTTGAGAGTCTGCTTCATCTTGTCGGGATGCTCTTCGAGCAGGCCGCTGAACCCGGCGTGGAAAAGCCATCCTCGCAAGGTGCGGAACACCTCGTCGGCGGAGGCGAGGTCCGGGCAGGCCGGTTCGACGCGGCAGCCGAGATCCGCGAACACCTTCACCGCCGGTTCCAGCACAGCGGTGACCGCGGGGTCGACCGGCAGGCCGCCCAGATCCGGCGACCACGCCACCCGCAGACCCGCGAGGTCGGCGTCGAGCGATCCGGCGAACGGCGCGGCGGGCTGGTCGAGCGAGATCGGGTTGCGCTCGTCGTGCCCGGCGATCACGGACAGCAGCAGCGCGACGTCCGCGACTGTCCGCCCCATCGGCCCCTGCACGCCCAGCGCCTCCCACGGCAGCGTCGCCGGCCAGGTCGGCACGCGTCCCGGTGACGGACGCAGGCCGACGACGTTGCAGAACGACGCCGGATTGCGCAGCGAACCGCCCATGTCGCTGCCCTCGGCGAGCGGCTGCAGGCCCGCGGCCAGCGCCGCCGCCGCGCCGCCACTGCTGCCGCCAGCGGACAGATCCCGCCGATACGGGTTGCGCGTGGCCCCGAAGACCGGGTTCATCGTGTGCGAACCGGCCCCGAACTCCGGCGCGTTCGTCTTGCCGAGCGTGATCGCGCCGGCGTTGCGGATCCGCTCGACGACGAGCGTGTCGCTGTCCGGCACGTGGTCGGCGAAAATGGGGGAGCCGTAGGTGGTGCGGACCCCGGCGACGTCGTGCGTGTCCTTGTGCGCCACCGGAATCCCGTGCAGCGGACCGACCTCCTCGCCGTGCGCGAGACGTTCGTCGGCGGCCGCGGCCTCGCTCTGCGCACGCTCGGCGGTGAGCGTGACGATGGCGTTGATCTGGGGGTTGACCTGCTCGATCCGGTCGAGATGCGCCTGCAGGACCTCGCGGGCGGACACCTCGCGGGTGCGCAGCCGCCGGGCCAGTTCGCGGGCGGGCAGGTAACAGATCTCCTCGGCGCTCACTGGCTTCCCTTCCTGACCCCGGTGTCCGTTCGCGACGTCAGCTTCGCGCGTACTGCCGGGGTCGGACAAGAGCTGCTCGACAAATGACGGAATCAGCCACAGTGTTGGCTGATGACCGCACGGCTGGACCCCCTCGACCGCCGGATCGCCGGTGCGCTGCAAGTCGACGGCCGCGCGTCCTGGCGGCGGATCGCCGAGGTGCTGGACGCGCCGGAGCGCACGGTGGCCCGTCGCGGGACGCACCTGCTGCGCACCGGCGTCGTGACGGTTGTCGCCGTTTCGCCGCACGGCGTGCCGCTGCTGGTCCGCGGCCGTTGCCGGGCCGGGCTCGGCCGTCCGGCGGGCACCGCGCTCGCGGGACGGCCGGAGACGAGCTTCTGCTACCTGATCACCGGACAGGGCGAACTGGTCGCCGAGGTCTTCTGCGACCGCAACCGGCTGCCGACCTTCATGTTCGACGAGATGGCGGCAATCCCCGGCCTGCTCGATCTGACGGCCGATACCGTCACCCGCTACTACCGCACCATCCACGAATGGCAGCCCGGCCTGCTCAGCCCTTCCGAGACGTCGGCGATCTCCTCGCTGCCGCAGCCGACCCCGCAGCCCCGGCAGCCCGACGGCGTCGACTTCAGCAGCGACGAACGCGCCATCGTGCGCGCGCTGCGCGAGGACGGCCGGCGGACCCACGAGGAGCTCGCCCGCGCCGCCGGGATCTCGGAATCGACCGTCCGCCGCCGGCTGGAAGCGTTGCGGCGGGAGGAAAAGGTCTTCATCCGAGCGGTGGTGGAGCCGGCCGTGCTCGGGCTGCCGGTCGAGGCGCTGCTGTGGATCCGGTGCCGCCCGCACGACGTCGACGACATCGGCCGGGCGTTGCTGGCCTCGCCGTACGTGCGGTACGCGGCGGCGATGACGGGCGAGTATCAGCTGCTGGCTGACGTGACCTTGCCCGACATCGCCGCGTTGCACGAGTTCGTCGGCAGCTCCGGATGGTCCCGGCAGGCGGATTCGGTGCATACCGGGGTGGTGCTGAAGGCGTTGAAGCGCAGCAGCGTCCTCGCTCCCGAGCTGCGCTCCTGACGGTTACACCCTCTCCGCCAACCCGTTCAGCACCGACGGCAACGCGCCGCGGTGCAGCACGCCGAGCCGTTGCGTCGCACGGGTAAGCGCGACATACAGCTCGGCCGCGCCGCGCGGACCGTCCGCCAGAATCCGGTCCGGGTCCACGAGAAGCACGGCGTCGTACTCCAGCCCCTTCGTCTCCGACGCCTGCACCGCACCCGGCACGTCGGGCGGCCCGATCACGACGCTGGTCCCTTCCCGGCCTGCCTCGTCGCGGACGAATTCCTCCACCGCGGCAGGCAATTCGCCGTCGGTGACCTTCCTCGACCACGGCCGGACCCCGCACGCGCGAACCGATTCCGGCGGCTCGACCCCCGGCGCGAACTCCGCCAGCACCGCGCCCGCGACGGCCATGATTTCCGCCGGGGTGCGGTAGTTGACGGTGAGCGACCGGTAGGCCCAGCGGCCCGGGACATACGGATCCAGCATCGTGCCCCAGTCCGTCGCCCCCGCCGCCGACCGGCGCTGCGCCAGGTCGCCGACCACGGTGAACGACCGGCTCGGACAGCGCCGCATGAGGACCCGCCAGTCCATTTCGGACAGTTCCTGGGCCTCGTCGACGACGACGTGCCGGTAGGTCCAGTCCCGGTCCGCGGCGGCGCGTTCGGCGAGGTCGCGGGTGTCGTACTCGACGAACCGCTCGGCCAGATCGGTGTCGTAGAGCAGGTGCTCCGCGGACAGGCCGATGTCCTCGTCCATCTCCTCGCGGTCGAGCCGCATGATGTCCAGCACACCGGCCGCGTACTCGGCCTCCGCCTCGCGTTCGGCCTTGTCCTCCTTCTGTTTCGCCCGGTCCGGTGCCTTGCCGAGGAGGTCGATCAGCTCGTCCAGGAGCGGGACGTCCGACACCGTCCAGGCGTCTCCCCGCTCGCGCAGCAGCGCCGGGCTGGCACCGGCCGCGTCGAGCCGGGCGGGGGAGGAATACAGCGTGGCCAGCAGGCTTTCCGGGGTGAGGATCGGCCAGAGCCGGTCGATCGCCTTGACGAACGCCTTGTCGGAGAGAAGTTCCTTGACGAGCGTGGAACGGAGGTCCTCCCACTCCTCCTTGTCGTCGCGAGTGAGCCAACCGCGCCCGATGCGGGCCATGGCGCGTTCGGTGAGCACGTACGTGACGATCTCGACGAACACCGCCCGCACCTCGTTGTGCGGCCGTCCGCTCTGCCTCGCCTCGTCGCGAGCCCACTCGGCCGTTGCCGCGTCAATCCGGACCGTGGTGTCGCGAAGTTCGATCAGGATCGGCTCCGGCGGCAGCTCCTGCCGGTCCGCGACCGCCGCGTTGAGGACGTCGAGCATCCGCAGAGACCCCTTGAACTGCGCGATTTCCGGCTCGTCCTCGACGTGCGTTCGCAGCCCCGGAAGCAGCCCGCCCGGAGTGGTGAACACCACGTCGGACTCGCCGAGCGACGGCAGCACGCGGCCGATGTGGTTCAGGAACGACGGATTCGGCCCGAGAACGAGGACGCCGTGGCGCTCCATCCGCTCGCGCTGCGTGTAGAGCAGATACGCGACGCGGTGGAGCGCCACGACCGTTTTCCCGGTTCCCGGCCCTCCCTCGATGACCAGGACGCCGGGATGGTCGAGCCGGATGATGCGGTCCTGCTCGGCCTGGATCGTCGCGACGATGTCCCGCATCCCCTCGCCGCGGGGCGCGTTGACCGCGGCGAGCAGCGCGGCGTCGGCGTCGTTCTCCTCGTCGCTGCCGGGCCGCCCGAAGACCTCGTCGGTGAAAGACGTGACTTGGCGGCCATGCGTGTGGAACTGCCTCCGCCGCCGCATGTCCTCGGGCGTGGCGGCGGTAGCGGTGTAAAACGCGCTCGACGCCGGAGCGCGCCAGTCGAGAAGAACGGGTTTGTACTCGTCGTCCTGATCGAAAAGCCCGACCCGGCCGATGTAGGAATGGCCGCCTCCGAGCGAGTCGAGTCGCCCGAAACACAACCCGGAGTCGGCGAACGCCAACCGCCGCTTTTCGCGCGTAAGGGCGCGCACCTCGACCTCGCGCTCGCCCGGAGTCCCGTCGTTTCGCTTGAGGGCAGCGGTGTAACGCCCATCGGCCCGCTCGCGCTCGTCGTCGAGCCGCCGGTACAGCCCGGCGACGTAGTCCTGTTCGGACCGCAGTTCTTCTTCGTACCCCTGAGTTGACACGTGCCCCTCGCTGCTGTTATTCTGAACCCAGATTCGGCGCGAACTTCTGATTTCCTGGTGAAGACGCGTCGATTTTTTATTGTCCACCTTCTGTCAAGTGGCGTGGTGGGCTGGTTGCTTTTCCGGCTTTGTCTCGCGGCGGGTTGCGGTGGCTGGTCAAGCCGCTTCGGGTGCACCAGCGTTATGAAGCGACTGAAGGAGCTTTGGGCCGCGACGAGCTAAGCATCCAGTTTCGGCGGCCTGGCCCTGGCGTGGTGCTCGCCTGGCGATGGCGGGTCGGGCCATGGCGGGCGGCTTGGGGCACCGCGATCGGGCCAGCCAAGTCGGGCGAGGAGGGGCAGGCGAGCCAGGCCGGGCAGCCGAGCTGGGCCGGGCAGGCGAGCCGAGCTGGGCTGGGCAGGCGAGCCGAGCTGGGCTGGGCAGGCGAGTCGAGCTGGGCTGGGCAGGCGAGTCGAGCTGGGCTGGGCAGGCGAGTCGAGCTGGGCTGGGCAGGCGAGTCGAGCTGGGCTGGGCAGGCGAGCTGGGCTGGGCCGGGCGAGCCGAGCTGGGCCGGGTGAGGCGGCGGAGGCGAGTCGGGCGGAACGAGCTGGGCCAGGTCGAGCCGGGCGGACTCAGCATTGCCGGGAAGGGCTCGCTGCGGCTCCGGCTCGCTTGCGGAGTCGTACGCCAGTCATCGATGGCGTGCGGCCGTGCGGTCACCCCGTTCGGCGCGAGAGTCCTTAAGGAGCCGCGCGAACGCGCCCTCGGCGGTCGCATCGGGCCCATCGCTGCCGACGCGGCTTTCCCGCACACCCCAAGCCCTGAACCTGCCCGCAACAATCGCACGTTCGCTCCCGGCAGCCCGAATTGCATGGTCGAGCAGCGATTCTGCGGCATCCCCCGGGGCTTGCGGCAAGCCCCGGGGTGCGCTATATCTTAGAAAGGGCGAGGGAAATCAATTTTTCACCAGTGCGCGGAATCCCGCGCGGTTCACGGCTGCTTCGCCGGCACCCAGTTGCGCACCACCGGCCGATAGCCATCCGGCTTGTCGCCCACCTTCGCGCCCGGGTTGATCAGCCACGACTGGTAGTCCGGCGTGAACATCCGGTACGGCCCGGCCGGCGGCACCTCGCTCGCGCGGTCCAGGGCGTCGCGCAGGTCGGCGGGCAGGGTGAAGTCGAGCGCGTGCATCGTCGCGTCCAGTTGGCCGGCGCTGCTCGCCCCGACGATCGCCGACGCGATGCCCGGCTGCGTCGCCACCCAGTTGATCGCGACCTGCGCCATCGTCACGTTCAGCTCGTCGGCGACAGTCTCGAGCGTCTTCAGCAGTTCCCACTGTTGCGCGCTCCAAGCCTCGGCCGCACCCGTCAACCGTCCTTCGCCGCTGAGGCCAGCCGATGAGCTGCGGTATTTGCCGCTCAGAAACCCGCTTCCGAGCGGGCTCCACGCGGTGATTCCCAGTCCTAGCTCCTGACCCGCCGGGACGTGCTCGGTCTCGATCGTCCGCTCGATCAGCGAGTACGGCAGCTGAAGACTGATCATCGGCGGCAGCGAATGCGAGTCGGCGAGTGTCTGCGCGCGGCTCGCGTACCACGCGGGCACGTCGGACAGCCCGGCGTACCGGATCTTCCCCGCCCGCACCAGATCGTCGAACGTCCGCAGCACCTCCTCGACCGGCGTGATCCGGTCCCACGTGTGCAGCAGGAACAGGTCGAGATAATCGGTGCCCAGCCGCCGCAGGGACGCCTCCACCGACCGGATCATGTGCTTGCGGCCGTTGCCGCCCGCGTTCGGGTCGCCCGGGTCGACGCTGTTGGTGAACTTCGACGTCAGCACCAGCCGATCCCGCTCGCCCGTCTCGGCGATGAACTTTCCGAGCAGCCGCTCGCTCTCGCCCGCGGTGTAAAAGTCCGCTGTGTCTATGAAATTGCCGCCTTCCTCGACGTACTTGCGGAAGATCGGCCGCGCCTCCTCCTCGGATTTCCCGTAGGCCGCGTGGAACCCGTCGGTGCCGAAATTCATCGTGCCGAGCGCGAGCCTGCTGACCCGCAATCCGGACCGGCCGAGCAGGTAATACTGGTCAAGAGACATCGGGGTCATCGCTCCGTTCCCGAAAACACGCGCGGGCCGTGCCCGCCTGGCTCGGCCAGGGTGCCCTCGGAAAAATGGACCAGCAAGTCCAGAAGCTGGGGGAGTGCCGAGCAGGATGGGGCGGCCAGCGGAGCCCAGCCCGGACCCGCTGAGTCACAAGCGGCCCAGTCGCAGCCCGTCGAGACTGCAACCGGCCGAGCAACGGCCTGCCGACCCCGCCCCGCTCAGCCGCTCCAGCCGCAGCCCGCCGAACTGCAACTCGGTCCGGCAGCGACCGCCGGTCCGCCCAGCCGAGCGTCCCTCTGCCCGCCAGCCGCGAGCCGCCGACCCGTACAGCCGAACTTCGCCAGCCGCAGCCAGGCTCACCCCATCCCGCCCGGCTCAACCCGTCCCACCCGAACCCCCGCCGGGACGTACGCTGCAGTACATGCCGTCGAACATGATCAGCCTCCGCGGTGTGCGCACGCACAACCTCGCCGACGTGGACGTCGACATTCCGAAGCATCAGCTGGTCGCGGTCACCGGTGTTTCCGGGTCCGGCAAGTCGTCGCTGGCGTTCGCGACGCTGGCGGCCGAGTCGCGGCGGCAGCTGTACTCGACGATGCCCGCGTTCGTCCGGACCAAACTGCCGCACGATCCGGCTCCCGAAGCCAGTTCGCTGAGCGGGCTGACCACCGTCGTCGTAGTGGACCAACGGCCGCTCGGCACGAATTCGCGGTCGACGGTCGGCACCGCGACCGAGGTGTGGACGATGCTGCGGATGTTGTTCTCCCGCCTGGGCGAACCGTCCGCGGGGTACTCGCCCGCCTACTCCTTCAACGATCCGTCCGGCATGTGCCCGGCGTGCGCGGGGCTCGGCACGGTCACCGACATCGACGGCGAGCGGATGATCGACCGCGGCCGTTCGCTCAACGACGGCGCGATGGTCTTCCCCAGTTTCGCGATCGACAGCTGGATCTGGAAGCGCTATGTCTACTCGGGATTCTTCGACAACGATCTGCCGTTGCGAGAGTGGCCTGAGGAACTGGTGCAGTTCCTGCTGCACGGACCGACGCAGAAGCCGCCGAATCCGCTGCCCCGCTTCCCGGCCAGCGCGAAATACCAGTCGATGGTGCCGCGGATCCGGCGCCTGCTGGTCGAACGCGAGGCCAAGATGGGGCCGGCGGTGCGGGCGGCGCTGGCCGACGTGACCCGGCAGCGGCCGTGCCCGGACTGCGGCGGCAGCAGGCTCGCCCCGGCCGCTCGGGAGAGCCGGGTCAACGGTCTGTCCATTGTGGACCTCGGATACCGCGACGCGGCCGGACTGCTCGAATTCTGCGCCGGAGTCGAGCACGAGTGGGCGCGTCCGCTGGTGGCGGCGCTGCGGTTGCGGCTGGAATCGATGATCACGCTCGGCCTCGGGCATCTGCACTGTTACCGCGCGACGCCGACGTTGTCCGGCGGCGAATCGCAGCGGCTGAAACTGGTGCGGCACTTGGGATCGAGCCTCACCGACCTCACGTACGTGCTCGACGAACCGACGGACGGGCTGCATCCGGCCGACGTCGCGTCCCTCGTCGACGTACTGCGACGGTTGCGTGATCACGGCAACACAGTGCTCGTGGTGGACCACCACGAAGCGGTGATGGTGGCCGCGGACCACGTGATCGACTTGGGTCCTGGAGCGGGGGAAGCGGGCGGGCGCGTGGTGTTTCACGGTCCGCCGGCGGAATTGCGGAATGCGGACACGACGACCGCGCGGGCGCTGCGCACGGGTGTCCGGCTCAAGGACACGCTGCGGGAACCGACCGGCTGGCTGCCGTTGCGCGGGCTGGGCCGACACACCCTGCGCGACATCGACGTCGATGTGCCGACGGGCGTGCTCACGGTGATCACCGGGGTAGCAGGGTCCGGGAAGTCGACACTGGCGGGCGAGCTCGCCGAGCGGCACCCGCGGTTCACGGTGGTCGACCAGAGCCAGATCGTCGCGACGTCGCGGTCGACGGTCGGCACCTGGCTCGGGCTGGCGGAGCCGGTGCAGCGCGCGTTCGCCGAGGTGAGCGGCGAGTCGCCGAAGCTGTTCAACCCGCGTTCGCAGGGCGGGTGCCCGGCCTGTCGCGGCACCGGTGTCCGGCGGACCGATCTGGCGTTCCTGGAGGACGTCGACACGCCGTGCGAGGAGTGCAACGCGACCGGATTCCGTCCGGAGGCACTGGAAACGCGGCTCGAAGGACGGACTGTGCTGGAGGTCCTGGGCACGCCGGTGTCGGCGCTGGCGCGGTATGTGCCGCATCCGGACGTGGTCCGGCTGGCCGCGCTGCTCGGCGAGCTGGGACTCGGGCACCTGGCGAGCGGCCGCACGCTCGACACCCTCTCCGGCGGCGAGCGGCAGCGACTGAAACTCGCCCGCCAGCTCGACTCGACCAGCGACGACCTGCTCGTCGACGAACCGACCGCGGGCCTGCATCCCAGCGACACCACGCGGATGGTGGCGCTGCTGGACCGGCTCGTCGACGAGGGCCGGACGCTCGTCGTGGTCGAGCATTCGCTGCACGTGGTCGCCGCCGCGGACTGGGTGCTCGACCTCGGCCCCGGCGCGGGCGAGAACGGCGGCCAGGTGCTCTACACCGGCACGCCGAAGGGACTCGCCGAGCACGACGGCGCGACGGGACGGTACTTCCGGGCGGCGCTCGGCGGATAGCGGTGGCCCCTCCGGCGCGCGGGGCCGTTCCACCCGCGCTGCCCGGCTTGCTGATTCCGTGAGGGCCACCTTCACGGCAGTTCGGGTCCGTGAGGGGAACCCGCACGGACTCTGAGTCCCTCAAGGTGGCCCTCACGACCCGCCGACGTCCGTGAGGGCCACCTTCACGGACCAAAGTTCCCCTCACGACCCGCGCTCCGTGAGGCGAGAGGCGCGGGAAGCCGTGCGGCACGGGGAGCGCGCGGGAACCTAATGCGGGAACCGCCGCGCCCCCGCGCCGCCCTGTCCGAGGACGTCGTCCGGATTCGAGTACGGGCAGGATTTCAGCGACAGGCAACCGCAGCCGATGCAGTCGGTGAAGCGGTCGCGCAGCGCGGTCAGCTCCTCGATCCGGGCGGTGAGGCGGTCGTGCCAGCGGCGGGAGATGCGCTCCCAGTCGCGTTTGGTGGGGATGCGCTGGTCCGGCAGTTCGGCGAGCGCGTCCTTGATCTCTTCCAGCGACACCCCGACGCGCTGCGCGGTCCGGATGAACGCGATCATGCGCAGCGTGTCGCGGCGGTACTCGCGCCGGTTGCCGCTCGTGCGCCTGCTCGCGATGAGCCCTCGGCTCTCGTAATAGTGCAGCGTCGGGACGCTCACGCCGGCGCGTTCGGCGATCTGTCCCGGCTTCAGCCAGACGACCTCGCGCGTGATCTGGGGCATGGCAGCTCTTTCCGTGCTTGACATCAAGTCCGCTTGATGAAGTCCACTGTAAGCACCGCCCGGATGGCGGCGGTTGTCCCGGCGAGGTCGCCGCGGTCGAATGGGGGATCAGCGAGGCGGAATGGGGACACCGCCGAGACCGGATCGAGCAGGCGGGGCGCGCGGACGGGCTGACGATTCGCATGGACACCGCCTGGGCGCTCGATTCCCGGCCCGCGCATCGGGTGCTCAAGCTCGCCGTCGCACGGGGACTCGCCGAAACTCTTGCGTGGGAAGCGATGTTCGCCGCGCATCTGCGGGACAACCTCGATCTCGCGGAGTGGAATGTGCTGGCGGACTTGAAGACCGGATTGGAGCGCGACGAGGTGCTCGCGCTCGGCGAGAACGAGGACTGCGCGGCGGAAGTGTTGGCAGATCACGAAGAAGGACAGTCGCGCGGGATCCATTCTGTGCCGACCGTGGTGCATGGCGACCGTCTTCTCGCCGGGGCACGCAGCGTCGCGGAACTGACGGAATTCGTCCGGTCGGCAGCTAAGGCGAAATCGACCGAGCGCCCATCGCGAGGTGGCCGTCGGACACGGTCGCGGCAAGGTGGTGCTGAGGACGAATTAAATCGGTGGACGGGGTCATCAGGCCGCCGTTATGGTTCGCCACGACCGTGACTCGACACCGGGAGGTGAGCCCCATGAACGCTGTTTCGATGTGGGTGCTCCCCGTGTCGTCACGGTCGGGCGACTGACGTAGGGGTTGCCAGGAGCGCCTTGAGCAGAAGGCACTCCGAAAGGTGACCATCATGGACACTGTGCGTTTCACCGAGGGCGAGCCCGCGGTGAGCATCACCCGGGCCGAACCCGGACTGTGGCAGGCGCTGGACGACGGCAGGCTGGCCGGTCGCGGCGAGGCCACCACCCGCCCCGACGGACGGGTTTTCCTGAGCATCGACGCCTGGCACCGCTCCGTCTTCGACCAGCTCGCCCGCGAAATGCTGGCCGCGCTGCCGGGCCCCGTCCACACCGTGGTCGACGAGACCGACCACGAACTGCTGGACGGCTGGCAACAGGCCGGTCTGACGATCCACCGGCGCGAGTGGGAGTACGTCGTGCCCACAGACCCGGGCCCGGTTGTCCCGCCGCCGGGTATCACGTTCGTGCCCGCCGGATCCGCTGAAGAGGGCCTGTTGCGCGAGCTCGACCGCGTCGTCCGCGCCGAGGTCGAGGCGACCGTCGGCTGGTCGGAAATGCCAGCTGAGGTCCTGCCGCACCCGGCTGGCGACACTGTCGTGGATCCGTCGAAGTACGCCGTCGCTGTCGAAGGCGGCGAATACGTGGGTCTGATCCGCGTGGTTCAGGTGACACGCCTGCCCCGGATCGGGCTCATCGCCGTCCGGGCGGATCGGCAACGCCGGGGCATCGCGCGCGGGTTGTTGCTTCACGCACTCGACGTCCTGCACCGAGCAGGGATCAAGACGGCGTCGGCCGAGGTGAACGAGGCGAATGCGGCGGCGACGGCCCTGTTCGAGGGCGTCGGCGCGCGGCGGGCGAACAGCACGGTGGAGCTGATGCGCCATGGCCGGTAAGGGCGGGATCGAAGTCGAGGGAACCGTGGTCGAGTGCCTGCGCGACGCCCGGTTCACCGTCGAGCTGGCGAACGGGCACCACGTGCTGGCCCACATCAGCGGCAAGATCAGGAAGAACTTCATCAAGATCGTGCCGTATGACCGGGTTTTGGTGGAGTTGAGCCCGTACGACCTCGACCGGGGCCGGATCCTGTTCCGGTACCGGAACTAGTCCGGTCCGCCCTTGCGGTCCCGGCTGGGACCGCAAGGGCGGTCAGCTCGTTTTCGCGGTGGCGAGCCGGGTCAGCGCGTCGCATTTCCGGCCGAAGTTCGCCACGACGTCGGCGCCGATGATCCGCACCATCACCGCCCGCAGCGGGGTGTCGAGGACGATGCGCTGGGTCAGCTCGGCCCCGCCGGGGACGGCCGCGACGCTCAGCCGGAGGTCCATCCGCCCGAGCGGGACGGGCTGGCAGAGCGTGAACTCGTGTCCGGGCCGCCAGCTCGTGAAGGTGAAGTCCTTCGCGATCTTCGCGTGCACGCCGCCGCGGAATCCGCCGCTGGGGTAAAGGAATCCGGTCGATCCGGCAGCGACCGGCCCGTGCAGGACGACGCGCGCGACGTCCGGGTCCCAGCGCGGCCAGTTCTCGACGTCGGCGAGGACGTCCCAGAGCGCGGCCGGGTCAACGGCGAGGGTCCGGGTGGAGGTTTTGTCCCAGGTCATGCCCCCGAAGATATACGGAACTGGCAGTCTCGTAAACTGTGCGCTATGACGCACAACCGGCGCGGACGGCCGCGGGAGCAGGGGATCGACGAGGCGGTGCGCGCCGCGGTCAACGAACTGCTGGAGGAGGTCGGCTACCAGCGGTGCACGGTCGACGCGATCGCCGCGCGCGCCGGGGTCGGCAAGGCGGCGCTCTACCGGCGCTGGAAGTCGAAAGCGGAACTCGTGTTCGCGGCCGTCGTGCACGACGACGCACTGGCGCCGCCGCCCGACACCGGCACCCTGCGCGGTGACGTGGCAGGCGTTCTCGCCGACATTCAGTCCGCTTTGGATGGACCGCAAGTGCGAAACGCCTTGCCCGGCTTGCTCGCCGACCTCCGCACCGAAAACGCCCCCACCGCCCGACTCGGCGAACTGTTCCTGATCCGGGAACGTGCCTACCTGGTGGAGGTGCTAGACCGCGCGATCGCCCGCGGCGAACTCGCCCGGCGACCCGAAGTGCCCGCAGTGCACGCGATGCTGCTCGGCTCAGTTTTCGCGTGGCTGCACCTTCTGCGCGAAGCAGTGCCACCGGGCGGCCTCGCCGACGCACTCGCTCCCGGCTTGTACGGTGCCATTGTCGCGCTAGGAAAGTGATTTTCCCCCACGGCCGCAACGGATCCCGCGCTCACCGCCGAGGTCGCGGCGACGGCTTGCGACGGGACAGCTCGTCCGCGATTATCGCGCCCAGGCGGCTGTTCGCACTGCGAAGCGCGCGGTATCCCCGGTATGCCACGACGATTACCGCAGCAACGACGACCGCGGCGATCGACAGGACCGGCCCGTGCGAAATCAGGGTGTCCCGGTAGACGCGAGCGAGATACCCCAGCCCGAGCCCGGCGGCGAGAGCGTCGAGAAGCGCGAGCGGAACCCGTCCTGGGATGGGCATGGCGGTCTCCTCTCGGGACCCGACCCCAGCAATCTAGGCGACCGAAGGCTCTCGCGAGGGCTCCCGACCCGATCGGCCTACACTCCCCGGCCCGCGCGGACCCTGTGCTAAGTTGACGTGAACTGGGGGGATCGACCTGCGGAAGCGAACCCAGGGGCCGGTAGCTCAGTTGGTTAGAGCAGGGGACTCATAATCCCTTGGCCGTCGGTTCGAGCCCGACCCGGCCCACTACCTGCGGTTTCTGCACCAGACTATCCCGTACGTCGCTCAAACAACAAGGGACAAGCGGAGGTTCGCGGCGTACCGTCTCCGCCATGAACGCCCCCGCAGACACCCTCGCGATAGATGACCTCAGAGAGCTGCTCCCGGACTGGAGACGGCATCTCAAGGCCGAAAACAAGTCCAAGAACACGATCGACTCCTACCTTCGGGTCGCCGGAGACTTCATCGACTTTCTCATCGCCAAGGAGATGCCAACCGGCGCGTCGGAGATCGAAAAAGCGCACGTCGAAGAGTTCATCATCGATCTTCAGGAACGCCCGAACAAACGCACCGGGAAACCCCTGTCTGATGCGTACGTCAACAAGTATTTCCGTACGCTGCAACAGCTTTGGCGCTGGCTGGAAGACGTCGAAGGCGAGATCGACGTGTCCCCGATGGCGAAGATGAAGGCCCCCGCCGTGCCGGAGCAGCCCGTCGACATCCTCACCGAGGACCAACTGAAAGCGTTGCTGGACACCACGACAGGCCGCACCTTCGAGAACCTGCGCGACCGCGCCCTCCTGCTGTTCTTCATCGACACCGGCGCCCGCTGCGACGAGGTCGCGTCCCTGGACATCGAAGACTTCGACTTCGATGCCGATGTCGCCCACGTCCTCGGCAAGGGTCGCCGCGGCCGGGCGGTGCCGTTCGGGGCAGCGACCGGTGCCGCGCTCCGCCGCTATCTGCGCGCGCGGGCGCGTCATCCGCACGCGGACCGCACGACGGGGATGTGGCTGGGACGCAAGGGAAGGCTCACCGAGTGGGGGATCCGGCAGCTGTTCAATCGGCGCGCGGACGACGCGAAGGTGCCGCACGTGTACCCGCACCGGTTCCGGCACACGTTCGCGCACCGGTGGCTCGCCGAGGGCGGTCAGGAACAGGATCTGATGCGGCTGGCCGGCTGGCGGTCGCGGGAGATGCTGGGCCGCTACGGGGCGTCGGCGGCGGACGAGCGGGCGGTCGCGGCGCACAAGAAAGCGAATTTGATCAGTCGTTTGACGTGACGGAAAGCGTTGGGGGAGAAGGGGAAAAGAGGCTGAAGAAGCCCCCCCCCCGCAGTTTTACGGGGAACCGTGCGGGGGCTGGGGGAAGCAGCCGCACCGGTTCGGGTTCAGAGCACACACAGGTTGATGATCGGTCGCAGGTTGACGTCGATCCCGCAGGGTGCGGGAGCGGGCGGTTTCGGTGCGGGGGTCGTTGCGGTCGGTTGCGGGGGCGACGTGCCCGGCGGTGCCGGATGCGGCTGCGCGGTGGTCGTCCGGGTGACGACCAGTGCGGGCGGCGGCTCGCCGGTGGCCCGGTCGCTGTTCGCGGCCGATGGTGTCGCGGCCCGTGGCGGCTGAGCTGACATCGTTGTCGACGGCAGCGCTGCAGGCGCCGGGACTGACGTCGTGGCTGGCGGCGGCTGGCTCGGCGTGACAGTGAGCGCGGGCGGAGGCTCCGGCGGTGCAGCCATCGGGCTGCCGGTGTCGGGACCGGCCCCGAAGGGGCTCGACGCCGCCACGAACGCCGTCGTCGCGACTGCCCCGGCCAGTGCGACGAACGCCGCGGCCGGATGTTCTCTCGTCCAGGCGATCGTTACGGCGGCAGCACCGACCACGAGAGTGGCACCGCCTTTGATGACGCGGAGGACGGGTTCTGTCGCGCGACGGCCGCCGCCGTCGTCGTCGGGGGCGCGGCTCAGTTGTTCGAGCCGGGCGCGCGCGTCGAGCCGTCGATGCAGCCGACGCAACGCCAACGCGTTATGGATCATGACGGCCGCGATCACGGCGAGCAGGGCCGTTGCGGCCAGTAGAAGGAATATCACTGCTCCACGAATATTCCTCTGAACGGCGGTTTTCCACCGATTAATCGTTTCGCAACCCTACGAATAACCGGACGGAGCAGTGTTTAGCCTCGCCTAACTCCGGAGTGTTTCTCGTCGTACAGCCGCTTCCGCCGGTCGATGATGTAGGACCACTTCACGTCGTCGGTCTCGCCGCGGATCGCGAGCATCTCGTGCTCGACCTCGCCGCGCGGCTCGCGCTCGTAGACCTCTGGCGGGTAGAGGTCGGCGGCGGTCGGCGTGGTTGCGGGGATTTCGCCGCCTTCAAGGATCGCGACCGGGGTGTCTTCGGTCCAGCCGGGGAGTGCTCTCGCGGCGGCCTCGTAGACGAGTGCTCCGACCGGTTCGCCTTGTTCCAGTTTGATCAGGCTGCGAACGCTGATTTTGGCTTCCTTCGCGAACGACGGCCGCCATTGGTGGCCGGACGCTTCGCGTCCTCGGGTCACCGCGATGCCGAGTTGGATGCGGGCACGTTCCGAGTACTTCCGTGTGTGAGGTCGCGTATCGGCCACCCGTGCACCATAGCGCACCACAGTGCGCGACGCACGGTATCTGACTTGTCGCTGAACGCGCTTACGTCGAACGGCGCAACCGTAGTTAGCTCTCACAAACGCGCAGCGTAGCGCACCATCACGCACCACTTCAAGACGATGCGCGATCATGCGTTGACAAGTAGTGCACCATCGTGCACCATCGAGTCATGCCACGACCGATCGGGAAAACCTGGAGACGCTGCCGCGCCAAGATGGGCATCACGTCCGACCAGGCCGCCCAGATGCTCGGGATCGCCGGCGGCTCGCTTCGGCAGATCGAAACGAACGCCAAGCCGGCTTCCCTCGCCCTCGCCTTCCGCGCGGAAGCTCTCTACGGCGTCCCCGTCGACGACCTGATCGACGAGGCCAAGGACGACCCGGAACCGAAGCCGAAGCCTCAGCCGAAGATCGAGCGCGTCGCGCCGCCCCGTCGACAGGAACGCGAACCGACCAAGGGGCCGAAGCGGGCCACGAACGGGACAGCAGCATGAGCACCCCCGAGCAGCGATCCCGCGCCGCCAAGGTCGCCATCTACAGCCGACTCGCCACAGCGGACCGGAAGCAGATGACCGCGGCCGCGAACCGCGCGAACCGTGACCGGTTCGAGCGCCAGGTGGACCCGGAGGGCGTGCTGGAGCCGGGGGAGCGGGCGCGTCGCGCCGAGTACGCGAGGAAGGCGTACTTCACCGCACTCGCCGCGAAATCCGCTGAAGCCCGCGCCCGACGCCGGGCTGCCTGACCCACAAAAAGAACGCCCGCCTCGTGCGGACACACGAGACGGGCAGCAGCAATCAGAGAAGGGCATTTCTCATGATCACTACGGAACAGTTTCTCACACACCTCACGGAAACCCAGCGGTCGACGCTGGAACTGCTGCTCGCCCGGGACGAGGGCTGCGAGGTTTCGCGCGGCGAGTTCGCGGAGCTGCCGGAGCTGCTCGACCTGGAGCACGTCGGCCTCCTCGGCTACGACGTGCACGGCGGCGAGTACTTGACGGCGAAGGGCCGCGCGCTGGTCGTGAACCTGGCGCACGCGGACGCAGCGCGGGAGAACACCGGCCGGGCGACTGCCCGGCACGCACTGGCGGATGGCGCCGAGTCGACTTTGCCGGGCCTGGGGGTCGTGGTCGTCCACCGGCTGATGGCGCAGCACGAGCTGACCGAGGTGATCCCCGCGGTCTCTCCGCAGGGGTTCGTCGACTCGATGACGGAGGCGCTGGAGGAGCACACCGCTGACCTGCTGGATCTCGTGACGGCGATCAACGCCGCTCAGCGGAGCTGGCCGCGGCGGGTCATCCGCTGGTTCGCGCGGAACCTGACCGGGACGCGGGTCACGGTCATGGCCGGGACGGTCGGGGTTCTGGTGGGCACGGGGATCGGCTGGTGGGTCCGATGACCGCCGCGCCTGAGCGAGTGGTGCTGTCCGGTGCGCCGATCGTGAAGCCGCCGACGGTCTACACCGAGACCGGTTGGGCGCAGATCGAGACGGTGATGCGCACGGCAGCGCTGCAGGAGCCGTGCGTGTGGTGCCAGCTGGAGGGGCACGTCGTGCGGTGGCGGTTCTCGCCGAACCCGGCCGACGTGACGCCGCCGGGCGTGCTGGACGAAGAGGTCGAGGGCTGCCACTGCTGCATCTGGGGTCGTGGCGGTGTCGAGGGCCTGGTGGCGCGCGCGGACCGGGAGTCGTTCAACGGCCGGGAAGTCAAGGTCGAGCACTTGGAGCTCGACGGCTCGTGGAAGCCCTGGAAGCGGTGGTTCTGATGGGGATCGTCCGCAAGCTGCGGGACGGCGCGCGCTGGATCGAGAACGTCGTCGAGTTCGAGGCCCCGCGCCCAGATCCGGAACCGGAACCGACGCCCAAGCCCAAGCCCAAGCCCAAGCCCAAGCCCGAGGCGAAGACGAAGCCGGAAGCCCCGGAGAAGCCGGAGCGCGCCGACATGGCGGACCGCGCTGGTGAGCTGCTCGGTCGGATGTTCAAAGCCTGGGTCGACGACATCAACTCGATTCCCTTCCACCGCAACACTTCCGCCCCGGAGGCGACCCGATGAACGAGAAGACCGTCGCGGAGCGATTGATCGCTGTCGCGTTCCACGTCGTGAAACACGACCTGCTCGCACTGTCTGATGTGGACGTCACCTTCGACACCACGAAAGTCACGCTGTGGACTCGTGACGATTCGGATCTGCTGGTGCCCTTTCTTCAGTGGGTCGACAGTCTCGGCGATGCTGCCGAAATCCTCGGCAGCGTCCACAAGGGTTCCTATCACCTCCGCGTCTTCGGCGTCCTCGTGACCGGTGAACGGGTCGAGGTGATGACGATCCTCAACGACCATGAGTCCGCGGTGATGGTCGAGGAACTCGGCGATCGGACCGGGCGCCGCGCGATCTCCCGCACCCAGCTGGCGAAGATCGCCGACCCGGAACTGCTCGACGACCGGCCGTTCCTGACCGAGGAGCAGCTGGCCGAGGTCGAGCACTGGTCGAAGACGCCAATGCCGGACGTGACCCCGTGAGCCTCATCGAGTTCCCGGACGTGATCCAGGGCTCCGACGAATGGCACGACCAGCGCCGAGGAATCATCACCGCATCGGTCGTCGGCCAGCTCATCACGCCGAAGACCCTGAAGACCGCAGCCAACGACAAGAGCCGAAGCATCGTCTCGCAACTCGTCGCCGAACGCATCACCGGCCACACCGACCCCCCCTACGTCGGGGACGACATGCTGCGCGGCATCGAGGACGAGCTCCGGGCGCGCGACCTGTACGCCGAGGTCTACGACCACCCCATCCGCGAGGTCGGTTTCCTTCTCCGCAAAGAAGAATCGTGGCAGCTCGGCTACTCGCCCGACGGTCTCGTCGGCGACGACGGACTGATCGAGGTGAAGTCGCGCCGCTCGAAGCTCCACCTGCTGACGATCCTCTCCGGCGAGGTACCCGCCGAGTACATGGCGCAGTGTCAAGCCGGGCTGCTCGTGTCCGGCCGCGCCTGGCTCGACTTCATCAGCTACTCGGGCGGGATGCCGATGTGGCACAAGCGCGTGTACCCGGACCCGTTGTGGCACAAGGCGATCATCACTGCCGCCGAGCAATTCGAGGCCACCGCTGCGGAAATGACCGCGGACTACCTGGCCAAAACCGAAGGACTTCCCGCCACCGAGCGGACGCCCGACTTCATGGAGATGACGATCTGATGGACCTCACCGACACCATCGCACCCACGAGCGACCAGCTCGACGCGGTCGACCTTATCGGCGGACCGCGGACGTTCACGATCGACGCTATCGGCGCAGGGAACGCCGAGCAGCCCGTCAACATCAAGCTCGTCGAATTCCCCCGCGTCTGGCGGCCCGGTAAGAGCATGCGGCGAGTGCTCGTCGCGTGCTGGGGTGCCGACGGGTCCAAGTACGTCGGTCGCCGTGTCCGCCTCTACTGCGACCCGGAGGTCCGGTTCGGCGGACAGGCCGTGGGCGGAACCCGCATCAGCCACCTGAGCCACCTGGACAAGAAGAAGCAGGTGCCGCTGCTGGTGACGCGCGGCAAGTCCGCGATCTTCGTGGTGCAGCCGCTCGTGGAGACGGTCGAGGACCGGGTTGCCGAGTACAAGCTGGAGTGGCGGACGGCCACGCCGGAGCGGCGCAAGGTCATCAAGGCCGAGGTCGCTGCCCTGACGAACCCTGAAGCCCCGTCGGCTCCGCCGGTCGTCGAGGAGCCGGAGCCGGAGACGACGCCGGGGACCGAGGATTTCGACGCCGACGACGACCCGACCTTTCCGGATGACCCCGACCTCGCACTGCCCGGTGAGGACGGTGACCAGTGACCGGCTGGCACCGCGGCCCGATGGTCGCGTTCGACCTCGAAACCACGTCGGCCGACCCGGAGACGGCGCGGATCGTGACCGCCTCGCTGGTCCGGATCGACCCGATGCAGGGCAGTGTCGACATAGAGAACCACCTCGCCGACCCGGGCGTCGAGATCCCCGCCGAGGCGACCGCAATCCACGGGATCACGACCGAGCAGGCGCGCGCCGAGGGCGAGTACCTGCCGGACGTGGTGCTCGGCGTGTGCGGCGTGCTGGAGTCCGCAATGGACGCCGGGCAGCCGCTCGTCGCCTACAACGCGTCGTTCGATTTCACGGTGCTGGCGCGGGAACTGGGCCGGATCGGTGCGCCCGCGCTGGTCCCGTTCCCGGTGGTGGACCCGTACGTGATCGACAAGCACGTCGACCGCTACCGCAAGGGAAAGCGGACGCTGACCGCATCGTGCGAGCACTACGGGGTGAAGCTCGACCAGGCGCACGACTCCGACTCGGACGCGCTCGCTGCCGCCCGGCTCGCGTGGATGCTCGCGAACCGGTACCCGCAGATCGGGGAGAAGTCGTTGCGGGAGTTGCATGTCGCGCAGTTCGGCTGGTACCGGGAGCAGCAACTCGGGCTCGCCGACTATTTCGCCCGGCAGGGCAAGCAGGAGACCGTCAACACCGAGTGGCCTGTCCGGACCGGGATCGAGGCTGTGGCATGAAGATCACGTGGCTTGCGGAGCCGACGGTGAAAACCGGGGCTGTGTCGTACCGGCTCCCGGTGCGGATGGAGTGCGACCCGGCGTACGACCCGTATGCGGTCGCGTTGCGGTTCCTGCCAGCGGGTCGGGTAGTGACGTGGCTGGTTGCCCGGGATCTGTTGCGGGACGGGCTTTCGTGGGTGGCCGGTGAGGGCGACGTCCGGGTCACCCCGGGCGCGGTCACGGTCGGCGTGCACCTGTGCTCCGACGCCGGGGAAGTGCTGGCCGTGTTCGCCCGTGACGACGTGACCCAGTTCCTGCGCTCCACCTACATCGAGGTCCCGGACGGCCGCGAGTCCGCGCGCATCAACTGGGACGACCTCCCGGAGGTGCTGGCATGAACCTCGACCCGATGCGTATCGCGAACTTGGACGACAGTCTGCGGGCGGCCCGCAATCGAGCGGATGCGGCGGAAGCGAAGCTGACCGAGATCCACGACGCGGTCAAGGGCTACTACCGGGGCGAGCACCTGGACAAGCTCAGTGCGTTCGACGCCATCGCGGCAGTCTTCGCGCGCGAAGGCGGTGCCTCGTGAACCCGCACTCGAAGTACGCGCCCCCGACCGAGCAAGGCCGCACCGTCGTCGGCCGCACCCACCCGCGCGACGACACCGCACGACAGCGCGAGCAGAAACGAGCCGCCGCGTTCGTGCGCAGCCGCGGATTCTCCGCCGAAGACACGGCGGAACTGCTCGACATGCTCGGACTCGGGGAGGTGGCGTGATGCAGTGGCAGATCGAGCCGATGCCCCGCTGGCCCTATCCCGAAACCGTGTCGCGGCGGTGGAATCCGTTCAGGGCGAAGTTCGACGCGACTCTCGAACTGCTCGCCGACGAACTCGACCACCTCAAGGTGTCTGGTGCGGTCGCGGTCAGGGTCGTCGCCGCCGAGGCCGACGTCCGACGCGACGGGATGCTCCGCGCCCGCGCCGAAGTCCGGCACCCCGGTGTCGCGGTTTCCTTCGCATCGGCGAAGTTCGGCCCGCTCACCTACCCGTGCGACGCATTCAAAGGCCGCTACTACGGGGACCCCGACTGGCAAGTCAACCTCCGTGCCATCGCCCTCGGCCTGCAGCACCTGCGCGCGTTGGACCGGTACGGCGTCGCGGCCCGCGGTGAGCAGTACGCCGGCTGGCGCGCGATCGAAGCAGCCGCGCCCGTCGGGTTCGATTCCGTGGATGCCGCGCTGCGGTGGCTGGGCGACTTCACCGAGATGCCTACCGCAGGCCACGCCAACGGCGCGGTCCGGGAAGCGGCGTCACTGATGCTCCGGCGCGCTGCGCAGAAGGCGCACCCGGACGTCGGCGGCGACCCGACCGATTGGGACCGGGTCGACGCCGCGCGGCAGTTGCTGCAGAAGGCCCGGGTGATCGCATGACCATCCGCGAGTTCATCGTCTCCGCCGACCCGGCGACCGTGCACCGAGTCGCCGCCGACCTCGCCAAACAAGGCATCGGCACCCGCATCATCCCCACCGAAACCCTCGGCACCCCCCAGCCCCCGATCATCCACCAACCCCCCGACCTCGGCCTCACCCCGCTCCGGATCGCGATCCTCCAACGAATCGCCGAAGGCTGCACCGACGCCGAAATCGCTGCCCGGCACGGCGTCAGCGAAGCCACCACCAAACGCACCGTCCAGTTGATCTACCGGAAAATCGGTGCCAACGGCCGCGCCCACGCCGTCCTCATCGCCTGCCGCGCCGGACTCATCCGGGACGGTGCCACGTGACGAAGCCACTCGTGATCGACGGGTTCGCCTGTGCCGGCGGCGCCGGGCGCGGCTTCGCGGACGCCGGGTTCGAGGTCGTCGGGGTGGAACTCAACCCGTCGCCCCGCTACCCGTATCCGCTGCTGGCCGGGAACGCGTTCAAGCATGTAGTCCGGCTTGTTCGTCGTGTGCGGCTCGCCGCTCCGGATCGAAGAATCCACGTGCACATTTCGCCGCCGTGCCAAGGACAGATCGCCATCACGCAAGGGAATCGGAGCCGGGACGGTTGGGCTGACGACCACGTAAACCTTCTGCCAGCCGGGCGGACGATGCTTGCGCAACTCCGCGCCCGATACGACGTCACCACAAGCATGGAGAACGGCCCTTCGGAGCACATTCGTTCGGATCTCCGGCTGTGTGGGCTGCAGTTCCGGCTTCCGACGTTCCGGCACCGGGACTTCGAGTTGGGCGGGTTCACGGTCGCTCCGCCGCGACCGCGCCAACAACTGTCCCGGCACCGGACAGAAACCGGAGGCGGACGCATGACGGATCGTTGCCTGGCCCCGAAATGCGGCCGCCGGTTGAAGACCGACGAGTCGAAGCAGCGCGGCTACGGCCCGGTGTGCTGGAGCCGCATCAACCCGGCCGCGCCTGTCATCCCGGCACCGGCGCATGCCGCCGACCCGAACCAACTGTCCACGGAGGACATCGTGACCAACTACGAGCGCGTCATCCTCGAAAGCGACACGCGCGGCCGGATCCTCATCGCTGCCGAGAACGCCGAGGGCTACAGCCAGAACTACCGGCTCGCTGGCCCGGAATACCTGTTCGACAACGGTTACGAAACTCTCGCGCGCGTCGAGCTGGACCAGCGCGCCGTCGAGAAGATCCGCCAGTACCTCGCGATCTGGGACGAGATCCACGCTGCGAAGCAGGCCGCCGATGCGGCGTCCGCAAAAGCCGACAGTCACCCTGACGCCACCGTCCAGGAAGGACAGAACAGATGACCCTGACTCCTGAGCAGCGCAGTCTGCGAGCAAGCATCGCCGCCAATGCTCGGCACGCTGCGGGCGGAACCGACACTGCACCTGCCCGCGCCGCGTTCGAGGCTCGTTTCGAGCGGCAGGTCGACCCGGACGGCGTTCTGCCGCCGGAGGAGCGCGCTCGCCGCGCAGCAAACGCCCGCAAGGCGTACTTCGGCACGCTCGCGCTCAAGTCGTCGATCGCCCGCAGCAAGGCGAAGAAGCTGCTCGCGGAAGCAGAGGAAGCCGATGCAGAGATCGAAGCTGCCGGGGAAGTGAACCCGATGCGCGATCGCGAAGCCTGAGACCTGCCGGCGGGGTCGCGCCGCGTGCCAGCCACGGCCCCGCCGACACACCAAACCCCGACAACCCCACCGAGGAGGTGACCGGTGACAGACCACTTGCGCGACGTCCCCGAACCCATCGCCGAACGCGCCCGCGTCATCATCCAGCTCGCAGAAAACACCGACGCGATACACGTCGCCGACATCCTCGCCCCCTGGGTGCGCGAAGACCCCGAAACGTTCGTGCAGGTCATGATCGCGATCGCGTTGATGGCCGACAAAGACCGGCGCATCAAGCACGCCCACGCCGCCTACGTCCGCGGCGAACGCACCCCCACTGTCGTCAACCTGGAACGCGAATACCAGCGCAACCGGGTCCGCAAAACCCGGGACGTGAAGCGGCACCAGGAAGAGGGCGGTGCTGCCTGATGGCCAGGATCAGGACGATCAAGCCGGAGTTCTTCACGAGCGCGACGATGGCGGACCTGACGCCGGAGCAGCGGTTGACGTTCATCGGGCTGTGGACCCATGTGGACGACGAGGGCCGGTGTGTCGACGACCCGCGGCTCATCAAGGCGGCGGTGTGGCCGTTGGAGGACCGGACGGCGGCCGAGGTCGATCATGACCTGGAGGTTCTGTACCGGTCGGGAACGATCTTGCGGTACACGATCAAAGAGGACTCACGGAGTCCTCACGGAGCTGTCCGTGAGCGCTCATTCATAGCTGTCAGCGGATGGCGTGAGCACCAGAAAATCAACCGCCCGACCGCCTCGAAGCTCCCCGCGCCCGAAAACGGCAATCCTAAGCCTCCTACCAGCGGAAACGACGATTCAGTGAGGACTCACGGAGGGCTCACCGTGGGAAAGGAACAGGGAACAGGGAAAGGAACAGGGAACAGGGATCTAGGGTCGCCTTCCGAATCTCGCTCACCAGCGCACGCGAACGACCGCGCCGCCGCGCTCGCACAGACCGCGCACACCCCCCGATCCCACAAGATCGTCAACGCGTACGCGGACACCTGCACCCGCCGGCCGCCCACGAGCGTCCTCACCCAGCTCGCCGTCGAAGTCGACGCGCTCCTCCTCGACGGCTGGACCCCCGGCGAACTCGCGCCCGTCCTCGAACGCTGGGGCGCCAAGGGCCTGCATCCCAAGACCCTCGCCTCGGTCGCGAACGAAGTCGCCAACGCGAAACCCCGCGCCGCACCCGTCTCGCCGACCGACCAGTTCGCTGCCCAGTTCCTCGCCAACGGCCGCCACGAACCGCCCGCGCTCCGCGCACTCCCAGGAGGTGCCTGATGAACCTCGACACCCGCATCGTTTCCCGTCTCGCCGACCACGAACGCATGGAGACCCGCACCTCCGATGCGATCATCGCCGGAGAGAACGCTGACGCCAGCTTCGCCTACATGACCCGGTTCTTCACCGAAGCCGCTTACCTCGTGGTGCTCCGCCGCGCTGACCCGCGACTCGCACTCGCGATCGCCGAATGGGTCGAGGGAGCACTCGACGACGGTGACACCGCCTGCGAGGTCGCCGATCGTTGGCGCAAAGACGCCGTATCAGGGCGCACCCCATGGCTTCCGGACTCGATCGCATCGCTGCTGCCCGACCTGCCGAGAAGCGCAGCATGACCGGCCTCACCGACGAAGAAATCCGCGCCGTCCTCGCCACCTGCATGGGCTACGACAACCGCCGCCCCGGCGAACTCAACCGCGCCGCCTGGCAAGAAGCCAGCGAAATCGGCCGCTGGACCCTCGGCGAAGCCGTCGAAGCCGTCCACCACCACTACGTCACCCGCACCGACTTCCTCATGCCCGGCCACGTCACCCAACACATCCGCGCCAACCGCCGCACCGCGCCCATGCCCGCCGAACGCCAACTCCCCACCGCACCACCCGCCGAACCCGAACGCGTCCGCGAAGCCGTCACCGCCATCGCCAACGCACTCGGCTGGACCCAACGCGCCACCACCAACGAGGACCCCGAACTCGACCACGTATGCCCCCACGAACGCTGCCGCGCCGGAAAACACCGTCCCTGCGGATACCGGTTGACCCGAGGCACCCACCAAGGCGAATGGCGTCCGATCCACGGCTACCACCACAGCCGCACCCAAGCCGCCCGACAGGAGACCAACCGTGCCTGAGTTCCCCAACAACACCCGCATCGAATGGAACCCCTCACACGGCAACTACTGGATGCCCGGTGTCGTCACCGCACAAGGCAGCACCCCCGACATCATCGCGATCCGCCTTGACGACGAAACCCACCCCCGCGACATCTACGTCTCCACCCGACGCCTCCGTCTGAGCCAAGTCCACCAGGGGAAGACACCAGCCGAATACGGCATCAACCCGTCGAACCCTGAAACCCGTCAAACCCCCTCCCCGGTGTCCTATGTCGAGGGAGGCGAGAACGCCAGCGAGCGGGCCAGCCAGCCGGTTGAAACGGCGAGTCCTGGCGAAGTTGTCCGGTCGTTGGTCGACGGGTTCAACGCCGGATCGGCCGAGATGGGCAAGGAGCTGCGGAAGATCCTGCGCGGCTCCGGTCTCATCGGACCCGAGTTCCCCGCCAGCGAGCGGCCGAATGCGGGCCAGGAAACGGCACAACTGACGCTCGGTGCGGTTCCGTCGGTGATCCACGCGCTCCGCGTCGAACTCGAACGCGAAACCGCCCGCGCCGATGCCGCGGAGGCGAAGCTCGCCGCCTCGAAGACCGTTCGGGAAGCGTACGTCGCCGAGATGCGCCGACTTGCTGCCGAGCGTGACCTGGCCCTGTGGTTGCACGCTGAAGCGAAGTGGCGGCACGCCAACGAGCACGCCGCCAACACGACGCTGGGCTTCGGCCTGCTCCAGCTCGAACGCGAGCGTGACGAGGCCCTGTCGACGCTCGACCAGATCCGCGACTTGGCGGGCGGTTTCCACGCGTTCATGCTCGGCCCGGGCCGCTGCAACCCGGACCAGGTGCGCACCCGCGCGGTCGCCGCGTTGGACGGCATCCGGAAGGCGTTCGAGGGTGCCACCGACCGCCAGCCCACGACGGTCGACCAGGTCCGCAGCAGCTTCGAGACCTACCTGAGTCGGCTCCACGCGGAGCTGGACGAGTGGGCTGAGCGAGACGAGCGCTTCCGCCCGTTGATCGAGAGCGTCCGCGCTATCACCGTGCCCGTCACGGACCGCGAGGAACCGGCGCAGGAGAACGACCTAGGCTGCGACGCCTGCGGGCAGACGAAGAACCGCCACGGCAGCGGGCACAGCTTCCGGCCGCGCGGAGGCTGCGACGCCGAGGACTGCCCCGACGGAGCCTGCTCTTGCGAGGAACCGGCGAGCGTCTGGGACGTCGAAGCGGACACGCACCGCATCAGCGAAGACCACGAGGAACCGGCGAAGGAAGCCGAGCCACAGGCAACCGGGAGTTCGAGCGAGCGTGCCCGCTTCTGGCAGCTAGTCGCGAAGCACGGGTTCTGCCAGTGCCCGGCGGACGGATCCGTTTGCCTCGACGCATGCTGCCGTCTGTGCTCGCGTCTCGATCCCGAATGCCCGTGCGTGATGGACCCGGAAGCCGACTACCTCGACGGGTACGACGGGGCAGTTGTCCGCGAGGAACCGGCCGGCGAGACGAAGCCGCGCGTATTCCTGCCCGGCGACACCATCCCGGCGCGGGTCGCGGTGCTCGACAACTTCGGTGATACCCAACGCCGACCGACGGCCTGGTCCATCGGCTACGGCACCGCCGTCGAGATCCTGCTCCCGACAACCGCCGATTGGGACGACGCCGTCTGGGCTGAACGGGAATCGCGCGGCCAGGCCGTCGAGCGCCAGGCGGACAGCGAGGCACAGCGATGAGCGAGTGGGCCGAGCGGATGCTGAACGCCGCGAACGACGCGCTCGGCAACGACACCGGCAATGTCCTCGACTGCTCGACAGCGAAGGCGCTCGCCGCCGCGCTGGCGGAGATGGCGGAGCGCCCGGACAAGTGGTGGCACCAGGAAGAGATCGACGAGCTGGTTGCGGAATTGGAGCAGCGATGACCGACGCCGACACCCCGCGCGTCTGCGAGCCGTACTACCGAGACGACCACGTCACCCTCTACCACGGGGACTGCCGAGACATCACCGAATGGCTCGATGCCGACATCCTAGTTTCCGATCCGCCCTATGGCATCGGATGGAAGCGGGGTGCCAAAAAAGGACGCTGGGATACAGGAAGCGCAGGTATCGCGAACGATGACGACACCTCATGTCGAGATACCGCACTGGAACTCTGGGGAGACCGCCCAGCCGCCGTGTTCGGATCCTTCTACGCGCCCGAAGTGCGAGGAAAGAAACACGTCCTGGTTTTCCGCAAGCCGCCTGACTCCGGCGTGGTGGGAAGCGCAACCGGCTGGCGGCGAGACCTTGAACCGATCTTCCTCACCGGTCGTTGGCCTCGCCGCGCGGCGCATTCCAGCAGCCTCATCACGACTGGATTGCGAGCAGCAGGCAATCCATCATCTCCTGCGGGCCGGTTCCAGCATCCGCACGCCAAGCCGCTCGACGTGATGGAAACCCTGATCCGGGCCTGCCCGCCCGGTGTGATCGCCGACCCATTCTCCGGATCGGGCTCGACGCTCGTCGCCGCGAAGCTCCAGGGTCGCAAGGCGATCGGTGTCGAGCTGGAGGAACGCTACTGCGAGATCGCCGCTCGACGACTTGCCCAAGACGCATTGCCTTTCGGAGGCGCAGCATGACCGACGCCGACACCCCGCGCGTGCCAGACCTGTGGTGGCACCCCGAACACGGCTACATTGCCCAAGTCCCGGAAGGACGATTGGGCGAGGGTCGCTGGCACAAGGTCGACGTCGCCAGCGGCCGGTACATCACCAACTTCGGTGAGCCGCGCCCCGCCGACGCCGTGAAGCTCGGGGACGTCGAAGCCCTGCGCCGCGAGTTGAGCGAGATGACCGATTTCGCGGGGCAGCAGTCCAACGCACGCCGGGAATCGGATCGACGGCTCGACAAGCTGCGCGCGGACCTCCGCGCCGTGCTGGACAGCTACGACCTCGAAGGATTCATCGACCGCGGAATAGGTGCCCCCGACGCGGTCGACCGCATCCGCGCCCGCCTCGACCGCGAGCCGGGCCGCGAGGAGCCGACCGAGGCAACGTCGGCGCAGGCGGTGCGCGCCGAGCTGGACGCGGTCGGCGAGGCTCTCTGGGCCGCTGTCGGCTCGGACCCGGGCTACATGCGCGGCTACACCCTCGTGGACCTGGTCGGCGTTCTCAAAGCCCGCGCGGACTCGTGGCAGGAACAGGTTCGCGAGCCCTCGGCCGAACCCGCGCCGCGCGAAGGGGAGGTGTTCGAGCGCTTGCCCGATGAGGGATCGCTGCCTCAGTACCGGCTGCGCAAGCCGGGCCGCGAGGAGCTGTGCAAGCCCTGCGGGGAAAGCGGAAACTGCCAGCGCCCCGAAGCGGCGGACTGCATCCAGAAGCCCGTGCTGCACGGCTTTACTGTGCCACCGCACATCCGGCTGACCGCTCGCCCCGGCGGGGTCGACGTCGCCTGCCTCCATCTCGACCACGCTGGCGGATTCCCCGGCTACATCATCCGCGACGGCGAGGACGAACGATTCGCGGAAGTACTCCGGGACCACGCTCACGGCCACGCGGTGGAGCACCAGCCGACCGACGTCGAGTGGCATTGCGCGCGGTGCGGCTCAGACCGATGGGTCGGCTGGCGCGCGGGACCCGAGCACGAGGGCTATCCGCGCAAGGCGCAGTGCGTCCCGTGCGGACACGTGCAGGATCTCCCGCCTGTTTCCGTGGTGGAGCCTCAGCCGGACACCGAGGAGCAGCCATGACCCAGTCGCAAGGAGTTGCTGTCGTCCTCGGCGTCGTGTTCCTGACCGTGGCGATCGCTGAGGCGCGACCGATCGCCGAGTTCGTCCTGGCGTGCGTCGTGGACGCGGTCATGGGCCGGAAAGCACGCAAGCGCGCAGCGAAGGAGGCTGACCGTGGCTGACAACCCGAACCTCTGGTGGTCCCCGACTCTCGGCGCGATCCTCAAGGACCCCGACGGCAGCTTCCGTGTCCTCGGCGGCGGCACCACCAACGCCTGGGGCTGGTTCATTCCCGCGGAATGGCCAGCCGACGCGGAACGGTATCTGCCGGAGAAAACCCCGCCTGACCGATCCGGCCGCTGGGTCGACGAGCAACTCGTCCCGTTCGGGCCGCGCGACCTCGACGGCTGGCAGCCCACCCACCCCGAGGCGGTCGCCGGTGACTGACCCCATCGAAATCGACGTGCCCCTGCACAAGGGAAAACCGCCGCTCACGCACAACCTGCGCCTACACCGCCAGGAAGAAGCACGCCGCGCCAAGAAGATCCGGGAATCCGTCGGGTGGAAAGCGAAGGCGATGCTGCTCGGCCACCACCGGCACATCACCGTCCAACTCCACTACCTGCCCGGCGACAACAAACGCCGCGACGCACCCAACCTCACCGCCACGTCCAAGCCCGCCATCGACGGGCTCGTCGACGCGGGACTCGTCCGCGACGACAACGACGACTACGTCACCGAAATCATGCCGATCATCCACCGCGGCCAAGGCCAACCCCGTCGGCTCTGGCTCGCCATCACGATCACCGAGGAGAACCAGTAACAGTGAGCATCCAAGAAGAAGCCGACCGACTCCGCAACATCGCCCTGCCGTTCGGGGAGATCCAGCACGCGATGCAGGTTCTCGCGGACGCGCAGGCCCAAGTGCAGACGATCCTCGGCGACACCCAGCGCAACCGGGAAGTGCAGGGAGCGCTCGAATCCGCGAAAGCCTCGCTGGACAACTCGTACGGGGTCGTGCAGGAAGCCGAACGCCAGATCACCGAAGCCGCCAACCACCACGCGAACGGATGACCATGAGCGAGCAGAAACCTCAGGCCCAGTACGTCGAATTGCGCGCGGACTCGCTGCTCTGGCTAATCAACCGGACCGTGTTCCATCCGCGCGGCTATGCACTCGCCCAGAACACCGAGACGGGCGCGTTCACGCTCCTCGGCGACGGCACCGAACCGTGGGTGTTCGGCGGCGACGGCAGCGACGAAGTCCACCACCTCGCCCGGATCAAGGAGCTGATGCCGTGATGACCGACCCGCGCGAACTCCTCGACCAGTACCGGAACGGTTTCGCAAAACGAGCACGCGCCGCGCTGCGCGCCGTCCTCGACCTCCACAAGCCGGAGCCGTTGGCCGCGTTCGTGGATGACGACGGAACCTGTTCGTACTGCAAGCACGGGGAACCGACCCGGACGTTCGAGCAAGAGTTCAACGTTCCCGGCGGCCCGGTGAAGATGCTCATGCACGAACACCCAGACCCCGAACCGCAGTGCACGGAATGCCAAGCGGTGGATGAAAGCGAACCTGAACCGCTCGCGACGTCGGTGCCCTGGCCCTGCCCGACCGTCCAAGCCATCACGAAAGCGTTGGGAGGCAGCGAATGAACGGCTACAGGGTGGCTGCGGTCTGCGCAGTGCTTCTCGCCGTCGTCATCGCAATGTTCGTGTCGAAGCTGTGGCTCGACGACCCGGGTATCGGCCTGCTGCTCGGTGTCGCCCTCGGCGGGATCGGCGCGAACGTCGCCATTCACCTGTGGATCAAGGGAGAGAACCGTGCCTGACCCGGAAGACGACCGCACCGACGAAGAGGTGCTGGAAGAACTGATCAAACGCGACGGACCGCCGAGGAGGCAGAAGTGAGCAGATTTCCCGGCCACATGAGCGGCGACGAACCGTTCGAGATGCCGAAAATACCGCCCGGTCCCGCGATGGGCTCACCCCGTGTCGAGCCGCGCAGCGATCTCCGCCAGGCCGCTGCCGGGTTGATGGAGATGTTCGTGGCCCTCAAGGACGCCGGGTTCACCGAACACCAAGCCCTGATCATCATCGGGCACATGATGTCCGGCGGCCAGAAAGGCGGAGGGGAATGAGCCCAGCACGCTGGTCCGACATTGTCGCCAAGATCGAAGCCGACGGCGGCCCCATCACCCCGCACCCCGACGCGGAAACCGCGCGGCGGCTCGCGGAGAACCCGCCGAAACACCGGTCGCCTGTCCTCGCACCCAAGGACACCTTCCACGAGGCACCCCTCCAGGTCGACGAGGAACTGCCCGCGCCGATCGCCGCACAGCCGTACCCGGCCGAATCAACGGAAACCCGCGAAACCGTTCAAACCCCGGCTGAAAATGAAAGCCCGCGTGAAGCCGCGCCCGGGCATCGCAACGGCTGCCAAGGGTGCGAACACGAAGAGGCCGCGATCCCCGGATGCTGGTCGGACGAAGACTGCGAAGCCTGGTACCGGTTCCTGGCCGAGCCTCCGCTCCGCACCATATCGGCCGACGAGGCCCGCACCGCCCTCGGACTCCCGCCCCTCTCCGAGACCAAGCCCGTACTCCTGCCGAACCCGCCGTCCCGCCGAGGCTGGTTCAAGATCTTCCGGAGGATGGCGTGACCGTCGACTGGCGCGGCATCTCAACCCCCAACCAAGTCCGCGACGAGTTAGGACTCGCACCCATGGGAACCAACTACTTCCTCCAGCCCGCGCCGCCGAAATGCGACGGATGCGGGCGACCGTACGAAGACCAGGCACCTGACCGAATCCACATCGGCAAGTCCTCCATGGGATGGGTGTGGACCTGGCGCGGCTACCCGCCGGGCGAGGCACGAGACGACGCACCCGCCCTCGACAACTCGCTCGCCTGGTACGAATTCCTGGCAGCCGAAACCGCCATCGGCGGAGAGATCTACGACGAGTACCAACGGACGCACACGCTGCTTAACTTCATCAGCCTCGTGGTGAGCAAACGCGGCAACAAACGCCACGACGGCCAGGACAAGTACCTGCTGCCGCTCCTCGACGACGTGGTCTTCGGCGAATTCTCCTGACACAGGAAGCGGGTCGCCGCTGCGAACGACGACCCGCTGCATCCCTTTGCACGACCGCCCACGCGCGATCCACATCGGACTTTACCGCACCAGCCCGGGAGAGATCGTGAACGACGTCTATCTGCTGTTCAGCACCGACATCGACGGTAGTGACTTCATCTCAGCGCACGCCACCCTCGAATCCGCGCAAGCAGCCAAACCCGGGCAATGGAACGAGAAGTCCGACTCCAGCGGCCCGTACTGGGAATGCGCCATCGAGAAAGAACCCGGCTGGCGCTGCTACTTCTTCATCGTTCGTGCCGAGGTGAAGCCGTGAGCGACGTCCGCGCCTGCCTCCTCGGGTGCCGCACCCCGGACGGCTACGCCCGTCGCGCCGCACCCGGCAGCAACGTGTGCCCGCCCTGCAGCGAAGCACTCCGCGGCGTCCTCGCGAAACTCGCGCTCACCTACCGGGCCGTCACCGAACTCGACGAGCTGATCCCCGGAGGCAGGCCGGGTGACGGCGTCCGCCGCGTCCCCGGACCAAGATCACCAGCTGTGGACGGGATCCTCGCCCACACCGACCCCCGCAGCCGCGACGAAAACAGCGCCCTCGCCGTCGTCGAATCCTGGGCCCGTTGGGTGCGTGCCGAACGGTCGATCGACGTCGACCCCGGGCAGATGCTTGCCACCGTCCCCGCCGGACGCGTCACCATGGAACGCGAACTTGCCACGCTCCGATTCAACTGGGACTGGATCATGGGCAGCCCCGAAGTCCCCTGGTTCGCCCAAGACATGCGCGGCGTCGCCCTCGCGCTCCGGCAAGTCCGCGGCGAACTCGACCGAGTCACCAGGGTAGGGAAGTGCCCGACTGTGGTGGTCGCCGGCCAGGTCCTCGGGATCCCGATCGACCTGGCGTGTGGCGCGTCGCTGCGGGTCCGTCCCGGCGCGACCAAGATCGTGTGCCGGAATTGCGGTGGTGAATGGGAACGCGACCGCTGGCACGAGCTCGGCGACGCCCGCGCCGACTATGCCACGTTCGCCGAACAGTTCAACGTCCCCGTCGGCACGTTGCGCCGGTGGGCCAACGAAGACCACTGGGACAAAACCGGAACCCGAGGCCGCGCCCTCTGGCTGCGCGCGGAAGTTTTCGCCTCGTACGTGCGCAGGCGCGGAGACCTCACCTTCGACCAGGCAGGATGAACGACATGGACGAGACCTGGCAGCAAATCCGCGACGCCGCCCGTGAACTCGACGAGATCACCGAGCGCTGGTTCCAGACCGGGAAGAACCCGGAGGACGCGCTGCTCGACATCAGGCGCGTCGTGCGCGAACAGCTGCTTCCCCTGATTGAGGAAGGGGCAGAGGACGAGCACGGGCTGCTCATGTCCGGCGGGGGCGTGCACGTCCGTCCGGACGGCATCGAGCACGTCTACCCGCTGGCCAGCTGGATCGAAAACCAGCAGCGCAACGGCTCGCACGTGATGCACCGCCGCGTGATCGTCGTCGAGGACTGGAGCGAGGTGCCCCGTGGATGACTTGATCGCGTTCCTCCGCGCACAGATCGACCTCGACGAGCAGCGGGCACAAGCTTGCTGCCCCGTTCGGTGGGTGGTTGGCCCGTTCGGTGTCCAGGTTGATCCGGCAGAGATCCGAGACAACAAGCTGGCCTACGGGAACCTCGGCTACGTCGCAGGCTCAGATCCGAACGAGTTGGGACTCGCGTACCGCGAGCACATTGCCCGCCATGACCCGGCCCGCGTGCTCGCCGAGGTCGACGCCAAGCGGAAGATCATCGCCGAATATGAACGCTTTGCCGCTGAGCGTCGCCGAATGATGGGCGGGTGGGACCCCGGCGATGTCTCGCCAATCCTCGCTGCGCTCGCCCTGCCGTACGCCGACCACCCGGACTACCGACAGGAGTGGCGGCCGGACCACGGGCAGGAAAGTTAGTTAGGGCAAGGAAACGACTTGGCCCCCACCCAGCCGGGCAGGGGCCAAGATCACTCAGCGAGAGCGCGCGGAGGACAGGCGGGTGGTTAGCGGTTCTCGCGGTCGTGCTTCAGCATCCGGATTGCCTGGGCGACACCGCACTTGTCCATCTGCGTGGGCTGTCCGAACAGGACGTCCTCAGCCCATTGCTCGATCTCTTCCTGGATCTTCTGGCGAGTTTTCGGGTCAAGCTTCAGCATGTTTGGCCTCCTAGTTGCGTAGGCGGGGGGCTGTTGGCCCCCGGCCGGAGCCGGGGGCCTGTCCCTCAGGCCGCGTGGCCGTAGTAGCGGAGCCAGTGCTCCAGGCCGAACTTCTTGTCGATCTTGCGGATGATGTTTTCGCGGGGGGCGCGGGCGGCTCCGACGAAGCCCATTTCGAGAAGGGTGTCGCGCATGTCCTCGACGGCCCGGTCGGTGACGGTGATCTCGGTGGCGGTCTGGTCGGTCATGGTGTCCTCCGGGGAAGTAACTCTGTCTTTGATATGTACAAAGTTACTCCTCCCCGGAAACCTTGTCAACGTATTAGACAAAGAATCTTTGAGTCCGGGAACCATTGCCGCGTCACGACTTCGGCGGGCGACCCCCGCCTACGCCCTGCCCCGCACGCGACGCCTCCCATGCCTCGATCTCCGCCCGCCGCTCAGGCAGCCAGCCCGCCACAGACCCCGTCATCGCATCCGGCTCCGGGAAATCCGTATACCGGCCCCGCCACTGCGTCACAGTCGCGGCCTTCACGCCGAACCACTCGGCGATGTCCGAAGTGGACAGGTATTCGATCACTTGGCGGTCTCCTCGATGGCGGCGATCAGCTGGCGGGGGTCGGTTCCGGCGGAGAGGGTCGCGCCGGCGATGTTCGCGAAGGAGCGGGCGGGGCCGGGGTTGACGTCGGCGTCTTCGCCGTTGAGGCCGCTGATGGTGCGGACGACCTCGATGATCTCGTCGGTGTCGAGGCCTTTGGCGGTGCCGTGCTGGAGGAGCTTGGCGGCTTCGGCGGTGAGGTTGGCGGTCATCTCGGGCTCCCGGTGGAGTGTTTGTCTTCGATATAGGCAAAGTTACCCTCCCCGGGGAACGTTGTCAATACTATGGACAAAGAAAAGCCCGGTCCCTTGACGGGAATCCGGGCTCGCGGCGGCCGACCGGTCCGGCTCAGCCCTGCAGGGCGAAGACGATCCCGGCGGCGACGATGGCGAGCGCGAGGAGAAGGGTGCCGGTGGTGACGATGATCTCGGTGAGGTCGAAGTTCTTGCTCATGATGTCCTCCGGGGCCTTGGAACCTTGTCTCTGGTAGGTGCAAAGTTACGCCTGCCGGAAAACCCTGTCAATAGTGCGGACAAAGAATCTTGGAGGAGGTCGCGCCACGCCGCAAACAGGCCCCTCATTGCCGTGACCAGCAGCGAACGCTAATCTGATCACGTTGGAGCATTGTCTCCAGCGCGAAGCGGGATGGCCCCGGTGGACGGGGAAGCCGGTCGCCGTCAACCGACGGAGTGGAATCCGGTACCGGGAGAATACCCGGCCAAGTCTCCAGTTCGACTCTGGTTCCCGCTCCTGGACGCCCGGCAGGTACCGCTGCCGGGCGTTTTCCGTACCCGGGGCTGCCGGACGGAGCCCGGCAGAGCCACCGGCCCAGGCCCGTTCACGGGCAGGACGCGGGTGGCACCCGGGGGAGGCGCGATGGACGGCACCGTGCCCTGGTCATGCTGGCTGGCCGGCACCCTCACCGCGTTCTCGATCTTGGAGGCGCGGGCGCTCAAAGCCCGTCAACCCGGGAAACCGTCCGGCACCCTGACCGCGACGATGCGGCGCTGGCTCGGGTTGAAGCCCCGCCGCGTCCGCCGCTACCTGCTCGCCCCACTGTTCGCCGGGTTCCTCGGCTACCTGTGGCTGCACTTCCTCCACGGACGACTCGGAGCATGAGGAGACGATCTTGAGCACTGTCGATATGCGCGTATCCGCGCGACTGCTCCAGGCCATGTTCAAGCTCCCGGAGGGGGCGTTCAAGGTCTCCAACGCCAGTTACAACCCGGAGACCGACACGGTCGTGTTCTCCCTGAAGACGGACCTTGCCCCGGACGGTGCGAGCGAGATGGAACCGGTGTACCACCGGGACCACACCATCCCCGACCCCGTCGAGCTGACCAGTATCGAGTGGAAGCCGGGTTGCGCGGCCTGCCGTCGCTCGGGGATCTGCGGGTGCGTCAACAACGGCCCGAAGGTGACGTGCGTCGTCGAGAACACCGCGAACCTGACCGATGCGCAGATCAACGACGCGTTTCGCCGAGGCGTGATGAGGAGTCGATCTTGAACGGCTGGTCTTGGTATTGGACGGGCTGGTTCTTCGCGATGTTCGTCGCGTTCGCGGTCCCCGAGTTCTGGGCCCTCGCGACCCACCACCCCGAGAACACGCTGTCCGAGAACTTCTGGCGGCTCGAACAGCAGCTGCCCGGCCAGGACTTCATGCACTGGACCGCGCTCCACTACCTCCTCGGCGTGATCCTCGCCGTGCTGCTGCTGTGGTTGATCGGGCACCTCGTGTTCGGGATCTGGCGGTAGCCGTGTCCGCGCCTGTCGCCACCCCGGAACAGATCGCCGAACCGGACACCGGCGCGATCCGCATCGCCCGCCGAATGGTCGACGCGGCACTCGACTACGGCAACCGTCGCGAATTCTACCGGCACGCCGCACATCTCAAAGTCCTCAAGGCCGCCGCGCGCCGCCGCATCCGGAGGTGAACCGTGCCGCCCCGGAAACCCCCCAACCCGATGTGCACCGGCAGCGTCTCGCTCAAGGGCGACGACGGGCAGATGCTTCGCGACGAGAACGGCAAGGTCATCACCCGGCCGTGCGGCAAGCACGCCATCGACGGCGCGACCGTGTGCCCGAGCCACGGCGCGAACGCGCCTCAAGTCAAGGCGAAAGCCGCGGTGCGCGCGGAGATCCAGCGGATGGGCCTTGAGGACGTCAACGTCGACCCGGGCGAGACACTGCTCATGCTGATCAAGCAATCGAAGGCCCGCGTCGAGATGCTCGCGATGGAGCTGGAAGACCTGATCGAACAGAGCGGCGGACTTACCAAGGCGATGGTCGGCGACACCCTCGTCCTCGACCGCGACGGCAACGAAGTCAAGGTCGGCGAGTACACCCGCGGCCTCTACGCCGAGGAAGCCCGCGAGCGCGACCGGTGCGCGAACTACTGCGTCAAGGGCATCGCCGCCGGTCTCGCCGAGCGTCAAGTCCGACTGGCTGAGAAGCAGGGCGAGCAGGCCGCACTGTTGCTCAAGGCGGTGTTCGGCGACCTGGACTTGAACCTTACGCCGGAGCAGCGGAAGGCGGTGCCGAATGTCATCCGGCGGCACCTCTCCCTTGTCTCCGGGCAAGGATGACTTCTGGCTCCGGGTCATTGACGAGGCGTTCCCCCTGCCGCCGGACGTGTTCGCGGAGTTGGGGTTCGAGCCGGTGTGCAAGCCTCGTGTGCTGGCCCGCAACGACGGTGTCCCCGAGGACGAGCTGCCGGAGCCGTGCGGCCAGTGCCCGCAGGAACGGTTCTTCGCAGTCCCCGACGCGAACGTCGACGTCCTGTACGGCGGGGCTGGCGGCGGCGGGAAGTCGTGGTCACTGCTCGCCTATGCGATCCGCACCTGCATCCGCTATCCGGGGCTGCAGGCATTCTGGTTCCGGCGCTCGTTCCCGGAGCTGAACCAATCGGTCCTGAGGACGCTGGCCCGCTACGGCTACGCGAAGCAGCTCGGCGCCCGCTGGGACGGCTCGAAGTACGAGCTGCGGTTCCCCGAGGGCAGCGTGCTGACGTTCGCGCACGCCAAGAACATGCAGGAAGCTGCGGCGCTGTCGTCGGCGGAAATCAACCTGTTGATCTTGGATGAGCGGACCACGATCGACCCGGCGGTCGTCGACTTCCTGTACACCCGCGTCCGGTCCGGCGTGGACGGCGTCCCGTGCCTCGGCGTCCGGTCCGCGTCGAACCCGGGACACGTCGGGCACGGTGTCGTCAAGGCCGCCTACGTGGACGCCACCGACTACGGCGCGAAAACGATCGTCGACGACGCGGGCCGGGAACGGATCTTCATCCCAGCGAAGGCGACCGACAACCCGTACGTCGGCGATTACAGTAAGACTCTCGCCGGGATTGCAGATCCAGAGTTGCGTGCCCGGATCCGGGACGGCGACTGGTCCGCGATGCCGGACGCCGCGTTCCCGGACTGGAAACCGGACCGGATCGTGGTGCCCGCATTCGAGCTACCCGGGTCGTGGGCGCGTTACGGCGGCATGGACTACGGCTGGGCGGCACCGTCCGTCTATCTTGCCGCGGCGCGCGACGGGGACGGTCGGCTGTGGTTCTACCGCGAGTTGACGATGGTGCAAACCGTCGAAGTCGAGCAGGCACGCCGCATCCTCGAAGCCAACACGGGTGTCCGGATGTCCGTGATCGCGGCGGACCCGGCGATGTGGGGCAAGTCCGGTTCGGCATTGCCGCCCGCTGAACAGATGGCGCTCGAAGGGCTCGCGCTTGAGCCCGCGGACAATGACCGTCTGGGCGGCAAGTCCCGTATTCACAGTTACCTCGCGGAAGGCCCGGCGTGCCCGGTCCACCGTGCTGAGGGTTGGGCAACTTGCCCGATGCTGCACATCCTCGCCGGCGCGTGCCCGGAGTTCGTGCGCACGATGGGAAACCTGCCGCGCGACCCGAAACGGCCCGAGGACGTTGACACCAAGGCACCTGACCACTGGTACGACGCCGGACGTTACCTCGTGATGGCGATCGGCACCGCGCCGCAATTCCACTTCCCGTCCGGCGACGCCGCACCGGCCACCCTGGACCCGAACGCCGTCAACCCCAACCCCGAATCGTCCACGCTGCAGGTCGCCACCATCGGCGGATTCCCGATCCTGACAGGGGGTGACCCGTGGGCGCAGTGAGCCGCATCCGATCCTGGTTCACCGGCCGCCCCGTCACCGAAGCCACGCCCGCGGCGGGCATGGAGGGCGCGAACGCCGCCCCGCGCCGCGGCTACGAATACGGTGCCGCCGCGCTCTCCGCGACGAACAGCCAGCAGGCCGTTTCGGAGTCGCAGGAACGGCTGCAGATCCTCACCCAGCTCCACCAGGCGTACCTGACGTGCCCGTGGGTGTCCGCACCGGTCGACCTGATCGCGCGCACCGTGACCGCGGGCGGCCTGCAGATCGTGTACCAGACGGAGGAGGCCGGGAAGAAGGTCCCGGCGGAGCCGCCGCCGGTGCAGCGGCTGCGCCGGCTGATGCGGTGGGTGAACCCGCGCGAGGACATGGTGCAGCTGCTCCGGCAGACGATCATCGACTTGAAGCTGTTCGGGGATGCCTACATCGAGGTCGTGCGGATCGCCGGCGAGCCGGTCGCGCTGTACACGCTGGACGCGACGACGATGAGCGTGATCTGCGACCAGCACGGCGAGGTCACCGGGTATGTGCAGCAGTTGGACGGGATCCGGAAGGTCGAGTTCGAGCCGGACGAGGTCATCCACATCAGCCTGGATGCGCCGCGCGGCGGGATCTACGGGGTTTCCCCGGCACAGAAAGCTCTTCTTCCGGTTACCGCCTGGCTGTTCACCGAGGCGACGATCAAGGAGAACTTCCGGCAGGGGGACCCGCCGCGCGTCCATGTCGATCTTGGTTCGGCGCAGGACACCGAGGTTCAGCAGTGGCGCGAGCAGTACCGGGTGAACAACCTCGGCCCGAAAGCCGTGGGAACGCCGGTGATCACGACCCGCAAGGGCGAGGTCAACATCCTCGACCCGCGCAAGGTCATGGACTACCTCGCCGCGTCGAAGCAGCTGCGGGACGAGATCATCGCGACGTTCGGTGTCCCGCCGGCGAAGCTCGGGATCATCGAGTCCGGGAACTTGGGCGGCGGCACGGGTGAGGCGCAGGACAAAACGTTCCGCGTCGACACGATCATCCCGGTCAAGGCGCTGGTCCTGGAGAAGCTGAACTACCACATCGTGATGCTCGGCTTCCAAATCATGGACTGGGCGTGGGAGTTCGGCGAGATCGACTACCGGGACTCGAAGGTGGTCGAGGAGATCCGGGACATGCGGTTGCGCAACGGGTCGATGACCCGCAACCAGTACGCGGACGAGATCGGGAACCCGCCGGTCGACGGCGGCGACGTCGCGGTGCTCGTGGACCGGCAGAACATTGTGCTGTGGAACGACATGGCCGCCATGTCCAAGGCGATGATCGCCGCGAAAACCAAGGGCTCGAACCTGGAACTCGACCCGGAAGCCGACCCGGAGGAACCCACCGAGTTCCAGAAGGCGGAGAAACCCGCGCCCCCGCAGATGATCGCCCCGCCGGCCGCGCCCGGCGACGACGGCACCGACCCGAACCTGTCGCCCGACGACCGGCCCGGCGGCAAGAACGACGCCACCCAAGGCACCCCGCCGAAGGAATCCGTGTACGGGCGCGACGTCCGGAAGCTGAACGAGTCGTGGGAACGCGCCTACCGGGTCCGGCGCCGCCAAGCCCTGAACGAACTGCCGAAGGTGGGTCCGTGATGTCCGAAGCCAAGACGTTCCGCAAGAAGCCCGTCGAGATCCAGGCGATCCAGTTCACCGGCGAGCCGAACAACTTCGATGAGGTGTGCCGCTTCCTCGGCGAGCAGCAGCACGGCCACCGGGAGGAGCAGTACGGGCCTGAGGCGCACATCCTGATCTACACCCTCGAAGGCACCGTGCGCGCCGACCCCGGCGACTGGATCATCCGAGACGTCACAGGTGAGTTCTACCCGTGCCAGCCAGACATCTTCGAGCAAAACTACGAGCCGGTGGACCAGTGAACCCCGGGCATCCGACGCGCGCGGTCGACGTGTGGCCGCTCATCTCGAAGCAGATCGGATAGGGGTTGATCATGGGTACCGCTGTGGGTCTCATCGCGATCGCCGTCGCCTGCCTCGGTGTCGCCGCGCTCCCCGCGCCGTCGAGCGGCCCGCGTTGGGCTGGTGCGGTCGGCGCGATCGTGTGCGGCATCATCGCCGCCCTGTTCGCGTTCGCGATCGTCGCCTAGTTCTTTTCGTTGAGCAGGTCGTAGACGGTCTGCCGGGCGAGGCCAGACTCGCGGATGATCGCCTGCGGCCTGATCCGCTCGCCGTCCTCTTCAAACTGTCCGGCAGCCTTCACCGCGGCACTCAGGTAGCGCATGGAGTGCTTGACCTGTTCGCGGGCGCTGCGGAGGTTTTCTGAGAGGGCTTGCAGCATCCGTAGCGCGTCGACCTCGGTTTTGAAGTCGAATACGGGGTCGCTGACCCAGTCGACTAGCTGCTCGTCGTCGATGTGGACGATGCGGGGTTCGAGGTTCGTCATGTGTCTAATGGTAGACGGCCTCCAAGAATGTGTCTAGCGGTAGACACTTGGGGGTGACCGTGCACCCGATCGCACCGTACGCGAGAACGATGTTCGCGCAAGGCTGGGCGATCTCCGGCGGCCCCATGACCGACCGCGTCAAAGCCGGATGCCTGGCCGCCGTCGAGCACGCCTGCGAACATGCCGACGACCCTGCCGTCCTCGAAACCACGCTCCGGCTCGGGCATCTCGAAGGCACGTGGGCGAAGGTGTACGAGCGGCGGACCGCGCTGCACGACGACCTCCTCGCCACCGTGCTCGCATCGTGGCGAGCGTTGGTGCGGCAGCTCGACGTCGGCCCGCTCGTCCGCTGGTACCGTGCCGGAGAAGGCCTGACAGAGGCGTACACGGACGACCCGAACATCGCCCGCGCCACCGACGCCGCCCGCGTCCTCCTCCACGCCCTCCCCGAAGCCGACGGCTGGCAGCAGATCCGGCAAGAACTCCGCGACGGCATCATCGCCGCCCAAACCGAAGGCCAAGTCGGAGCCCTCGCCATCGCCGCCGACACCCTCAACCTGCCCGGCTTCAACTTCGACACCGCCTACGACCACATCCACTCGGCACTGTCCCAACTCGACACCACGTGGGCCGATGCTGACGCCTGGCTCCGGCAGATCGTGCAAGGCAACGCCGGAGACCTCGGCCGCCGGCTCGCGTCGCTCGTCAAGGCCGACGCCGACTACGACGACATGGTCGACGCCGCACACGACATCCTCGGCACCGGCAGCGAAGACGTCCGCGCCGTCTCCACCGTCGTCGACCTCGCCGTGCACCAGTCCCTCACGACCGGCGCGATGAACCTGTGGGGCCGCGAGGGCGTGCAGCAGGTCGACTTCATTACGGCGGGGGATTCGCGAGTGTGCCCGGTGTGCGACCGCGCCGAGGGCGGCGGCCCGTACGACCTGAACAACGACCCGCCGCGGCCGCCGTTGCATCCGTTGTGCCGGTGCACGTTGACCGCCACGAACCCGATCTCGCCGTTGACTCTTTCGCCGTTTCTGGAGGCTGTCTGATGATCGCCACCCTCACCGGCACCATGCTGGCGCCGGGCGTGTCGAAGAACGGCAGGTTGTACACGCCGGAGCTGATCGAGAAAGCCGTCAGCCGCATGCAGGCCCGGATCTCGGACCCGGACGGGCGTCCGATCGTGATGCGCACCCACCACGACGCCGGAGACGACACCGGCCGCATCGTCGGGCACCTCACGGGCGTCAAGCTCGCTGACGACGGCAGCGCGAAGTACGAGGCCGTCCTCAACGGATCGGCTGCCGCGCGGGACACGCTCGCCGCAGCCGGGGACGACGCCCGGTCACTGCGGAACGTCTCCATCTACGGCTGGTGGCTCGGCCGCCCGCGCACCGCGCGCAAGGACGGGCAGCCCGTCGAGACCGCCGACGACCTCGAAATCGACGCCGTCGACTTCACCGCGTTTCCCGGGGTCGACGGCGCGCGCATCGACACTGTCACCCCGGCCAAGGCCGGGAAGGCGGGGGAGTCCGTCGCGGGCGGGCGGCACATCGTCACCGAGTCCGTGGACGCCGAGGTGTCCTTCGTGGACGAAGCCGACAAGGCCCCGTACGGCGACGTCAAGTACGCCGATCCCGGCTATCAGAAGGACAAGGTCAAGCGGTACCCGCTCGACACCAAGGACCACGCGAAAGCGGCCTGGTCCTACATCAACCAGGCGAAGAACGCCGCGCTGTACAACGCGACCCAGCTCAAGGCCGTCCGCTCGCGCATCAAGGGTGCGCTCAAGAAGTTCGGAGTCACCGTGTCCAAGGAATCCACTGTGCACCCGGCGAAGCTGCTCGGCGAAACCGCGATCGGCGAATGCATCTGCTGCGACGACGACCGAGGCGCCGGGTTCAGCATCTCCGCCAACAACGGGCCCATCCACGTCAACATCTCCGCGTGGGACGGGATCGACCCCGCCGAGCTCGAGGTGATCGCCGCCGCGGCGATGCAGGCCGCGTGCGACGCGCTCAAGGCCCTGGACCCGGACATGGACGCCGACATCGACGTCGCCGGCGCGCCGAAGGCCGACAGCGACGGCGACATGGGCGAAGGCAAGGACGACAACATGGAGTCCGCGCTCCCGCCCGTCACTGCGACCCCGAAGGACATGGCCGCGTTCCTCGCCCGCAAGAAGGCCACCGCCAGCGAGACGACCCAGACCCCCGCGCCGACCGAGGCCGGGCAGACCACAGAGGAGGCCGTCGTGAGCGACGGAACCCAGGCTGTCGCCCCGGCGGCCACCACCGAAACCGTCCCCGCGCGCAACCTGACCGACGGCGACATCGCCGCCCTGGCCGGCGCGCTCAAAGAAGCCCTCACCCCGCCCCCGTCGGCCACCCCGGCCGCATCCGAAACTCCGGCTGCCGCGCCCGCGGCCACCGCAACCGAAACGACCGCTCCGCCCGCGCCTGCCCAGGAGAACGCTGAGACCACCCCGGCCGCGACCACCGCCGAGACCACCACGAAGGCGGACGTGACCGAGATGCAGAAGGCCGTCCAGGCAGCCGTCCGCGAGCACATCCCCAACCTGCTGGCCGAATACGGGCTCCCGCGCCGCAAGGGCCTCGCCCGCGAGACCAGCGCTCCGGAGACCCCGCAGACCGGCGAGCAGCTGTGGGAACAGCGTACCCAGGTGTGGGACCAGTTCCTGCCCGGCGGCACCCCCGCCGCACCCGTCCCGCCCGCCGCGCCCACGGCCGACTGAGGCCAACCACCCCGTTCTTTCAAGCCCCGGACCGTTCCACGGTGCCGGGGCTTTGTCGTGAGGAGACAAAGCTGTGCCTACCGAACTCCAGGAGGCCTTGACCGCGGCAGCGTCGGTCACGCCCCTCATCCAGAAGCAGATCGACCCGCTCCTGCTCGAATACCAGCGCCGCTACGCGCCGCTGCTCCGCGCCATCCCGAGCAAGCAGTGGGGCTCCACCCAGTACTTCTTCAACCGTCGCACCAACCGGCCCGATGCGGGCGGCGTGGTCGACGGCGGCGCCCGGCCGATCGGCAACTCGACCTACGAACAGGCCGTGTTCAACATCCGCCTGTTCCAGGCAGTCGGTTCGGTCACCGGGTTCGCGCAGACCGTGACCCGCGACCTGGTCGGCGACCTGCGCCAGCTGGAAATCGACGGCACCGTCCAGTCGATGCTGTGGTCCGTCGAGAACAGCTTCGTGTGGGGCAACGACGGCGCCACCGCCAACGGGGTCTACCCGATTTGCTCCGGCCTCGACTACCTGGTCGCGAACTTCTCCGGCGGCACCGGCAGCAACAACTTCGTCAACGCCCTGGAGTTCGCCCCGTCCGGTGTCGGCACCACGTTCGCGCTCAAGTACCTCGACGAGATCATCGACCTCGTCGAAACCAACGCCGGTATGCCGATCGGCTCCGACTGGATGTTCGTCATGTCCCCGCGCATGCAGTCCGCGGTCGGCCAGGTGCTGACCAACCAGCAAAGGTTCATGGCCCCGACGGTGGAGATCGCCGCCGGTCTCAACGTCCCGTCCTACCGCGACGTCCCGATCGTCAAGTCGAGCTTCCTGTCGCCGCGGACCACGCAGATGGGCACCGTGACCCCGTCGACCGCGACCACCGGCGGCACCCTCGCCGCCGCGACCTACCGGTACTCGGTGTCCGCGGTCGTGGCCCGGTTCGGGGAGACCGGCGCGTCGGTCGAGGTCACCCAGACCACGACCGGCTCGACCTCGACGGTGTCGCTGGCGTTCGCGACGCCGACGAACTTCCCCGACGGCCTCTCTCCGATCATGTACAAGGTGTACCGGTCCGCCGCCGGTGCCGGGACCGCGCAGTTCATCGGCTGCGTGGACGCGTTCGACACCACCGGTACGCCGGTCACCACGATCGTCGACACCGGTACGAACCTGCTCACCAACAGCGCGCCGAACACGGGCCCGGCCGCCTACCAGGGCGTCGGGCTCGGCGGCGTCACCGGCAGCATGTTCGCGCGGATCCCCGGCGGCAGCAACAGCATCGTCGAGGACATCTACCTGGTGCCGCGCACCGCGGACTTCATGGTGCGCCCGTACACGCGGGACTGCCAGACGATCCCGCTCGCGCCGACCGTCACCAGCCCGGACACGTTGCCGTTCGCGCTCGTCACCGACACCACGCTCGCGGTCCGCGCCCCGAAGTACGTCGGCCGCGCCCACGGGCTGATCTCGTCCATCTGATCCCCGACCTCGCGGGCGCCCGGCGGTGGGCACGCACCCCGGGCGTCCGCGAGCCCCACACCCCCGGAGGGGTTCATGTTGCTGCGCAAGCACACCGGCGGTTGCACGGTCGGCGGCCACGAATGGGCCGAAGACGGCGACGTCGTCGAGGTCCCGTACGAACTCGGTGCCGAACTGCTCGCGATCGCGCCCGGCGACTACGAGCATGTCCTCGACGCCGAACCGGCCGACGAATCCGGCCAGGACAGCGACCAGGACAGCGACGACGTCGGATCGTCCGAAGAGGACGTGAAGCAGCCGAACAAGGCCGCGTCCGCCGAGGAGTGGAACGCGTACGCGCTCGCCCAGGGCCTGCCCGAAGAGGTCGTCGCCAACGCGACCCGCAAGGCGATCGTGGACCACTTCAACGACGGCCCCTCGCTGACCGAGGCGTGACCCGATGCCAGCGGACCAGCCCACGACGCTGTGCTCGTGGGCGCAGTTGAGCGAGGGCCCGTTCGCGAACCTCATGCAGGCCTACAACGACTCGTCAACGGCACAGAACGATCTCCTGTACGAGGCGACCCGCATGTGCGAGGACGCGTGCGACCGGCGATTCGTGACGGCGACGGTGACCGAGACACAGCGCGCGGACGCGCTCGACGTCGAGGACGCGCTGGACGCGTACGTGCCGTTGGACCCGACGAGTCAGCTCGGGTTTTCGCGTGCCATGTCGCTGGGGTCGACTCTGTTGACCCGGCACTTCTGGGTGCGGCAGTTCCCGGCCCGCTACCCGGAACTGTGGTCGGCGACGATCAACTCAATCACGTTGCGGCGCAGCTTCTCCGGCACCCAGAACGTCGACACCTCGCAGATCCAGTTCGAGCCCGACACCGGGCACGTGCGTTTCCAGCTAGGGACGTTCGTGCCGCCCGGCACGACGATCGTGTGCAGCTACACCGCCGGCTATGCGACGTTCCCCGCGTCGCTGGTGCGGGCCTGCAAATACATGGCCGCGTCGATCGCGGTCAGGGAGCTGGACCCGACGCAGCAAGGCGGGCATGACCCGGATCTGCTCCGGACGGACGCTCTCGACTGCCTCGCACCGTTCGTGAGGCAGTAGACGATGGCCAGGTCGCGGTTCCGCACCCACTACGGCCGGGCCCGCCACCACCCGATGGTGACCCGGCGCGCGGTGCACCACCACGGGTTCCTCACCCGATTCCACCGGCCCGTCACCGGCGGCGTCCGCAAGAACAAGCGGCACGACCTGCTGCCGCGCGAACACAAAGTCCGGCGCATCCGGTCCGTCCACCCCGGACACGTCATCACGCACCGGGCGAAGAAAACCTCCGCCGCACGGAAAACCAAGGCGCACGCCAGCCGGACACGCCTGTCGCATACGAAAGTCACCGGCGGCCGGAAGGTCTCCACCGCGCGGCACCGGCCCGCAGTCCACGCCACCGGCCACAAGCCCGCCAAGCACACCGGACCCCGCCACCAGACCGCCGCCACCCGAGCGAAGATCTCGCACACCCTCGCCGGGAAACACCACCCGCACCGCGGCCACACCCTCTCCGCAGAGGCCCGGCGAAAGATCGCGGCCGCCGTGTCCGCGCGGCTCAAAGGCAGGCCGCACCCGCATCGCGGACACGCGATGTCGAACGCCGCGCGGGAGAAGATCTCCCGCGCGCTCAAAGCGAAAGCCCACACCCGGCACACCACGCGGAGAAAGCGGAGGTGACCGGTGTCGACCGCTGACGCACCCGCGCGTGAGGCCGCCTGGCTGGCCGACTACAACCCCGCCGACGGGCTCCCCGCGCTCCTGCAGGCGAACGGCGGCCCCTGGCAGGTCGTCCAGGCGTACTGGCCGAGGACCCCGGACCGGATGGGGAAGTCCGTGTTCGTGATGCGCCACTCGATCAAGAACGAGCGGTTCGCGAACGTCCAGAAGATCAGCAAGTACGTGTTCCGGTTGATCTGCTGGTGGCCGATGGTCAGCCCGACCGGCGCGGCCGAACAATCCCAAGGCGACTTCGACACGGCACTCGACCTTCTCGTGCAACGGATCGTCGGCCCGCTCATGGACAAAACCCACGGCGGCCGGTTCCTGTCCGTCGCCGAAGACCCGTCCGCGATCGAGATCACCTACCACGACCCGGTGCAAACCCTCGCGTCCGGCAACTTCTTGGCCGCCGAGATCACCTACACCGCCGACGACCCCAACTACAACGCCTAGGAGCCTGTTGTGCTGCAACGGAACATCACCGGATACGCGCTGACGGTGCAGCCGCCCGACGGCTCCCACCGCGACCCGTTCGACCTCGCCCCCGACGAAGAGATCGACTACCCCGACCCGATCGCCGGCTGCGCCGCGATCCCGCCCGGCCCGGACCCCGAACCCGAGCCGGACCCGAAGCCCGCGGCGAAACCGGCCGCGAAAACCAGCAAGCCCGCCGCGACCGCTGATGGAGGCGACCCCGCATGACGTTCCTCTCCCGCCTCGCAACCCTCGGGATCGCGAAGGAAACCACCCAAGGCACCTACGTCACCCCCAGCGTGTCGATCCCGTTCACGAAAGCGTCCTTCGTGGACGACATCGCCCAGATCAAAGACGAGTCCGTCCGCGGCAACGACACCGTCCTGCAGGGCATCTACCAGGGTGTCTGGCACTCGTCGTGGGACATCGAAACGTGGGCGTACCCGGACATCGCCGGGCACTTCCTCCGCGCCATGATCGGCCCGGACACGGTGACCCCGGGCGTGTCGACCACGATGTCCGCGTCCAGCATCGTCGGCGCGACCACGATCTCGACCGCGGCGTCGATCGCCGCGAACACCTACGTCCAGGTCGACACCGCCGCGAACCTCGAATACGCGAAAGTCACCGCCGTGTCCGGCACCGGCCCATACACGCTGACCGTCACCGGCGGGACCGGCACCGGGTTGACGCTGGCGCACGCGTCCGGCGTCACCGTTGTCGCGCAGACGACGCACTCGTTCAAGCAGAACCGGACGTTCTCCACGGTGTGGCCGACGTACAGCATCACCGTCAACGACGGTGTGGAGACCCGTGGCTACCCGGGTTGTGTCGCCTCCGACGTCCAGATCAAGATCGACCCGAAGGGCGCGGTCACGCTCGGCACGAAACTCATCGGCTGGCCGGGCGCGACCCAGTCCTCGTGGACGTACGGTGCGTCGAAGGTCGCGCCGATGCTCGGCTGGCAGTGGGGCATGACCAACGCGGGCGGCAGCAGCACGCGCGGCCTGTCGCTGGACTACAACCTCAAACGCGCCACCGAACCCATCCACGCCTCGATGGCGCAGCAGGGGCCGCGCGAGGTGTTCCCGGGCGCGATCGACGTGTCCGGCTCGTACAAGGCGATCTACGAGAACCAGACCGACCTCAACCTGTACCTGAACGCGACCCAGTCCCCGACGACGGCGACCGTGACGCAGCCGATCGCGGCGGGCGGCCAGTCCCTGACGATCACCACGTCGCAGTCCGGCTACACCAAGGGATCCGTCGACCTCGGCGGCACCTACATCCAGGCCGCGTTCGACCTCGCCGGGATCAACAACGCCACCGACACGGGCGCGCTCGCTGCGACCCTCCTCAACTTTCAGAGCACCGCGTATTGAGAAAGGGGTGAGCCCCGTGCCGGGCTACCTGAACCGCTTCATCGACATCGACCTCTCCGAGTTCGGCGAAGGCTGTTTCGTCCGCATGCTGAACCCGAAGGTCGTGCCCCAGAGCATGATCGAACCGACGCATCGGCTCGAAGTCGACGCCAACGGGAAACCCGTCGACCAGGACGCCGCGAAGATCGCGAACGACGAGATCCTGTGCCGCGTCATCAAGGACTGGAAGGTGTACGACGCCACCGACTTCGACTCTGAAGAGCCGCCGCCGCTCACCCTGCCGGTGACGCCTGAACAGCTCGCCAAGGTGCCGCTCGGGATCATGATGCAGATCCAGAAGACGTTCTCGGACAACATGCCGTCCCCAAAATAGAACCGGGGGACCCGTACTACGAGGACGTCTACCTGCCGGTGATGTCCATCGTGGACGGGACGTGGGGCAGCGGGGCCGCACCCCAGGAATTCGTCGCGTGGCTCCTGATGCGCGAGATGCACTGGTCCTGGGACGACTACCAGAAGACGCCGCCCTACGTGCGCCGGTTCGCGTTCGACTTCATCCAGCTCGAATTCGACGAACAAGAACGACGACAAGCGGAGGCCCAGCATGGCGGGTGAGCTCGAACCTGGCGTCCTCGCCCAGGTGTTCCTCCGCATGTCCGCGCAAGCCGAAGCCCGCGGCCGCCGTGTCCTCGAACCGTTGGCGATCGCCATCGAAAACCAGGCGAAAACCAACGCGTCCACCGGGTCGCACCCGTACGGCACGAAAACCCCCGCCCGGCCCGGCGCAGGCCCCGCCATCGTCTCCGGCAGCCTGCGCCGCGCCATCACCCACACCGCGCCCGTCCCCGCCGCCGGAGGCTGGACCGCGACCGTCGGCGTCGCCGGCGGCGTCTACCCGCCGCGGCGACCCAACGCCGGGAAACGCGGCGGCCGATCGAAACCGACCGCCGTGTCGAAGTACGCCCAATACCTCGAAGAGGGCCTGCGCAACGGCGAGAAATACCCGTTCTTGCTGCCTGCGTTCAGGTTCGGCGTCACCGTCGCCGCACCCACCATCTACACCGCGGTCTTCGGGGCCGGCTGGACCACCGCCGCCTGACCTGCTCGACCTTTGAACTGGGGAGGTGCCGGTGGCTGAGTCCGTCATCGCCGACCTGATGGTCGTCCTCTCCACCAAGGGCGACGCCGCCACCAGAGGGTTCGCCGAAGTGTCCGCGGCGAGCGAGGAAATGTCGACGAAGGTCGCTGCAGCGACCGCGTCGGTGTCGGCCGAGACGGACCGGATGGCCGAATCGGTGGCGGCGGCCGGCGCGACCGTCGACACGACCGCCGCCGCCATGGGCACCCAACTCCGCGACGCGCAAGGCAAGTTTGTCGCCGCGGGCGCGTCGGCCCAGGAATTCGGTGCCCAGACCACGACCGCGTCCGAAGAGGTCACCGCGTCGACAACCCGCATGGCCGGTGCGCTCGAGAAGGTCGGGATCGCTTCGGAGACCGCGGCGACGGAGAACAAGCTCGCTGCCGAGCAGATGGCGGCCCAGACGGCGGCGCTGTCGGCGAAAATGGAGCTGGCGGCGAAAAAAGCCGAGGAGAGCAACGCCGCTGTCGGCGCGTCGTTCAAGAAGGCCGAGGAGGACTCGGCAGCGGCGTCGACCGGCCAGGCGAAGAACCTGGGCTTGGCCGCGGCGGCGACGGCCGCGGTGGGTGTGGTCGCGCTCGACATGGCGGGGAAGTACGAGCAGTCGACGAACAAGCTCGTGACGAGCGCGGGGGAGTCGAAGGGCGCGATCGACCAGGTCCGGCAGGGGATGCTGTCGATGGCCGGCGAGGTCGGCGTGTCCGCGGACAGCCTGTCGGACGCCATGTACAAGGTGGAGTCGGCCGGCTATCACGGCGCGGCCGGACTCGGGTTGTTGAAGGCGGCGGAGCAGGGCGCGAAGGCGGAGGGCGCGGACGGCGCCCGGGTCGCTGACGCGCTGTCGAGCGCGATGCGGGACTACTACCCGCACGCCCAGTCGGCGGCGGACGTCACGAAGTATTCGACGGACGTCATGAGCAAGCTGATCGGCGCGACGTCGGCCGGGAAGATGACGTTTGACGAGCTTTCCGGGTCGCTGAACTCGATCCTGCCGGTGGCGTCGGCGGCGCACATCAGCCTCGACGACGTGCTCGGTGTGCTGTCGTCGATGACGGTGCACGGGATCAGCGCCGAGCAGGCGACGCAGAACATGGCGGACGCGATCCGGCATCTGCAGGCCCCGACTCAGGTGATGTCGAAGGCCATGGCGGCGTTCGGGATCGACTCCCAGGACGTGGCGGCGAAGCTCGGCCAGCGCGGCTTGTCCGGGACGATGCAGTACCTGTCGGACGCGGTGAAGAAAGCGATGCCGCCCGGTTCCGACCAGGTGCTGATCCAGCTCGGGAACGCGGCGTCAAAGTCGAGCCCGCAGGTTCAAGAACTGGCGAACAAGGTCCTCAACGGATCGATCACGATGGCCGCGTTCACCAAGGAGGCCAAGGGACTCGACCCGATCTCGGCGAAGCAGGCGCAGTCGTTCGCGACACTGGCGGCCGGGTATCACCAGCTCGGTAACCAGCAGATGTCCGGCGCGCAGGTCATGGCGACCTACGGCGGCCAGATGCAGAAGATGATGGGCGACGCCACCGGCCTGAAGGTTGCGCTCATGACGACCGGCGAGAACGCCGAGTACACGGCCGGGGCGATCAAAACGATCTCGGGGTCCACTGCGGACGCGAAGGGGAACGTCAAGGGCTGGCAAGAGGTTCAGGAGTCGTTCAACCAGAAGCTGTCGGAGACGAAAGCCTCGCTGGGTGCACTCGCGATCAACCTCGGCAACGCGCTCCTGCCGATCATGAAGCCGGTGATCGAGGCGTTCGCGTCGGCGGCGCATTGGCTGTCCGAGCACCCTACTCTGGCAAAGATCCTCGCGGTCGCGATCGGCGTGCTCACGGTCGCGCTCGGCGGGATGGCGATCGCGCTGTGGGCCGTCAACAGCGCGATGCTCGCGAACCCGATCACCTGGATCGTCGTGCTCGTCGTGGGTTTGATCGCGGGGATCGTCGCGTTGGCGACCCACTGGAAGCAAGTCTGGTCTGCGGTCGGTTCCGCGTTGCACGCCGTCTACTCGGCGGTGATCAAGCCGGTGATCGACGCGATCGTCGCTGCCGCGAAAGCGGTCGGTGCGGCGTTCACGTGGCTGTGGCAGAACATCTTGAAACCGGTTTTCGACGTGATCTCGTTCGCGGTCCGCGCCGTCGCCATGGTGATCACCGACATTCTCGTCATCCCCGTCGTCGTCGCGGTCAAGATCCTCGGCGCGATCTTCAAATGGCTGTGGGACAACGCAATCAAACCGGTCGTCGACTTCATCGGTTCCGCGATGCACTGGCTGTACGACAACGTGTTCAAGCCCGTCGGGGACGCGATCGGCGTGGTGCTGAACGCCATCGGCACGGCAGCGAAATGGCTGTACGACACGTTCATCAAGCCCGTCGTCGATCTGATTTCATCGGCGTGGCACTGGCTCTACGACAACGTGATCAAACCCGTGTCCGACTGGATCAAGAAAGCGTTCGACACGGTCGGCCAAACGTCGAAAATAATGTACGACAACTACGTGAAACCCGTCGTCGACGCGATCTCCAGCGCCTGGCATTGGCTGTACGACAACGCCATCAAACCCGTCGCCGACTGGATCGGCAACGTCGTCCACGGCGTCGGGGACGCGTTCTCGAACGCGTTCACCTGGGTGAAGAACATCATCAAAGACGTGTGGGACTTCATAAAACCGATCTTCGACGCGATCGGGAAAGCGATCGGCTGGGTGTCGGATGCGCTCGGCGGCGTCGGAAAAACCATCGGGAACGCGTTCAGCGGGATCGCGCACTTCTTCGGGTTCGACGACGGCGGCTTCGTGCCCGGCGCACCCGGCCAGCCGATGCTCGCGGTCGTGCACGGCGGCGAATACGTGGTGTCGAACGCGATGCAGGCCGGGACGCAAGCGATCGACCCGAAGCTCGGCGCGCAACTGAGCACGTCCGGCGGCGGGATCCGCGCCAGCGGCGGCGGCCCGGTTGGCGGCGGCGGAACCCTCGTCCAGATCATCGTCCAAGGCAACGCCGTCACTGAACGACAACTCGCCGACGTCGTCCAAACCGGGATGCTCCGCGCCGGGCAACGCCGTCCCGTGACCTACCAGAACTACCGGAGGTGAGGTGAGTCGTGGCGGCACCCTACGAAGACGAAGCGATCAGCTTCAACGCCGGAGTGAACAACTTCGACGACTACTGGGTGTCCGTCGCGACCCGCCGCATCGAAACCGCGTCCACCTCACGCGGACGACAGTACGAACTCGACACCGTCCAAACCGGCGAATACCACGCCACCTACGACAATCGGGACGGCGCGCTCACCCCCGGAAACACGGCGTCGCCGTACTCGCCGAACGTGGTCCCGTACCGGCCGATCCGGAAACGCATGCAGTACCCGGCGACGCAGAACGTGTTGCTCGTCAACCAAGCCTCCTCCGGCGAAGCGGCGACGGTCGGCGCGTTCTCCGCCCCGGTCGCGCCCGGCGGCACCATGAACTTCGTCTACGGCGCGTACGGCAACCCGGTCGTCACCGCCTCGGCGACCGCGTTCCAAGGCGCACAGGTGTTCCAGACGTCGATCCCCGCGTCACCCATCACCGGTGCCGCCCTGATCTTCATGACGAACGCCAGCATCGTCCCCGGCCAGCCGCACACCTTCAGCGTGTACGTGCGCACACCCACCGGCACCGCCGCCCTGTCGGTCGCCGCCGCCATCACCTGGGTCGACACCAACGCCAACTTCATCTCCCAATCCCTCGGCACCGCCACGTCCCTGCCGGTCGCGTCCAGCACCTGGACCCGGATCACCGTCACCGCCACCCCGCCCGCCAACGCGGGCGGCGCCTGGTTCGGGATCGCCGGTCAGAACAGCCCCGCCGCGGCGTGCACCCTGCAGTGCGACGCCGCGCAACTGGAGTACGCGTCGGCGGCGACCGCGTACGTCAAGCCGAACACCTGGTACCCGATGTTCAAGGGGTTCGTCGAGAGGTGGCCGCAACGCTGGGACCAGAGCGGGCTCTTCCGGAAGGTCGACATCACCGCCGTCGACCACTTCGGGTACCTGTCGCAAACGATCCTCAAACCGCCGTTCTACGCCGACATGCTCGCGACGAACACGACGTACCCATTGCGGTTCTTCTACACGTTCGACGTCGGCCAGTTGGCGATCCACGTCAACGACTTGTCCCACAACCGCGGGGCCGCGCCGGTCGCGTACAGCTGGTACGGGGCCGGGTCGTTGACTTTCGGGAACGCGATCACCGAGACGTTCAAAGCCAACGCCGACACGGTATCCGGCGGCGGATTCCTCGGCGGAGCAAACAGCGTCGCAACCTTCAACAACCCAAGCGACCCGGCCGGAAGCAATCTGTACATGGCCGGAACCTACATCGACTTGACCAGCGGAACCGGGTACACACCGCCGACCGGAGACGGCAGCGGTTGGTACACGCGGATCATCGCGTTTCGTTGCCCCGCCATCAAAGCCTGGTACCAGTGGCTGTGGAACTGGGAGAACGCCGGATACACCTACACGTCCGACCTCGCGTTCTACATCGACCACACCAGCGGCTACCTGTCGTTCGCGGGGATCGCCGGGTTCGGTGCCAACCAGGTCACCGACGGGAACTGGCACATGGCGACGGTGCGCGTCAACACCAGCACCGGTCAGGTCGCGACGTGGATGGACGGTGTCGAAATGCCGACCGGGTCGACCACCGTCTCAGGCGTCACCACGTTGCCCGGCAACAGCGACAGCATCGGCACAGCGGTCACCAACGGTTCGCAGCAGGTGGTCAACGGATTCACCGGCGACGTCGCGTTCGTCGCCGAATTCGCCGGCTACCTCGACACGACGACCCTGTCGAACCTGTTCACCTCGTGGCGGGCGGCGTGGAACAACGAGTCGTCGGCGAACCGGTACAGCCGGGTCCTCGGCTGGGTCGGGTTCAACGCGCTGTCTGTGGTTCCGTCCTCGCCCTCGACTGTGGCGATGGGCCCGGCGACCGACATCACCGCGGGCGGCCAAGCCGCCGGGACCTACTCGCCGACCACCGGCACCGACGCGCAGACCGCGCTCCAGAACATCGCGACCACGGAGAACGGGAACCATTTCGTCGCCGCGAACGGCACCTTGACGTTCCAGTCCCGCAGTTCACGCTACGGGGCACAGACGCCGTCCATTGTGTTCGGAGAGAACCAGTCCGGCGGCGAAATTCCTTACGAGGACGTGAAGTACGACTACGACATGACCCGGGTCGCGAACGACGTCCAGATCACCCAGTACGTCAACAACAGCGTGTTCGAGGCGTTCGCGCCGACCTCGCAGCAGCAGTACGGGACCCGGACCCTTACCCGCACCATCAACTCGCTCGACCCGCTCGAATGCAACGACGCGTCGAACTGGTTCACCTACCGGTACGGGAACCCCGACTACCGGATGCAAACCCTGCGGATCCACGTGTCCGCGAACCCGGCCGCGTGGGCGACGATGCTGACGCTCGAATGCGGCACCAAAGCCAGGGTGATGCGGCGCAGCCTCGAACAGACGATGACGTGGGACGGGTTCGTCGAGCGGATCTCGTGGACGATCGACTACGCCCAGAACGAGGTGTTCGCCGACCTCGAGATGTCTCCGGCGGACCTGTCGCAGTTCTGGATCCTCGCCGCCCTGCATGCGGCGACGACCGCGTCGGTCACCGCGGGCGCCACCCAGGTGACGCTGTCGCCGTTGCCGGACGCGGCGACGATCCCGTTCACCTCGCACATCCCCGGGAAGTCGTGCGTCGTGTCGCAGCTGTCGAACCCCGGGTTCGAGAACGGCCTGAGCCCGTGGGGCGTGAACGGCGGCACCCTCGTCCAGTCGTCCACGACACGCGTCACGGGCCAGTACGCGGCGCAGATCACCCCGAACGGGACGAGCAGCCAAGGCAACATCGCGTCCGAGTTCACGCCGGTGACCGCGGGGGCGCAGGTGTCGGCGTCCGCGTGGGTGTGGTTCACGTCCGCTGTCACCCAGTATTCGACGTCGGTCACCTGGTACAACGCCAGCAACGCGTTCATCTCCACCACCAACGCGTTCACATCAGTCCCGGCGGGACAGTGGACGAAGGTGCAGAACACGTTCACGGCACCGGCGGGCGCGGTATCGGCGGTGCTCGTCCCGACCTTGGCGGGGACGCCGCCGTCGTCGAACATCTGGCGGGTCGACGACTGCAGCATCGGGACCGTGTCCACCGCGGCGAGCACCAGCATCACCCCGATCGCGTTGACGCTGCGGGTCGGTGCCGGAACGAGCGTGCAGGAGGACCTCCTCGTCAACAAGATCACCACCACTGGCGGTACGCAGGTCAATTACCCCAACGGAAACCCCGAACCAGGCGCGTACATCGGCTACACGTCGGTGACGATCACGTTCGCGTTCCCGCTCGCCAACGCCCATCCCGCCGGAACCCAAGTGTCGGAAGTGCTGCCCGCGTCGATGACCGACCCCACCTCGCACGACATCGACGCGAACGTCGGCACCACCACGATCATCGGCTACTGAAAGGGGGATCCGCGTGTCCGGACTCGCCATACCCAACCCGTCGACCCTGGCACCGGGGAACATCGTCACCGGTGCACTGTGGAACGCACAGGTCCGGGACGCCGTCAACTTCCTCGCCTATCCGCCGATTTTCCTCGCGTCCGCGTCCGTCACCACCAGTGTCCCGAACCGCGCCTCCTCCTCCACGCTGACCGTCGTCACCCTGAACACGACCCTGGTCGACAACTACGGCGGATTCAACTCGGCCAACTCCAGCTACGTCGCACCCGTGTCCGGCTGGTACTACGCCACCGGCGTCGTCGCCTACGGCTCCTCCGGCGTCGGGATCCGCGTCGTCGCGTTCTTCAAAAACGGCCAGCCCTACAACCCGCAGGCATACGGGATGCTGCCCTCCACCAACTCCGGATGGCTCGCCCAAGGCGTCCAAGGCACACAGCTCATGTACCTGAACCAAGGCGACTACGTCGACCTCCGCACCGGGCAGGACTCCGGCGGCACCATCTCCACCGGCAGCTACTCGTACCTGAACAGCCAGATGCAGATCATGTGGATCCACGGATAGGAGACCGGCGTGCCCCTGTCGACGTCCAACCAGAAACCTCCTTCCACGCAACACATTCAATGGACCGGAACCAACCAAACCGAAATAGCGCAACAGCTCGGCGGAGCCTCGTCCGGCTGGGCCGTCACCGCCGACGGCGCGACCCTGCACCTCACCGGCGGACCGCAAGGCGACCTCGCGCTCCCAACCGGGACATGGATCGTCGGCCCGCAGTACTGGGGCGCGAACCCGCCGCCGTTCGCGCTGTCCGAAGTCCTCGCCGACACCGACTTCCAAGGCAAATACGGGATCTGACCGAGAGGGGAAGACGGTGGCGCTCACCGACCTGTCCGTACTGGACAAACACAAGCGCGGCGGGTTCGCGCCCGGCTACCCGTCGGACGCACGTACTTTCTACAGCCCGGTGGACGACGTTCACAGCGTCCTCGTCGACCTGGCTCGATCTGCCACGACGAGCCTGGTCGTCGCGATCTACGGGTTCGACGACGACGAACTCGCCGAGGTGCTGCACCAGAAACTCGACGACGAACACTGCTTCGTCCAGCTGACCCTCGACTCGTCACAGGCCGGGGGAGTGCACGAGAAAGCGCTGCTCGCCAAGGACCCGTTCCCGGCCAACACTGTCGCGGTCGGACGCTCCGAACGCGGCGCGATCATGCACATGAAGCTCCTCATCGTCGACGGCGTCGACCTCGTCACCGGCTCCACGAACTGGTCGACCGGCGGCGAAACCAAGCAGGACAACCAGTTGACAGTGACGAGGAACCCGCTGCTCGCGGCGGAAGCCCGCGCCCGGGTCGACGCGATCCATCACAACATGCTGGCCAAGGCGAAGGGAGCTGCGTCGTGACCCACCCGAAAGTGCCGCACCCCAGCGAATTCGCCGCCGCCGAACGCCGCTTCTGGACCTGGTTGAACCGAGCGCTCACCTCCGTGCTCGGCCACAACCTCGTGTTCGCGGCCTGCTTCGTCGTGCCGCTCGCGGTGATCCCCGCGTCGGACACGGCGAAACTGATCGTCGGCCTGATCTTCTCGAACTGGTTCCAGGCATGGGCACTGCCGGTCCTCCAGAAAGGACAAGCGCAAGCCGAGCTGCAACGCGCCGCGAAAGCAGACGCCGACCATACCGCGCTCGTCCACATCGCGTCCACAGTGGACGACATTGCCCGCACCGTCGCCAACCGCGCCCCCTGAAAGGGATGACACCGAAACGGGGGTGCCGTGCTCGCCTCGATCACCGGCCTGATCACCGCCATCGCCGCGCTCGTCGGAGCCCTCTCCGGATTCGTCGGGATGCTGATCGTGGTGCGCCGAACCTCGCCGAGGGAACGCCGCGACGCCGCACAAGCGACGGCGGAGAAAATGCTCGCCCCGCCGAACCCGGGAACAGAAGCCGCGCAAAACCTGATCGACCTGGACCAACAGCGCCGAGGAGGAACCGCCCGTGACGAACCCGGACATGGAAGCAACCGCCCGGGAAGCGGCCCGACAGGCACGTGACGACCGCGCCCACCGGCTGATGGCGATCCTCGGCGGCATCGGCATCCTCGGCGTGATCATCCTCGGTGTGTTCGTTTTCCTGCAGAGCAGCGAAATCGGCGGCCTGCGGGACACTGGCAACGCGACCGCCTCGCAGGCGCAACAGCTCGCGCAACAGGTCCGGTCGCTCGGCGGCACACCCGTCGTCACCCCGCCCGCGCCCGGTCCGTCCGGTCCGCAAGGCGCGACCGGCGCCGAAGGCAGGCAAGGACCGCCCGGGCCATCGGGACCCTCCGGGCCTCCCGGGACACCGGGAGCGAACGGCGCGCCCGGGTCCACCGGCGCGACCGGAACCCCGGGAACACCCGGCACCGCAGGCGCCGCGGGCACGAACGGTCTCAACGGCAGCGCCGGGAAAGACGGTGCGCCCGGACCGGCCGGACCGTCCGGTTCCCCAGGACCGCCGGGACCCGCAGGACCCTCGGGGCCGCAAGGCGCAACCGGGAACGACGGCCAGCCAGGACAGCCGCCCTCCGGGTGGACGACCACCTACCCGGGTGGTGTCACCGAAACCTGCTCGCGCGCCGCGAACTTCGACCCGTCGAATCCGCGCTACACGTGCACCGTGTCGCCTGGCAAAAGCAACCTCCTGACAGGAGCGAAATAGTGGCCACGTACGTCGTCCTCGTCGAATTCGAGCTGCCGGACGAAGGACCCGGCGCCGACTTCGCCATCGAGATCAGGCCCCTCATTGACGCGCTCCGCGAACTCTCGCCCGCCCCGCCTGTGAACGTGACCGCGTTCGCCCGCGACAGCGCCGCGACCATCCTCCGAACCGTACGGGAGTTGTAGATGCCCCGGATCATGTACGACAGCATCACCGCCGCCGACATTCCCGCGACCGTGCCGCTCGTCGCCGGATACTGCGACCTCAGCAGCGCCTGGTCGGCCGCGGACTGGGCGCGGTTCCCGAACGCGACGAAGGTCCGCATCGCACGGTCCGCGCGCACCAACGACGGGCACGTCCTCGACGTCGAACGGTTCCTCGCCACCCCGGACCAAGCGCCCGGCTGGGTCGCGATGCGCCGCGCCGCCGGCTGCGACCCGACCGTCTACTGCAACGAATCCGCGCTCGCCACCGTGCAGGCCGCGTTCGACGCCGCCCAGGTCCCGCAGCCGCACTACTGGGTTGCCCGCTACGACAACATCCCGTCCGTCCCCGCCGAAGCGGTCGCGAAACAGTACATCAACGACCCCGCCAGCGGCGGCCACTACGACCTTTCCGCCGTCGCCGACTACTGGCCCGGCATCGACCCGGCACCCGTCACTACACACCAGGAGGACGAGATGGCATTCGGTCGCGTCTGCCCCGCAGGAACCAACGAACACGCCGACATGAGCGTCGTCGGCTGCAGCAAGCTCCGCATCCACGACAGCTTCGGCCACACTGTCCACGTCAAGGACATCCTGTTCTACGGCGACAGCGGCGCGGACCCGAACGGAACCGGCGTCGGCGGCGGATACGCCGCCAAGAACTCCGCAGACCACTGGGACTGGGTGTCCAACCGGCCCGGCCCGATCGCCGTCCCGGCCGGTGCGACCACCGTCACCGTCCTCTACGACGCCGACCACGACTTCTACCTGTCCGCGTCCGCGGCCTGATCGTCCAGAGAGGACGCCTCATGAACAAGCTGCTCGCCGCGTTCGCTCCCGTCCGGAAGCTCGCCGGCTCCGTCCTCGGCGGTGCGACCGGTGTCGGTGTCGCCGCCGTACTCGACGGCATCGGCTGGCACCTGCCCACCGCGGTCGACGGCGCGATCGCTGTCGTCCTCGCCGCGGCCGGAACCTGGCTCGCGCCCGCCAACACCCCGCCCGCGAAACCCGTCGCGCCGGTTGCGGAGTAGAGCCGCGATGGCCAAGGGAGCATGGCCGCCCGCGTCGCCGTGGGTGTGTCAGTTCTCGTGGTACGACGCGACGGGTGCGCAGAAGAACATCGTCTTGTCGATCCGGTTCGATTCGCCGGTCAACGGCGGCGGCACCAATGCACTGCAGGGTGTCGACTACGACCTCGACCCGGCCTGCCCGTGGGCCTGGTTGATCGTCGTCCGCAGCGACGGGACCCGTATCACGCACCAGATCCCGCGCGTCAGCCGCACCGGGACCATCACCGCCGCGCAGCTCACCGCGATCGGCCTGAACTCGTTCCTGGACATCGGGTCGGTCACGGTTGGTACGACCCAGAACTAGCCGGGGGGTGGAGCGTGGCGATCGCCCTTGACTCGTCGACCCCGGCGGCGGTGTGGGGCACCGCCAACACCGTCACCACCGGCAGCTTCTCGCCCCCGGCCGGGAGTTTCCTTCTCGTGTTCGCGGAAGGCGACGAGAACACGACCTCGTTCACGGTCACCAACACCGGCGGCCTCACGTTCACCGGCATCGACACCCTGCTCACCGCGTCCGGGTCCGCGACGAACTCGCTCGCCTCCTGGTGGGCCTACACGGCAGCCGCGCCCGGGTCGATGACCGTGTCGATCGCCCGTGTCAACGGTTCCTCGTTCAACGCGAACGCGGTCAAAGTCCTCGTGTTCACCGGCACCGAAACGTCCTTCACCGGTGCGCACGGCACCGCGTCCTCGAACACCAAAACCCTGACCGGCACCCAGAACAACTCATGGTTCTGGGCCGCGATCGGCGACAACAACGGCTCCACGACCGACGCCGCCGGAACCGGATGCTCCTGGAACGACGCCGAAACCGGGTTCGGCGGCATCTCCGGCGGCATCCTCAAACGCACCAGCCAAGACGGCGTCAACGGCTCCGGCACCACCATGTCCGCCGGATCCGCCCCCTCGAACATGTCCATCGCCATGGTCGAGATCAAAGCCGCCGGTGCCGCGCCCGCGACCCCGCGCCCGAAGCTGAACCTGCAACAGGCGATCGTCCGCGCATCGACCCGTTGACCGTCCACGAAGGAGACATCATGCCCGTTGTTCGTCTCGGCAACACTGGTGCCGTGCACGGCCCGCACGACGAAGAGGTTGGGCGCCCGACCATCGAACTGCCCGGCAACCGCATCACCACCGCCGCGATTCCCGACAGCTACACCCGCCAGGAAGCGATCCGCACGATCTGGCACCCCGACGGCCTGTGGCAGCAGCACTCCACTGCCGCCGCGCCGGACTGGGTCGAATGCGACGACGACCCCGAGCTTGCGACAGCGCTCGGCATCATCTACGGCTGCCCGGTCGGGCGCCCCGAAGACTGGGAGACTGCGGAATGAAGGTCAACTCTGGCCAGGACCTACAGGCCAAAGCCCTCACCGGCGGCGCGGTCGGATTCTCTGGCACCGCAACGGCTTCCTCGGCGACGTCCCTCACGTCGTCCGGGTTCACGTCGGGCGCGTACGTCGGGCAGATGGTCGTCGTCGCGTCGGCGACCACGTTCGCCTACGGCGTGATCCTGTCGAACTCGACGACGGTGCTCACCGTCGACCAGTGGAGCAGCCCAGTCAGCCCCGGCGCAGTCGCGACCACGCCCGGCAGCACCGACAAGTTCGTGATCATGCCGGGCGCGGCGTTCGTGCAGTACATGGCGATCACCGGCACCAACATCACCCCGAGCGCCACCGACACCGCCCTGTCGGGCGAGCTGACGACGAACGGCCTCGGTCGCAAGACGGCCACCTACGCCCATACCACCGGTGCAAACACCTACACCCTCAGCGTGACCTACACCTACACCGGGTCGACGACGCAGAACATCTACGCCATCGGGACGTTCAACACCCCCGTCGCATCGTCCGGGATCATGCTGCACGAGACCGCGACCACCCTCGCGACCGTCAACGCCAACGGCGACGCGGCAACGTACACCCAAACCGTGACGATGTGATCGCATGGCCGCCCCCTGCTACATCACCTGGAACGGTGCTACCAGCGCCCTCACCGGCCCCCTCGCCGGAGTCGCCACCTCCGCCACCTCCGGCACCGTCAAAACCATGCTCCAGATCAAACCCGGCGCCTCCAAAATCCGGATCATCGAATGGGGCTACAGCTTCGAATCCACCCCCGCCGCACCCGTCCGCATGGAACTGATCGAAACCGGCACCGTGTTCGCCACCGTCACCGCCGCAACCGCCGTCACCGCCTACAACGACGTCACCGGCCCCGCATCGCTCACCTCCCTCGGTACCGCCGCCACCGGCTACACCGCCACCGCCGAAGGCACCATCACCGCCACCCGGCTCCTCGCCTACCAAGAAGAAACCTCGACGGCGTTCAAGCAACAGTTCCCGCTCGGCCGCGAACCAGAAGTCAACGCGGCATCGGCGCTCAGGATCCGCGCCACCCCCACCTCCGCCGCGTCCGTCAACGTCACCTGCTACCTCATCTGGGAGGAGTGACCCGATGGCACGGTTCGGGCGGGCCTACCCCATCCGCCCCTACCGGGCCGCCCCCGCAACCACCAGCCACTCCACCACCGTCAACGTCGCCGACACCGCAGCCGCGACAGACACCATCACCCGCAGCTTCACCGCCCCGCGCACACCCGGCGACCCGGCCAGCGCCACCGACGCGACCACCCGCGCAGTCACCGCTGCTCGAACCGCAGCCGACACCGCCGGCGCGACCGACAGCGCCAGCCGAAACCTCACGGCAGCACGCCCGGCCGCCGACAATGCCGCCGCCAGCGACACGACCGCCCGGGCCGCCGCCGCGACCCGCAACCCGGCAGACACCGCCGCCGCGACCGACACCACGGTGCACACCGGCGCGAACCCCCGCACGGCAGCGGACAGCGCGACGGCCGCCGACACCGTCACCCGGACTGGCCTCTCCGCGCGCCCGGCAACGGACACAGCGCTCGCCGGCGACAGCCTCGCTCGAGGAACGACCGCCTCGAGGACCGCCGGGGACACGGCACTCGCCAGCGACACGGTGATCCGCGGCGGTGCCCGCAGTGCAGCCGATAACGCGCTCGCCAGCGACGCCATCGTGCGCTCGAGCACGGCAGCTCGAGCCGCTGCGGACCTCGAAGCTGCCGCCGACAGCGCTGCCCGAACCTCGAGTGCGGCCCGCGTCGTCGCGGACAACGCCGCGGCGACGGATTCCGCTGGCCGTTCCTCGGCAGCTTCTCGTTCGGCCGCCGACACGGCAGGTGGCAGCGACGCCGTTTCCCGCTCGAGCAGTTCCGTGCGCTCGAGCAGCGACACGGCCGCCGCGAGCGACACAGCGACCCGCGCGGCAACAGCACCTCGAGCCGCCGCCGACACAGCGCTGGCCGTCGACACCGCGGCACGCGGCAGCCAGGGTTTCGCGCGCACGGTCGCCGATACCGCGCTCGAGTCGGACAGCGCCGTCCACGGCGGCGGCAGCCGCCCGGTTGCCGACATCGCTCCCGCCTCTGACACGGTCGTGCGCGCGGCGCAAGGATCCTCTCGAGGCGCGAGCGACAGTGCCCCCGCCGTCGACAGCACAACGCGCTCGAGCACGCTGCCGCGTGCCGTCGCCGACACCGCAGCCTCGAGCGACGGCACAGTCCGCGGCGCCCAACTGCTCGCGCGCACGGCTACTGACAACGCGCTCGCATCCGACACGGCCGGGCACGGAGGCGGCGGAGCACGCCCGGTCTCGGACAGCGCAACCTCGAGCGACACCGTCGTGCGCGCTGCCTCCGCCGCTCGAGCAGCAACCGACTCGAGCAGCGAATCGGATGTGGTTGCTCGAGCAGAGTCGATCGTGCGGGCGCTGGCCGACTCGATCACAGCTAACGACGCCGTTGCTCGAGGTATCGCGGGCAGCCGTGGTGCCGCCGACACCGCGACGGCGGCAGACTCGGTCGTCGCGCAGCGCGGCACCGGCCGCTCTCTGGCGGATGCCGCGACCGCGGGCGACGTCGTGACCCGCGGCTCGATCACCCTGATCCGGGTCGTCGCCGACACGGCGGCCGCCGCTGACCTCGTCACGGCCGGTCTGGCCAAACCGGACGTCCACACGTTCACCGCAGGCAAGCCCAGCACCGCGTGGCATGTGGGCGCGCCCTCGACCTGGTGGACGGTCGGCGGACCGCGCACCGGGTGGACGGCTGGTGCTCCGGCGGCGCATCCGTTCGACACGACCGCGAACCCGCGCGACGTCTGGTCGGCGGGCACACCACGAACAGGAGGTGGAGGGTGAGCGAAACCATCGACTCGAACGCCGTCGTCTACATCCGGGTCCCGCTCGTCAAGCCGTTGAAGAACGGGACGTCGTACGACCCGACTGGTGACGTGGTCGATTTGGCGATCGTCCCGCAGTCGCAGGCAAAGCCCGCGTCGGCGGATTGGAAGACGGCGGGCTGGGAGCCGTCGAACGGTTCCGGCACGTACTGGGGTCGGCTGCTGGTCGGTTCCGGGACGCCGTTCGGTGCGCCCGCGCCGGGCACGTACGGGGTGTTCATGCGGGTGCACGACAACCCGGAAACCCCGATCCTCACCAGCGGGTACGTCACGTTCGCCTGACTGGTCGCCGCACCCCACGGCGGTCTCGCGGCCCCCGCCCTGCTCCCCGGGACTCGCCCCCCGGGTCGAGCGGGCGGGGGCCGTTGTTGTCATGCCCGCAGGGTTGCTTGACGGGCCGGTGACCGCCCCCTGGAAAAGCGGTCACCGGCCCGGCCCTGCGGTATCCCTCCGCAGGGCGGGTGCCTGACCGCGCGCCGTAGCGGGAACTCGTCGCAGCGGTCAGGGAACGTCAATCTGCGCGGCTTGGCGGAGGCCGCAGCAACGGCGAGAGTTCGATCGCGTTCTGGCCTCCGTGCGGGCGGATCTTCACCTTGTTCTTGATCAGGATCCGGCGGACTGTGCCGTACGACGTGCCGTGCTCGTCGGCAACCGCCTCGATGGACGCGCCGACCTCGTAGTCGCGAGTGATTTTCTTGATGTCGAGGTCGGTGCGCTTGACGCCCTTGCGGACGGGCGGCAGCGGCCCCTTCCTGCCGCAGCAAACGTCCAGTCCAGCTCAGCGACAACCCGAACTCGTCGGCGATCTCCTTGATAGCCACGCCCGCCCGCCACGCGGCGAGCATCTCGGCATTCCGCTTACCAAGGTCAACATCAGCCATCTGTGCCACTTACCTCCTGGATAGGCGGTGGCCTTCCGGGGAAAGAGGAAGGCCACCGCCGCGCGCCCACCCGGTGCCGCGGCGTGTCGGGGGAACACCGCAGCGACTGGGGGATCAGGTGCAGCGGGCTGTCATTGGCGGCCCATGTGCGACCCGGGATCGGTGACCCCGTGGCGCGGGTACTTCTGGTTGACGTAGCGGACCCACTCGTCCGGGCTCGCGTCCGGACCGGGCTCGACGAGCACGGGCCTGTCCTCCGTCGTCTCGGCGTCGTCTGTGCCGAGGTCCTGGTTCATTTCGAGTCGCCCAGCTTGGCGAAGCTGCGGTACACCAGCCCGCACCCGCCGCATTCCCAGGTGCGGGGCGACACCGTGCCGCCGCACGTACGGCAGGTGAACTTGATCGGTCTGGGAGGCGGAGGCGCAGCTGCCCTGGGGCGGGCGAACACTGAAGGGTTGTTGGTCCAGCGGTGCTTCAGCGATCCCGGGTCGGCGGGGCCGGGCTCGGTGAGCCGGGCGATCAGTTTCCGCACGTGCTTAGGGGTGAGGTCGTAGCGCTGCCCGAGCTCCTCGTCTGACAAGCCTTCCCGGTGGTCGCGCAGCAACGCGGCATTGCGCTCTGCGTACGGCGACGTCATCGCGTGACCAGCCCGGTGCAGCCGGGACACCATTCGGCATCCGCGAACCCGGTTTGGCCAATCTCGCCGCGGGCGTGGCGTTCCGGGTAAGGACTATCACCGGAGCACCAAGGGATCAGCCACTGCGATGACGGGTTGTCCAGCTCCCGTCTCCAGTAGCGATGCACGGTCCGCCGGTGCACGGCGGTCGGGTCGGAATGCACCCGCGGCACGAGGTCCGACGTCCGCGCCGGGCCCACCGCACGGGTCACCGCGGCCACGGCCTCGGCGGGCAGCTCTCCGCACAGCACACCCATCACACACCTCCTCGCTGCTCGAGCGGATCGGCGAGCGACAAGAGGAGGTTAGCGACGAGACGGCTGCCGTCGTCGACGCCGAACACCGCCGTCGGGCCGACCATCGAGACGGAACCGATCGCCGTGATCGCCAGACCGCGCACGTCATCACCGTTCGCGTCCGTCGTCACCCCGGTAGTCACCGTCACCGGCCGCCCCGACGCGTCGGTCGTCTTCAGCTCTCGCTCTATCCGCCAACCCCGCATGCACAAGAAGGTATGAGCGGCAACAGGGCGTGACAGGTACGTCACGCCACCCTGCCTCAGGGGGTACGGAGCGTACCCCCTGGACGCGTCAGACAGTCAGGCCGAGCCGGGACGCGAGAGCCCGCGACTCCCGCTCGATCACCCGGCCGCCGGACGTCACCAGCTCCCCCGCCAAACCCCGCGACAGCGGGTGGCAGCGCATCGATTCCTCGCTCACCGCGCTCGCCTTCTGCAGCAGGTGCAGGGTGCTCATCCAGTCTCCGCGCAGCCGGTAGGCACGCGCTGATTCAAGCCACAACCGAGCCCGCCGATCCAGCGACGGAATCTCGTCCGGATCGACACGGCTGACGTGGTCCAGCGCGTTCGTGCCCTTGCGGAGATCGACGTGCACCGAAACCCCAGTCAGATCCGAATTCGGGCGCCCGAACAGAGTCCACGGGTGCGCATACCCGACCGGCATCCGGTCGGCCATCGCCGATGCTTCATCCAACGCGCGCAGCGCGTCCCCCTCGCGGCCAAGCCGGGCTGCAGTGATCGACGAATGCAGTTGCACCGCGCCCCACAGCGCCCGCGTGCTATCTGGCCCCGAACCCAGCCGCGGCTCCAGCAACGCAGCGGCATCCAGCGCGAGCCGATAGGCATCGTCCTCACGCCCGGTCGCCCGCCACACGTTCCCCAACACCCACGCCGCCGCCGCGAGCGTCTCAGGATCATCCGCTTGTTGCGCCGCGTCCATGCACCGGTCCGCAGCCAGCCACAGCAACGCAGAGTCGGCGACCCACGCGAGGATCTGTTCCGACAGTGCGTACGCCCCCGCGAGCGCCGCATATGCTTCGCGACGGTCCCGGCCGTCCAGCACCCGCACGGCGCGGCGGCCGTCCCGGATCAGACCGGCCAGCACCGGACCGGAATCGGCACGCGGGTTCGGGGAGGTGTGCCACAGCCGCCACGCGTACTCGGTGCGCGCGGAGAGTTCACCCGCGTCCGGCGGCGGCCCGGTTACGGGCGCCAGGTCCACGGTCTCGATCGCGTCCCGGATCGATGCCACCACCGGGTGGCCGTTGCGGCGCTGCAGACCCATCTCCAGGCCTACACCCGGTGTATCACCGATGATCTCGGCGAGGTCACGGACCCCGATGGCGCCGCACAGCCGGATCAGCATGTCGATCGGCGGCAACGCCCGACGGCCCTTCTCGATCGACTTGAGCCACTCCTCAGACCGGCCCACCAAACCGGCAACAACGGCCCTGGACTTGCCGGTTCGTTCGCGGACGATCTGGAGCCGTTCGCCGATGGATCGGTCGGCGAGTTCGTCGTACATGACGATCACCCTCATTCGCGGAGACCCCTCCGCGTGCCCCCGGCCCGTCGGCCGGGGGCGTTCCTCCGCGAAGAGGTGCGCCACAATCTTACTCTCAGACGCTCACAGCAGCTCGGCCTGCGCCGCGTACACCGCGTCCTTCAACACCGCGAACTGCTCGTTCGACTTCTTGTAGAACAAGAGTGCGTTTTCGTCCGTCCCGGTCTTCTTCGACCGGCGCGCCGGGCCCGCGCGGCGTTCCTGGCCGCCGGGGACCGTGAACTCGATCCGGCCCTGGAACAACGCCGTCGCCGCCTTGAAGTTGATCGCGGCGATGTTCTTGACATGGATCCGTTTCTCCCCGGACCCGGTCAGGTACCGGCCGACACCGGTGCGGGTGATCGTGACGAACGTGCCGTCGAAGCTCACCGAGCCGTACCGGCCGGTTGCGGTGATCGTGTCCATGCGCGCCTCTCCTCGACCCTGTCGATAGGTCGCGCGCCGCGTCCCCATCGTTACCGGAACGGGGCCGGGTAGATCGACAAGAAGAACACGATCACGAGAATGAAACAAGCCTGCGAGCGCCAGCCCGAACCCGAGCCGCCGGACCAGTTCCCGCCAGTTCATCGCGTCGCCCCCTCGATCGGGAACCCGTCGCGGTCGATCGGGTCGCCGGAGATGGCTTCAAAGTCGACATCGATCTCTGTGTCGTTACGGTGCCCGTCGAACGCGGTCAGAGGCTGGCACCAGCACATGGTGCTGAGGGTGTGGAGACGGGCCGCGGTGCGGGCGACACGCCGATGGAGGATGCTGGGCACGAGGTTCTCCTGAGGTCCGTTTTCCCGGTCCGCAGGGGTGGGTTTGAACAGCAAGGGACTCGACGCTCTGCGTTCAGCGACGACCAGGTCAGACCCGGTTTCGTACGTCGCTTAGTGCAAAAGTACTCATAATCCCTTGGCCGTCGGTTCGAGCCCGACCCGGCCCACCATCTTGCCCTCAATACAGCTGCTGAACAGCGAAAACGGGCTCAAAAACGATCTTGAACCGAGGCCTCCCGGAGGCGCTGGAAACGAGCACAGCGCTGGTGACCCAAGGGATTGTTCGAGTAAGCCTGTTTTCATGACCGCCGTTGAGGTGCTCGAGCCTGATGCGCCCGGGAGCTCGTCCCGGACTGGAGAACACATCTGAAGGCGAAGAACCGCGCCGACTCGCCGATCGACGCGTACCTCGAGAGCGTGGCCACACTGGTCAACTACCTCGACGACGAAGGCATCTCCATGCTCGCCCCGGAAATCGGGCGACGGGAGCTGGAGCGGTATTTTGAATACCTTCGCCAGCGGCCTAGTTTTCGCACCGGTGGGTCGCTGTCGCACAGCTACCTAGCGAAGCGGTATCGGCACCTGCAACAATTCTGGCGCTGGCTCGATAATGTAGAAGAGATCGTCGAATTGTCTCCGTTGTGCAAAATGGAGGTGCCTCACGTCTCGGAGAAGCCTCCGGCGGTGCTGTGTGGGTCCGATGCAGGCGCTGCTCGACACTGCAAAGGGGAAGGGGTTTGCCGAACTCCGGGACCGGGTGATTATGTTGGTGCTGAACGACTGCGGAGTCCGGATCGGCGAGCTGGCACCGTTGTGTGTGGCGAACCGGCGGAGCAGGCGCGCGGGAGTCTCGATTTCGATTTTGATGTGATATGTGCCTTTCAACCCTGCGACGGCGGAGGTGCTCAGGCGCTACTTTCGTGCCCGTGCACGCCATCCTTGCGGCAGGCGCACGACTGCGGCTTGGTTCGGTGGTCTTGCCTGTTTGAGGTCAACTGCCGAAGCCATTCCGGATCGCCCATTGCCAGGGTGGATACCAGCGCGCCGTTGAGTAACATTATGGAGAGCGTGAATTGCGATGCTCCACTGTAGTGCTCGACTCCTTCGTCGAAGGTGACGTCGGGCGCGTCCGGATGGCCGATCAATCCGCCTGTGCGGATCCGGTCAGCCGCCTGGGTACCCAACGTGTCGGACAGCCAGGCGACGGCGTCGCGGGCTTGTTCTGGGGTGATGTGTTCGCGGCTGCCGACGAGCCATGCCGTCAAGGTCGTCGTGGCCGCCGCAGAATCAAGGTGGTCGTCGGCGACCGCGGTCGGTGGGCGGCCGTGTCCCTATCAGCGGTCGGTCGATGCCACCACGCCCGGTGGCACCACCTCCCGGATCATGGAAAGACTGGGTGCGTCAGTCATGCCGGACCTGGCGACCACAGCTCCTCGAACAGGAACCACGAAAAAGGTAACGGGGAGGGGGGCTCCAGAGCGGGAACCCTGCGGACCGGGGGAGGAACTGGACGTTTCCGCCGAAGCGGCGGTGTTTGCCCGCGTACCACAGGTGCACGGTGGCTGCGCGGTCGCGGCCTGTGGGTTTGATCGTGGTCGCGGTGACCCGGTCGCAGCCGATGCGAGTGCTGTCGAGATCACGTGCGCGTCCCCGGCCGCGCGGCGCTCGGCGTGCAGGACAAGCGCGACGAGCAGGGCCAACTCGCGCGCCACGTCAAGCGTGGCACCATGGGCAATCACGTGGGGCCTCCGGATTTCTCGGACTCGATCTTCGAAAAGCCAGTCCTGCTGTGACAACCTCAACGTGGCATGGGAGAAACAGGGAGTCTCCGATGCCGCATGGGAGACATCGGCCCGCGGCAGAGCCGCACTGAACAGCGGCTCTGCGACTTTGCCGGCCCCTGCCTTCAGAACGGAAAGGGAACCTTCACGGACTCGTCCCGTGGGGACCACGCGGCTGCGGCACAGGAGGAAAAGGACTCAGTTGTCAATTGACACTCAATCCTGGGGTTGATGGACGCGATAATGTGGCGGTCGGCGCCGGTGGGTCGGCGCCGCGGACCTTGGGAGGGGGCCAGTGGCGCGACCGACGCAGGCTCGTGACCGCACGATCGTCGTGGCGGACGTAGCGGGATTCACCTCCCCGGACAGGTACCTTCCCGATCGGCTGGCCGTCCGCCAAGGCATGTACGACGTGCTCAAGACCGCGTTCGCCGAATGCGACGTCGACTTCGATTCCTGCGCGCGGGGGGATCGCGGCGACGGCGCGCTGATCCTGTTGCCGCTTGGCACGGCCAAAAGCCTTGTCGCCGACCGCTTGCCGGATCGGATCACGGTCGCCCTCCGCCGGTACAACCACACCCGGACTCCGCAGGCGCAGATCCGGCTCCGGGTGAGCCTCAACTCCGGTGAGGTGCTGAACGACGGCAACGGCTGGGTCGGCGAGGCCGTCGACACGGCCTTCCGCATTCTGGACGCGCAACGCGCGAAGGACGCGTTCGCGGAATCCGGCCGGATGGTCGCCTTCATCTCTTCGGAGCGCTTCTTCGCCGACGTCATCGAGCGGGATCCCGGCCTCTTGCCCGAGTCGTACACACCGATACCGGTTTCGGTGAAGACTTTCACTGGAACGGCTTATTTACGACTGCTCGGCGAACCCGCGGCGCTGATCTCGAAACCGTCCGCCGTCGTGCCGGAACCCCTGGATGCCCTGTTTCTCGCGGACGTGAACAGTGCGGTTCTGGATGTGATCCCCCGCAAGGATCTCGCGGGCCTCCACCACCATCTGACCCAGATGGATGTCCCCCATTTGGCGGTTATGGTGAGCCGCGCGCTCGGCCCGGCGGTTCCGCTGCCGCGGCTGGAGGGAATCACCGATGCGTGGAGCGCCTTTCACCTGCTCACCGACTTCAACGCCGGCCCGGACGGGATCCCGCCCGCCATAACCTTTCTGCGCCTGCTCGCCGAAAACGCCGAGGGGGAGCCGAGCGCCATGATCGCCGACTGGATCGCCGACCAGGCCCGATCGCTGCGCCTCGGGCCCGCCCTCGGCCGGCAGCGGAATAACAGGCCACCGATTCCGGAATGTCCGCATCTGCATTTGATGATCATGCTTGAACCCGTTTCCGCGGATCCGACGCGCTGCACCCTCGCATTCTGGCGTCAGGATGACCCGGAAGTGTGGCCGCCGGCGCTCGGCGGGGTGTGCGAAATCGGAATAGACGAGGTCGAGTTCAGGGTCGATGACGTCATCCTGGAGACTGAGGGCGTCTGGGCTGCCCAGAGTGTGTCCGCGTCGGTGGAATTCCTGCTGCCGAGGACGTTGATCAATTTGCCCGTGCAGCGGTGGGCCAAGGAACATGAGACCGGCCAGCCCCTGCCCCTGCGCTACGGGTACCGGCTGGGAATACGGTCTCTGGAGAGGATGCGGGCAAGGCATTGGCATCGCGCATGGCATGTCCGCTGGGACTCGATGGTGAAGGATCCGTCCGCCGATCGCCTGCACTATTCCGGCGGCACGGAGTTCGGAGCGCATCCGATCGACGAGATACTCAGCGACGATCACTGGGTCGGGCTCGTATTGGAGAAACCGCCGTCGTCCCAGGCGGAACCGGGCGCCGGACCGGACGGGCTGACGTGCGCCCTCCGCAGTGGACTTCCGGTGGTGCTGTGGCATCCGGACGCCAAGCCGGAGGATCTGCGCGAGTTGCTCGACTGGGTACTGGCCGCGGAGTCCGGATTCATCGAACTTCCGGACCGCCGGAAATTGGCGAATTCCGGTGCGGCGGTACCGTTCAAGAATTCTCTGGCTCACGATCTGGTGGTAATGTGGGACGATCCGCACCGCGTGATCGTTCTGGACCAGCCGTTGATCCCGAGCCGACAATGAGGGGACGCCGCGGATGAGCGTGAACGATCAGGACGCGACGGTGGACGGCCGGACGCCGCAGCTCGACGCACCCGATTGGTGGATTTACCGGGGCACCGGCAGGCCGATCCACGACATCGATCTCGCCCAGTTGCTGCCCGCGCCGCCGCCGTGGCGTTCCTATCGCGGCGACCCGCCGCCGGAACACGACGTGCCGCCGCCGGACGACGGCGAGGCGGAGCGCCGGCTCGGTACCGCGTTCACTCTTTCCGAGCAGGACGCCGACGCGGGCGAATTGAACATGGTCAATGCCGCCCTGTATCTGCGGAGACCCTTGCTGGTCACCGGAAACCCGGGAACCGGGAAGTCCAGTCTCGCCTACCGGATCGCCAGGGAACTCGGCCTCGGCCGGGTGCTGCGCTGGGCGATCACCAGTCATACCGCGCTGAGTTCCGGGCTGTACGGCTACGACGCGATCGGCCGGGTCCAGGCCGCGGCGACCAGCCAGGCCCAGCGCGGCGGTGAGGCCGAAGAGCCGCCGATCGGCGATTTCGTCCGGATCGGCCCGCTCGGCACCGCGTTCCTGCCCAGCAGGCTGCCGCGGGTGCTGTTGATCGACGAACTGGACAAGTCCGAGGCGGACCTGCCCAACGACCTGTTGTCGATTTTCGAGGACGGCGAGTTCTCGGTCGAGGAATTGGCCAGGGTCCGCAACCGGCATCCCGAAGTCACCGTGCACACCGCCGACCCGCAGCGCACCGCCGTCGTCCGGGACGGCCGGATCGCGTGCCACGCCTTCCCGATCATCGTCATGACCAGCAACGGGGAGCGGGAATTCCCGCCCGCGTTCCTCCGCCGGTGCCTGCAACTGCGGATCGAGAACCCGGATCACGACCAGCTCGCGGCGATCGTGGCCAGTCACCTGGTCAGCGAGAACGGCGAACACCGGGACAAGCTCATCCGCGACTTCGCCGAACGCAGCAAGGCGGAAGGCGGACTTCCCACCGACAGGCTGCTCGACGCCGTCTATCTGGCCACTTCGGGTGCCTACCAGCCGGATCGGGAAGCGTGGCCGCGGCTGGTGGACGCTCTTTGGCAACGACTGACGGTGCGGTGACATGGGCGTGCCGGGCGGTGCCCCCGCCCCGCGCTCCGTCCCGGCGGCGGAGCGGCGGGCGACCGACTTTCCGCGGAGCGGCAGGCGGTTCGAGTTCGAAGACCTGAACTGGACCGATGTCGCGGACATCGTCTGGCTGGCAGCGGCCATCGCGCCCGCCTCTCCCGCGCGCGAGGATCGCGTCCAGGAGCCGAAACCGGCGGGCGAAGACGTGCGGATTCGCAACGCGCCTTCGGAACGCCGGGAGATCCCCCCGGCGCCCGAGCCACGACGGTTTCCGATCGCCGACGTCCCGTCGCCGGGCGAGGACGGGGGCGAGGCGACCGGGATCGGCGTCGTGCGCGGTGAACTGCCCGAACCCGCGGTCGACGGCACCGGGCCCGGCGGCGCCGCGCTCCTGGAATCGCTGGAGTACTTCCGGGCGCTGAGAACGTTGAAACGAGAGAAGCCCTCGCGGCGACACAACAATGTGGTCCTGGACGAAGAGGCGACCGCCGTCCGGGTCGCGGAGACCGGCCGGTGGTGGCCGGTCACCCGATCGAGAAAAGAGCGCTGGCTGGACCTGACGCTTGTCCTCGACAACGGGCCGTCGATGGCGCTGTGGCGCCCTCGCGTGTCCGCTTTCGTCGAATTGCTCCGGCAGGCGGGTGCTTTCCGCACCGTTCAGGTCCGCCTGCTGGAAACAGCCAAGGACAACGGCCGGCAAGATCTCGTGGTCCGTGGCGGCACGGCCGGCGCGCCCGCCCGCGACCCGGACGAGATCCTGGACGCGTCGGGACGGCGCGCGGTGCTGCTGCTGACCGACGGGGTCGGGGACACCTGGCAGAAGAAGGACGCGCTGTACCCGATTCTGGCGCGCTGGGGCGCGGCGATGCCGGTGAGCATCGTGCATCTGCTCCCGCGATGGCTGTGGGGACGCTGCGGGATGAACCCCCGCGAGGCCCGGCTGCGGGTCCCGAACGCGTTGGCCCCCAACGGCCGGTGGGCTTTCGACCTCGCCGACTCCTGGCTCGAGCCCGGTCCGCCGGCGCCCGCCGGCGTCGTGCCGGTACCGGTTCTCGAACTGCGCCCGCGCGCGCTGGCGTGGTGGGCCGGACTGATGACCGGCGAAAACGCCGCCGCCGTCGAAGGCACGATCGTGCTTGCCGCGGAACGGACTTCCCGGCCTGATTCCCCCGACCCGCCGGTAGCTTTGTCACCCGCCGAAAGAGTGCACCAGTTTCGCAGTGTCGCGTCGCCGCCGGCGCTACGCTTGGCCCAGGTGCTCGCGGCGGTACCGGTCCGGCTCGACGTGGCGAAGCTGGTGGGACAACGGTTCGTGCCGGAAGCCGGACTGGAGCACCTCCTCGAACTTTTGCTTTCGGGGATCATGTACGCTCCCGGACCTAGGGGAGGGAAGTCCACTTGGGACACCGGTGGGGTCTTCGCTTTTCCCGAGGCGGTCCGGGAATTGCTGCTCAGCGGCGCGCGACGGTCGGAAACGGCCAGTGTCGTCCGAGTGGCCGCCACCCATTTCGGCAGCCGGATTCCGCTGCTCGGTCACCTCCGAGACGCCCTCGCCGACCCGAACAACACGCCGGATCCCGTGCTCACCCAAGAGTCCTCGTCCGACGTCGAACTGGAAAGCGTCGTCATGCGCGCGCTGTCCGGGCCGTATCTGTCCCGCGCGGACCGGTTGCGGAATGTGGTTCAAGGCCGAAATGTCGTCCTGTCCGGATCTGAATCAATCAAGACACCCATCAAGAGTGAGAGCCCAAAGATGCCTGAGACGGCCGAACGTCCACCTGCCTCGACACCTGCGCCGCAGGGACGCTCGCCTTACCTCAGCGAATCCGAAGTGAACGAGCCGACGACCAGGATCGTTCATCCCGCCACCTCGGGTGCCTCGCGCGCCTTCCCGGCGCGCCGGCCGGACGACCCGCCCTTGGTCTTCGGGAACGTCCCGCCGCGCAACCCCAACTTCACCGGACGCGACGAGCTGCTCGACCAGCTCACCAAGCGGTTGAGCAGCGGCACCACCGCGGTGCTCCCGTCGGCGTTGCACGGTCTCGGCGGTATCGGCAAGACGCAGATGGCCACCGAGTACATCTATCGGCATCTCCAGGATTACGACCTGGTGTGGTGGATCGACGCCGCGCACACCACGCAGATCCGCGCGGGCCTCACCGAACTCGCCGGGATCCTCGGTCTCCAAGGCGCGTCCGAGGCGAACATCGCGGTCCCCGCGGTGATCGAGGCGCTCCGCACCGGACGGCCGTTCCGCCGCTGGCTCCTGATCTTCGACGCCGCGGAGAGCCCGGAGACCGTGCTGCCCTTCTTCCCGCGCAACGGACCCGGCGAAATCCTGATCACCTCCCGGAACTCCGATTGGGCCGGTATCGCGCGCCCGCTCGAACTCGCGGTCTTCAAACGCGAGGAGAGCATCGAACTGCTCGGCCGCCGCGGACCGGAGATCGACCCGGACGACGCCGACGAACTCGCGGAGAAACTCGGCGATCTGCCGCTGGCCGTCGAGCAGGCCGCGGCCTGGCGCGCGGTGACCGGGATGCCGGTGCAGGAGTATCTGCGCCTGTTCGACGAATCGGTCGAGGAAATCCTCGACACCGCGTCGGCGCCGGATTACGAGGTCTCCGTCGCCGCGGCGTGGAACGTCTCGTTCGAGGAGCTGAAGACCCGCAACCCGGCGGCACATCAGATCCTGCACATCTGTGCTTTCTTTTCCCCGGAACCGATTTCGCGCGATCTGCTGACCGGGGTCAGCCGGGTGTCCATCTCCCCGGAGCTCGACTCCGCTCTTCGCGAGCCGATCAAGCTGGCTCGCGCCATCCGTGACATCAACCGGTACGGTCTCGCGAAGATCGACCACGGCAGCAACACCCTCCAGCTGCACCGTCTGGTCCAGCTGGTGCTGCGCAACCGGGTCATGGCTCCCCAGGTGCACGCGCGGATGCAGCACGGCGCGCATCAGCTGCTGGCCGCGCTCGACCCGAACGACCCCGAGTCCAGCAGGCACTGGCCGCGCTACCGCGAACTCCTGCCGCACGCGTACGCGGCGAACGTGCTGGATTGCGACGACGACTGGCCGCGTCAGCTCTACATCAACCTGATGCGCTACCTGTTCGAATACGGCGACCACGAAGAAGCCGCCCGGCTCGGTCTCCAGGCGCGGAGCCGCTTCACTGAAATCCTCGGCCCGACCCATCCGCAGACGCTCGAAGTCTCCTCGCGGCTGGGGCTCTACCTGTGGGCGATCGGCCGCTACGGCGAGGCCGCCGAACTCAACCAGCGCACTCTCGCGCTGCGCCTGCAGGTATCCGGTGAGGAGAACGAGGAAACGTTCGCCCTGCAGCGGAACATCACGATCGACCTTCGTGCGCGGGGGGATCTCGCCGCGGCGACCAAACTGAGCGAGGAGATCTACCACAAGGCCGAGCGCATGTTCGGCGAGGACGATCCGGAGACGCTGAACGCGGCGTTCCAGCACGGGATCAGCCTCCGGCTTTCCGGCGCCTACCAGGCGGCCCTGGAACTCGATCAGGAAACGTACCGGCGGCGTACCGAGGTCCTCGGCCGTGATCACGTCCGCACCTTCAGCGCGAACAGCGCGATGATCGTGGACCTGCGCGAGTCGGGCGAATACGGCCAGGCCCGGGTCCAGCAGGAACGGCTCACCGAGAACTTCCAAGCGCGCTACGGCGAGGACCAGCCGGACTCCGTCACCAACTCCTTCCTGCTGTCGGTGGCTCGCCGGAAAGACGGTGACCACCCCGGCGCGCTGTACCTGTCGACGGACGCGCTCCGCCGGTTCCGGCTCGTCTACGGGGACGATCACGCCACCACGATGGCCTGCGCCCTCGCCCACTCGATCGATCTCCGGCACTCGGGCGACCTGACGGCGGCGAAGAAACTCGGCGAGGAGACCTTCGACCGGTACCGCAACGGGCTCGGCGAGCACCACCCGCACGCCCTGGCCGCCAGCGCCGACCTCGCGGTGACGTTGCGGCTCCAGGGCGACGTCGCGGCCGCACGCGCCCTCGACGAACGCGCCCTCGAATACTTCCGCGCCAGCATCGGCCCGGATCACCCGTATGCGGTAGTCGTCACAATCAACCTGGCCAGCGGGCTGTCCGCGGCGGGAGAACTCGACAAGGCGATCGAGCTCGGCAAGGACGCGGCCGAACGCAGCCGCCAGGTGCTGGGGGCGGAGCATCCGACCACGCTGGCCGCGAGCTTCAACCTGGGCTTGGATTTCGCCGCCGCGGGGCACGCGGAGGAGGCAGCTCCCTTCCAAGACCCGATTCTGGGCAAGTACCGCCGGGTCCTCGGCGAGGCCCACCCCGGGACCCAGGCGGCGGTGCGCGGTGCTCGTGCCGACTGCGACATCGACCCCATGCTGATGTGACGGTCAGCCCGAAACGAGCTGGCCGATCCACGCGGCGATCCGCTCCACCGGCGGTGGCGGCGGAGCCAGCGTGCGCAACTGACGGTGCACCGCGCGGACGAGTTCCGGGCAGTGCAGCAAGGCGCGGGCGGCCGGGTCCGGACCTCGCGCGGAAAGCGCGAGGCCGAGCCCGACCAACGAGGCCGGACGGTCGGGATCCGCGGCGAGCTCCGTGCGATAGCCCGCTATCGCCTCGGTGAATTCGCCTCGGGCGTAAGCGAAATCGGCGGCGGTGGCACCGGGGACGGCGGGCCGCCCGGCCGGGTCGAGCAGTGGTGCGGCGTCGCCGACAGCGAGCCGGATCAGATCGGTCCGAGCAGGGGACCAGGAGCCGTCCGGCACCGGCGTCGGCGGCAGATCGGTGGTGTGCGGGGCAGGCGGTCGTGAACGGCCGCTCAGCCACGCTTCCGCCATTGCGGTGACCAGCGCCGGGCTCGGGCGGAGATGACGGACGCGCCAGCCGGCGAGATGGTCCAGGCTGGCGGCGTCGGCCAGTTCGCGCGCCTCCGCCGGGACAGCCTCGTCCTGCCAGGGGCCGAGGCGTTCCGCGATACCGTCGAGAAAACGACGTCCGGCCGCGGTCAGCGTCGAGTCCGTCCGCAGCACCTGCAGGGTCCGCCAGGTTTGGCCGCGCCAATAGGCATATTCGAATGCGGAGCGCCGTGGTGTCAGACCGGCGTTGGCGAGTGCCCGCCAGAAGGCCGTCGCGCCGAAGAAGGCGTAGACCCCTTGCACCGCACCGCTCAACGGCCGCGGATCGTCTCGCCAGGCGACGTAGATCCGTTCCCTCGGATCCGGCTCGTACAATTCGACGAGGTGCAGCAGGCCGCCGAGCACGATGTGCTGGAATTCGTGGATCAGGGTGCCGGCGAGCGCCGCGCCGTCGGCGGGAAGGGCGACCACCGCACTGCCGAACGCCTCGCCGGTCGACGCGCTCGGATTCCGGAAGAGCACGTGCGGTTTGGGGACCAGCGCCGCCAGCCCCACCGGCATGATCCGGGCCAGCCCGGGCAGATGGACGTCGATCAGACGGCAGGCCTCGTCGATCAGCCGCTGCCAGTCCGCGATGTCCTTGCCGGGCAGGCGATCCGGCGGGATCGGCTCGTAGAGTCCGCGATACGGATCGAGGTCGTCGAGCCACAGCGAAAACCGGTGCGCGCCGACCTGGCTCCGCACCCGGCGGATTCCCCACCAGCCCGGGGCGTCGGACTCGGGCGCGTCCGGGATGCGGACCGTCGTTTCGTCGTTCGATACGGAGTACCGGCCGGCCGCTCCTCGCACGACTGCCGAAGAGAACGTGCCGATGCCCGGGAATCTGGCCATGCCGAGGGACGGGAGCATCGCGTGACCGAGCCACACCGGGATGGCGGTCTCGAAATCCAGCCCCGCCCGGATCGCCGCGGCCGCCGCGATCGCGTGCGCCTGGCCCAGGTGCATCCACAACGGACCGACGCCGTCGATTCCGTTGCGCAGCAGGCGAGTCGTGTAGCCCGCCCAGCTCCCGGTGTACGGATTGGTGAGCATCCGGTTGACCGCACGCGGTTCCCGCGCTTCCGCGCGGCCGAGGAGCTCCCAGGCGGAATCCAGCGGCGGCAAGGGCCCCGAGTGGTCCGGGGTCTTCGTGGCTTCGGTCAGCAGGGAGTGGATCAGGAGCTTTCGTCTGCTCCGCTCGGCCCGGCGCAGGCGGCGGGCCATCTCCTCGTCGCCGTCAAGGCGCGCGAGTGCGTCGAAATCCCGCCAGGGCAAGCGGTGGAACGCGGGGCCGGCCTCGGCTGGCGGTGACATCAGTCGATCCGCTCGCCACCCCCGGCGTTCTGGCTTCGATAACGTGCGTGCACATGCCTGGCGCGTTCGACGACATGGTGCGCCGAGCGGCGGAAGGCTTCACTGTCCAGTTCCCGTAACGCGGTGAAAGATACCGCGTCGAGATCGATCAACGCTGATTCGATGTCCGGTTCCGTACTAGCCGAGAAAGAACTCATCGTGCCGATTCCCTCCACCCCGTGGAACGGTTGCGAGAGTTGGACCTTGACAAGGATAGCCGAGATCTCGCGACCGATCAGTCCTCTTCCGGCGGGGCGGCCAGTTCACGGAGCGCGGGGGGCCCGGTGATGGTGACGCTGGGGGTCGTGCGCGCCGCCCTCAGGCACCGGAGTTCGTCTGCGGGAGACGCGCGCGAATCCGGCCAGTTCCGCCTGGTCGAAGAGGAGTTCGACCTGGTTTTCGACGGTCCAGTCGAGGTCGTGCTGGAGTGCCGGCTCCTGGAGCGCCGCGGCGAGCCGTTGCGGGAGATCCGGCCCGCCGGACTCGAGCCGCAGGCGGTCGGACTGCGGCAACCGGATCCCCGCGGCACGGGAAGATCTCCTCGGCGATCCGCGGCGGGTCGCGGCAGTACCTCAAGGAGCCTCGCCCTTCGGCTGGGGCGGTAGCCGAGCAGTTCCGAGTGGTAGTGCAGTTGAAGGTCCCCACCGGGGGCGAAGCTCGGGCGGCGGATACCGAGATCGGCGGGGTGTTCAGCAGCGAGATGGCGACGGTGATCCCGCAGCACGGTACGGCGCATCTGAATTGGCGGCGGATGATCGGGAATCGGCCGTTTGGTTCGAGCCCGACCCGGCCCACTCTGCCTCCCTTTGTATAGGCTATGACCTGCGGAAACGGTCGCGATCTCGGATCGTTCGAGTACGGCTGTCGTGATGCCCGCCGTTGACCTCGGCGGGCTCGTCTCGGGCTGGAGAACGCGCCTAAGGGTCAAGAGCCCCGCCGACTCCAGGATCGGCGCCTGATTCGACAGCGTGGCCGTGCCGGGCGCTCGGACCTGGAGCGGTATTTCGAATATTTCCGGAGAACGCCGCGAGGCCCGCGGATGCGCACGGCGGCGACTGAAGATCGTGCAACTGGGTTGACCTCTACCATTGTCGAGGTTTGAGAATCGCGATCATGACACTATGGATCTGCGACCGATGCGGCATCGAGCAGCCCGGTTCCCCCGAGCCCCCGCATTGTGTGATGGACCGCGGCGAGGTCGGCATCGAGGAGCGCGGCGACCTGGGCCCGCACTCCGGGAGTTGGCGCACTCACGAACAGCTTGCCGCCGAAGCGCACACGGTGCGGCAGCGGGACCATGGCCGCGGGGTGCACAGCTTGCGGCGGGAACCGGTGGTGGGCATCGGGCAGTGGTCGTTCGTCGTGCGGACCGCGCGGGGGAACGTGCTGTGGGATCCGCCGACCTCCATCGAGCCGGACACGCTCGCCGCGGTCCGGGCGCTCGGCGAGGTCGTCGCGGTGGCGACCAGTCACCCGCACATGTTCGCCGCCCAGGTCAGCTGGAGCCACGCGTTCGGGCGGATTCCGGTGCTGGTCAACGCCGCGGGCCGGGAATGGCTGGGCCGCACCGACCCGGTGCTCGAGTTCTGGACCGAGCACGCCGAGCCGGTGCCCGGGGTCGAGCTGATCCAGGTCGGCGGCCACATGCTGGGCAGCGCGGCGCTGCGCACCCCGGACGGCACGCTCCTGTCCGGCGACACGATCAGCGGCGGCCTGGCGCCGAACTGGGTGTCGTTCCAGCGCAATTTCCCGAAGCACATTCCGCTGTCCGCCGCGGTGGTCCGGCGGATCGTGGACCGGCTCGACGGCTGGTCCTACGACCGGTTGTACACGCTCGGCGGCGACACCGTCGACGCGGACGCCAAAGCCGTCGTGCAGCGCTCCGCCGAGGCGCACATCCGTTGGGTCAGCGGAGAATTCGACCATCTGACCTGAGCGGCTTCCTCCGGCTCGCCCGGAGGAATGGGCTTGCCGGAGAGTGGCGCGTGGCTGCCGGCTGCGCGTCACTCCAGGTTGCTCCTGCTTCGGCTGTCACTGCCTCACGCGCCTGGGAGATCTTGCCGCCGCCAGGGCTTCCCGGGGCGCGGAACCGTGACTTTCGCCGGAGTTCGCACTCTCGGCCACCGCTGGACCCCGCGTCACGGCCGTCTCCTCGTGCCAGCAGCCCAGGCCGACTAGCCGATAGCCTGAGCGGCTCGCGGCACGGATGTCTGGGAGGATTGCGAATGAACAGCTGGCGCGGGGTGCTGCCTGCCCGACCGGATCGACGCCGCCTGCGACCGCATCGGACTGTCCCGGCGCAGCATCTGCGAGGTCGACACCATCCATGACCTCCTGGACGTCGCAGGCGAGGGAATCAGCATCGCGCTCGTCCTGCCGGAAACAGCGCGGCGGCCATCCCGAAGTTCGCACTCTGGCCACGGACCCGCGCATCGAGCACGCGGCCACCCGTCCGCCGACTCCGGCCGCGTTCCTCGCCGATGACTGCGGCAGAACTGTCTGCTTTGGACTATTGCGAGAGGGAAATGGTTCGCGTGGCAGGTACTTTCGTCACCGGCTCTGCCGACACCGGGTCGCCCGCCAGCTTTCGCGTAGGGCTCAACGAAGCGTCGGAGAGGAACCCTATTGATTACTCCTGAATAGCAAAGTGGAATTGTCGGGCCGGTCGGCGGCCTGGTCCGGGTCGACTCCAGGGGGATAGGATCTGACGGCAAAACTGAGGCACGCTATGAACCCGCAGTCGCCGGCCGAGCGGAGCGTCAAACATCGCACGTGATGGGCGGATTTCTCTTTGATGTCTGCGAACTCCAGTATTTCAGCGGTCTGCGCACGGTCTGCGTGGTCGATGGTCAGGGACTGATAGACGGACTTGAGTTTCATCCCGACCACCCCGAAGAAGGAGGCTTCGATCAGGTCCCCGGCTTCGACGTCGACGGTGCGCAACCGGAGTTCCGAATGGCTGACGGTATAGCGCCACGGGCGAAAAGTCCGGTCGAACGCGAGGGGAAGCGCCGCGCCCGGGCGAGTATCTCGGTCAGGGAATGAAGGGGTTGGCAACGGGGGCTCCTCCTCGGTAGAAGATCACGTTCGGCCACGAACCGGGGTTGTCGCGGATGTAGCTTAGCTCCCACGCTGTGGCATGACCGTCGAAGATGGGATCCAATCCGTCGCCGATCCGTGCCGCGGCAACCGGATCGTCGATTCCGTCCAGGTTGAAATGGATCTTGTCGAGGCGCTCGACCAGCGCGAGGAACACGCGGCCGCCGAGGACTTCTGTGCAGGCTTGAAGGTAGTCGCACTCCGGGGTGTGTTCCGGAATCGGCATGGGAGAAAAGCCTTCCGGTGAGGTCAGGTACCCGGGCATTCGACCGCGCGGATCCTTCGCTCCGGTAGCGCGGTGATCAGCAACGGGTATCCGAGTGTGCACAGTCCGTGGGGCGCGCGGGTGAATTGCTGCGCTAAGGCCCATTTCGGACGGTGGCTCAGTCGCGTCGGCGTCGCGCACCGTCCACAGTGGCCACTCCAGCGGTACGAATCTGGTCTACGCTGAAAGGACCCTGGAAACGGGTTCCTGACGGGGGTGCGGATGGCCGAGCTGCTCGACGAGTTCGCGAAACGCTATGTCGATCCGCTGATGAAAGAAGCGGGCTTCAAGCGGCTCCGGACCCGGCGATGGTGGCTGCCCTCGCCGGACGGGAACGCGGCCTTCGTGCAGTTCCGCGCCTATCCGATGGATCCGAGGATCGCGTTTCATGTGGAAGCTTCCGGGATTCCGCGAGTATTGCGGGAGTACTACGAAGGCGGCTCGGCGGAGAAACCGCCGAAGTTCGATGGCGGATTTGTCCGGACGAGGCGGGCGGCGCCGCCCGATCGCGGCCCGGCTTCGCATCTCGGCGGCTATGTCTGGGATTTTCTTCCGGACACAATGGACGAGTACGGTCCTCAGGCGCAGGACTATCTCCGCGCGGTGGCGATCCCGCAGTGGAAGAGTTTCCTGGACCCGGCGGGACTGCTCATGGCGGCTCACGGCGGACCGAGTCGCGACTTCGCTGTCGTGGGCGGTTACGGGCTGGAGTTCAGCCAGGTGATCCTCCGGGTGGACGACGGGAATCCTGAGGTGCTGGAGGCGATGATCGAGGGACTTCTCCTGAAACGCGCCGATCCGAAGCTGCTGGAGTGGCTGCGTCAACGCGTGCGCGACCGGGCCGAGGGTCGTCGCTGAGCGGCCGGTTCACGGTGTGTCCCGGCTGAGCTTGGCGGTCAGCGCCGGCTCGGGTTCGCGGTGGGGTCGGCGGGAGGTATCGCGTCGAGGGGGACTAGGCGGGTTCCGGTCCAGTGGTAGCGGACCGTCGCCGTGTTGGCGGTGGGGCAGCACTGCGGGTCTCCGGCGTTGTAGAGCTCGTAGGAGAGGGCGATGGTGGTGTCGGTGGACCACGCCTCTTGGATGCCGGCGCTGTCGGCCGAGGTGTCGGTGCCGAGGTACTTGCCGTCGTGGAAGAAGAAGGCTCGGTTCGCGTAGCCGTCGGCCGACTCGGCGATGGTGGCGAGGATGACCTGCAAGCCGTCGGCGGATACCCAGGAGGTGCCTGGATACGGGCGGTATCCCTTCGCTTGGACGACCGCTTCGGCGTCGGCGAGGGTGGTGAGCGGGACAGCCGTCGGCTCTGGATCCTCGGTCGAGGTAGTGGTCGGGACGCTGGACTGCGTGGACACCGGCGGGAGAACGGGTTCCGGCGTCGACGGGATGGTCGGCGTCGGCTCCGGCGTGGCTGTCGTGCTGTCCGCGGTGGTGCGGGTCGCTCTGTCGGTGCCGACGGCGGCGGTCAGTCCCAGCACGGCGACGACAATGGCGACGGCGCACGCGATGCTGGAGAAGACGGCGCCGCCGGAGGCACGTGGCGGTCGGGTGGCGGGCTGTGGCACCACCGCGCCGACGAGCATGAAGAGCGCACCAGCGACGGCGACCCAGGGGCCTAGTCCGATGCGCAGGAGGCCGCCGGCGTCGGCGAGACCGCTCAGCAGACTGACGAGGAGCAAGCCGCCCAGGACTCCGGCGACGCCGAACAGGACGAAGCCGGTCGCTCGGGCCGCGACGCCCTCCCGCAGCACGACAGCCGCGACGATCGCGGCGGCCCCGCAGACCGCCAGCGCCACGGGAAGAAAGACAAGCGGCACGGTCCGGCTGCTCGCCAGGCGAGCGACGTCGAACAGGCTCGCGTTCCCCAGCAGCACCACCTGAAACCACGGCAGCACCGGCGACACCCCGACCAGCACGCCGCCCGCGGCCAGCCCGGTCGCGGCGGCGAACCGTCGAACGCTCTCGCCCGGCGCGGCCGCGGGGATCAGCCGGCTGCCGCATCGCCAGCACTGAACTGTGCCCGCCTGGACGGGTTGTGCGCAGTACGGGCACGGGAACGCGGCGGGCGGAGCACTCGGCCACGGTGCGGGGCCGCCGGAAAGGGGATCGGTCATCGCGTGAACTCCTCGTCTGTACCAAGACAGACGGAGGGGTGCCGGATCGCGTTACTGAGCACTGAAATACTCGTGCCGGTTGATCGTTCTCAGCAATGTGGCACGCCCGGCGCGGGTCTGGGCGCACCGTCCGCACGAGTTCGTCCCGCCGCGGCCTGGGCCCGGTTCTCCGGCCGGACCCAGACCGGGTCTCGCTCAGGCGCAGATCACCTTGTCGATCAACGAGTAGAAGGCGTCGTCCCCAGGGCCGCGCCCGAGCGTCAGCGAAGCCTCCACCCGGCGCTTCCCGTCCGCGCTGGTGAACGCGATCGTCCCGTACCCGGGAATCCCGCCGGTGTGCCCGAAAACCGGAATCCCGCACGGAGTGGTCCGGGTCTGCACTCCGAGCCCGTATTCCTCGGTCGCGGAACGCGGGGTGGTCATCTGCGTAAGCAGCGCGGGCGGCACCAGCCGTCCCGCCGCGAGCGCGTGGGCGAATTTGTCCAGGTCCGCGGTGGTGGAGATCATCTCGCCCGAGGCGCCGGCGACGCTCGGGTTCAGTTCGGTGACGTCGACCAGCTTCCCGTTCATCTCCTGGTATCCGTGCGCGTGCCGGCCCGGAATCCGGGTGCGGTCGCCGGGGATCACCGTTTCGCGCATGCCGAGCGGGCGCAGGATCCGCTTGGCCGCCTCGTCGCCCCAAGCGTGCCCGGTGGTCCGTTCGATGAGCATGCCGAGCACGACGTAGTTGGTGTTCGAGTACGAGAACTTGCTGCCCGGCGGGAAATCGAGCGGCCGCGCGGCCGCGATGGCCACCAGCGACTCCGGCGAATGGTGCTGGTAGCGGATTTTCTCCAGATCGGCGTCTTCCAGCGAGATCGTCCGGAGGTAGTTGTAGAGGCCGCTGGTGTGCTGCAGGAGCATCCGCACGGTGATCTCGCTGCCACGCGGCAGCAATCCCGGCAGGTACCGCTCGACCGGGGCGTCCAGTCCGAGCCGGTGCTCGGCGACGAGTTGCAGGACCACGGTGGCCACGAACGATTTGGTCGTGCTGCCGATCCGGAATCGTCCGGTGGGCGAGACCGGCTTGCGGGTGTCCAATTCGGACACTCCTGCGGTGACGGTACGAGAGTGTCCGTCCCGGACGGCGCGGATCTGCACGCCGGTGGCACCGGCGGCGACCGTTTCCCGCGCGACCGTGCGAATGGGGTCAGCCGCGGCCGGCGTCGTCGGCGCGAGCAGGGCAGCGGTCAGGACAAAGGGCACAGTGTTGAGCATGGGTTTCCTCGTTCAGTGTTGGCACTCAGCTGCAAAAGACCTTGTCGAGCACGGCGCGAGTCCAGTCGAAGTCCGGGCCCCGCCCCAGCGTCACCGAGGCCTCGACGCGCTGTTTCCCGTCCGGGCTGGTGAACGCGACGGTCTGGAACCCGGGAATCCCGCCGGTGTGCCCGAACACCCGGTTGCCGCACGCGGTGACCGGGGTGCGCACTCCGAGCCCGTATTCCTCGGTCGCGGAACGCGGCGTGGTCATCTGCGTCAGCAGGTCCGGTGGCACCAGTCGCCCCGCCGCCAGTGCCCGGACGAACTCGTCCAGGTCCGCGGTGGTGGAAATGATCTCGCCGGCCGCCCAGGCCATGCTCGGGTTCAGTTCGGTGACGTCGACCAGTTTCCCGTTCATCTCCTGGTACCCGTGCGCGTGCGGACCCGGGATCCCGGTCCGGTCCCCGGGAACCGACGTGTGCCGCAGTCCCAGCGGCCACAGGATGCGCTGCGCCGCTTCGGTTCCCCAAGCGTGCCCGGTGGTCCGCTCGATGAGCATGCCGAGCACGATGAAATTGGTGTTGGAATAGGAATGCCTGCTGCCCGGCGGGAAGTCCAGCGGCTTGGCGGTCGAGACCGCGACCATCGACTCCGGCGAATGATGCCGGTACCGGATCTTCTCCAGTTCAGGCTCGAGCAGCGGGAGGGACTCGGTGTAGTCGTAGAGCCCGCTGGTGTGCTGCAGGAGCATCCGCACGGTGATCTCTTTGCCGTGCGGGAGCAGTCCGGGCAGGTACTGGTCGACGGGGGTGTCGAGCAGGATGCGGTGTTCGGCGACGAGCTGAAGGACCACAGTGGACGTGAACATCTTGGTCGCGCTGCCGATCCGGAATCGTCCGTTGGGAGACAACGGCTTTCTGGAGTCCAGTTCGGACACTCCGGCGGTGACGGTGCGAGAATGTCCGTTGTGGACAGTCCGGATCTGCACACCGCTCGCGCCGGACGAGACAATGTCCCGCGCGAGCGCGCGAACCGGGTCCGGGGCAGCGGCAGCCGGCGCCGCGGGCGCGAGCAGCGACGCGGCGAGCACCAACGGCACAGTGTTCAACACCGGCGTCAGTCCTTCCGGCGCGCGACGAAGCGCACGATCAGGATCAGCAGGCACGCCACGGCGATCCCGCCCGCGGTCATCCGGAACATGGTGTCCAGCCCGGTGAAAGCGCCGATCGAGTTCGTGGCGGCGCCGGCGACGAAGAACAGGAAGAGCAGGGTGGTGACGGCCGGGCCGCCGGCCTGGCGGCTGCGGGAAGCTTCCATTTCCATGCTGATGACACTAGGAACCGCCGGTGCCCGCCAACATGCCTTAAACCCCCAACTTGACGGTGGTGTCTGCGCTACCTTTGCCGTTCAGTCAGGTCGGCACCCGCCCGGTGGTGCTGTTCGCTCCGCCGGAGGGCGAGGCCGTTGATAGCCGGGGCCTCAGCTCTGCGCTGGCGGGAGGGAGGCAGTCATGCGGGTCGCGCGCCTCCGGCCGCTTGGGGAAGTTTCGCGGACAACGAAGCAACGGATGCCGCTATATATCGTCTTAGGATATATGTGGACCATGGCTGAGCGAGACGGAGTCGTCCCGGGCGCACTGCCCGAACGCCGGGCGCGGTTGCGGGCAAGCACCTTCTCCGACGTGCTGGACGGCTGGTCCGGCTCAGCGGAAGTGCGCGCATGATCGACACGGAGGCTCAGTACCGCGCGGTGGTGCGCGTGCTCCCGGCCTGGTATCGCGCCGAACGCGGCGACGAGATGGTCGGCACCCTGCTCGATCTGCACGGCGAGCGGGACCGTGCGGCGCTGTGGAGCGAACTGTGGGCGTTGCTGGCGCTGGGGGTGCGGACGCGGCTGGCGGGCAGGGCGGCGCCCGCGCGCACGGTCGCCCTCGGCGATTTGGTGCGGCAGGCCGTGCTCCTCGGCCTGGTCTGGGGCGTGCTCAGATCCGCGGGCAAAGCCAGCGAGACGCTCTGGGTGCTCTTCTCCTTCTCCGGCCCCTACCCCGGGAACTTCCGCTCGGTGCTGACGTCCGATCTGCTCACGGAGCTGATCCGGCTGGCCGTCTCGCTGATCCCGCTCGTGCTGCTGGTGGACGGGTGGCGCCGCGCGGCGCGGATCGCCGCCGGGGCGATCCTGGCCGCGGGCGCGATCTGGTTCCTGGCCAAGCATTCCTCCGGCCTCGGTCCCGAATCGGTCCTGTACTTCGCTCCGCAGTGGCTTCCGCTGGTGCTGTTGCCAGTGGCCTTCCACGTCGACGCCCCGCTGCCGCCGTCGCGGCCGTGGTGGTGGGTCATCGGCGGGAGCCTGGTCTTCGCTCCCGCTCTCGCGCTCAGGTTCGGGCTTCCGGGCGATCCGGACCAGATCACCGGTTTGTCCCCGCTTGTCTGGCTTTGCGTGCTCGCCGGAGCCGGATACCTGGTGTTTCGGCACCGCATCGGGCCACGTCCGGGATGGACGCTGGCGCTGGCTCTGTGCATCGCCCTCGCGGTGGTCCAGAACGTGGTGCTGAAGAACGGGATCATTCCGTTCGGCGCGATGGTGATCGCACAGGTCTGCTGTGCCGGGGTGATCGTCGCGGCGTTGGCTGTCGCCGGGATCCGCGACTATCGCCGGGTCGTCGCGGATCGTTGATCCTCTCCGGGAACCGATTCTGGATCCGTTCGTCCACTGTGGAACGGACTTCCGGGCAGTTGCCGCGAGGCGGGCGTGTCGCGGCGCGATCTCTGCAGCCGGCGGTGACAGTCTCCGCGGGACGCGGGAGCCGCTCCGCGGACCGGACAGAGGAAAGGTGCGACACGGATGAGTGCCAGCGACGCAGCCGACGAAACCGGTGCGGGAGGGCCCCGGCCGCCGGTTTCCGCGCCAGGCCGGGGCGAGGGCGGTGCGTCCGGGGAACGGCTGGTGCTGTTCACCGACGCGGTGACAGCGATTTCCATCACCTTGCTGATCCTGCCGCTGGTCGACCTCGTCCCGGAGGTCGCCTCCGCCCACGAGCACGCCAGCGAGGTGATCACCGGCCACTTCGACCAGATCTGGAGTTTCCTGCTGAGTTTCGCGGTCATCGCGAACATCTGGCGGGAGCACCACCGGACGTTCTCCTCGGTCGCGAGGGTCACCCGCCCCTTCACGATGTGGAACATGGGGTGGCTGCTGTCGGTCGTCGTCCTTCCCCTCCCGACGGAGATGATCGGCGCCTTCGGCCGCGACCGGTTCGTGGCGGTGTTCTACTACGCGACGCTCCTGGCGAGCATGGTGTGCCGGTTCGCGATGCTGCGGATCCTGAAAACCGCACCGGAGCTGATGGACGAGGACGATCAGGATCCGGGAGCGCTCCGGGAGCTCTACACGGAGAGCTACCTCAACGTCCTCGCTCTGGTCCTGGCGTTGGCCCTCGCCCTCGTCGTGCCCGCGTTGCAGTACTACAGCCTGCTGCTGCTCGTCCTGCCTGGCAGGCGGGCGCTCCTGCGGAGCCGGCGCGCCCGCTGACCGCCGCTTGGCCGGAGCAGCCGCCGGACCTCGTGCGGTCAATCGCGTCAGGACCGGTCGGCCGTGCCGTCCATGACGATCCCGCGGCCGGTCACCTCGAACGCGGTGGTGTAGGGAAGATTCGGGCTGGCCCGGGTTTTCAGCACGGTCAGCGCCCGGTCGATGCGCGCCCCGGAACGCTGGTACTGCAGCAGGATCACGTTGTCGGACAGATGGGAGATCCCGGTGCCGGACAGGCCCGCCTGCCCGTACAGGTCCGGGATCTCCAGGGTGAGCAGCGTCGTGATGCCCACTTGGGCGCAGCGGCCCAGCAGGGAGTGCAGGAACTCGTTGAACCGCTGGTCGTCGTCGCACGCCGCGGCGAGGTCGGTGAGGCTGTCGATGACCAGCCTGCGGGTCTGGCTCGCGGTCAGCGAGTCCAGCAGGTCGTAGAACCACTGGTCGATGTAGATGTCGTTGGGGGATTCGCAGCGCAGCGTGACCGTGTCGGACCCCGGTTCCCAGCCCAGGCTGCGGACGGCCCGGTTGAGCTGGAGCGAGCTTTCCTGCAGCGTCGTGAAAGTGCTGTGCTGGCCCGGGCCCGCGCCGTCGAACGCGAAATGCAGGCCGATGACGGTCTTCCCGGAACCGGGCGGCCCGGCCACGATGGTGCTCGAACCGGGCCAGAATCCGCCGCCCAGCATGGCGTCGAGGCCGGGGATGCCCGAACTGACCCGTGCGGTGGCGGCCGGGTCGACGGAGCCGTCGCCGTCGCCGGGGTCGCTGAGCCGGGGAAAAGCGTCCAGCCCGTCCTCGGAAATGCGGTAGGTGTGCCAGCCGGGCAGGAAGGTGCTGCCGCGGAGCTTGAGCACCTGCAGGGCACGATTGGTGCGCTGTCCGGTGGCCTGGGTGGACAGCGCGATAGTGGCGTCGGCGATGGTGAACTCGGCCGAGGACGCCAGTTCGGCGCTGTCGTATTCGGCCAGCCACAGGGTGCTGGTCGCCAGCGCGCTGAGCCGTCCGGCCAGTTCGTAGAGGAAGCGCGTGTAGGCGGCCTGGTCCGGGGCGGCGTAGCGCAGGGCCCTGATGCTGTCGACGACCAGGATCCCGCACCGCGTGCGGGTCGCGACCTCGGTGAGCCGGGCGAGCCCGGCGTCGAGCCCGTCGGCGGTCACCGCGTCGCCGAGGTCCTCGAACAGCACCGCGGTGCCGATCAGGTCCGGCGCGCAGAACGCGAGACCGTCGAGGAACTGGGTGATCTTCGTCAGGGGTTCGGTGAGGGTGCTGAAGTACACCACGGGACGGGCGGGGTCGGCGTTGGCGAACGCGTACTGCTGGGCCAGCACGGTCTTGCCGGACCCGGGGGCTCCCGCGAGCAGGGTGATCGACGGGTCGATCAGCCCGCCGCCCAGTATCGCGTCCAGCCGTTGGCAGCCGCTGACGAGTCTCTGTTTCATCACGCGGCCTGCCGGGCCGCGGGGTGCAGAGCGCGGACCATGGCCAGGACCTGCGACGGGTGGACCGGTTTGGGCAGCACCCGGGCGGTGGCGGGCGGAGCCTGCTGCACGGCCACCGGCGAGATCACGATCACCTGCGTGCCCGGTCCTTCGGCGAGAGCACGGATCAGGTCGCCCGCGCCCGCGGCCGTCTGGTCGATGATCGCCACGGGAGGCGGGACCGCGGGCTGTGCCGCTGCCGCGGAAACGAGTGCGGTGACGTCGAAACCGGCCGCGCGCAACGTGTCCGACAAACAGCTGACCGTGAACCGGTCCGGGTCCACCACCAGGACGCGGGTGTCGTGCCCGGGACCGGCGATCTCGTCCGCGCCGCCTTCCGCCACGCGCTCGGCGCTGCGCACGAGCGGCTGGGCCAGGTCCCGGGCGTGCGCGCGCAGCATCGCCTCCGCCGACGGGAGATCCACGCCGCGGTGGGCAGCGAGCATCCCGACGGCCTGCCAGACCGCGATCTGGTCCTGCTGCGCGGTGTGGCGAGTCAGCCGGAGGACGGCGGACGGCAGGGTTTCGGCGACGGCGTCGGCCAGCAGGCCCGCCGCGGCGATCCCGGCGCAGCCTCGCACGAAGGCGATTTCGCCCGCGGACAGCGCTTGGTGCTCGCGGCTGGTCAGCACGACCGTGCCGACGAGTTCGCCGAACGCCTCCATCGGGACCGTGTGCACGGCGGCGATGCCGTGCGCGGCGGCGATCCGCGCCAGCCCCGGCCACCGGCCGGCCTGACCGGCGAGATCGGCGTAAACCGCGGCTTCCCGGGTGCCTTCCCGGGCCGCCCCGCACAGATCCTCGTCGGCCCGGAAAGCGAGCAGATCGTCGAACAGCGGCCAGTCGGTCCCGGCGAGCGGGACGCCGCGGCCCTGGTCGTCGGGCAGCAGCACGATCGCCTCGTCCACGCCGGGCAATCGCGCACAGATGCCGGTGAGCAGGTAGGCCGCGTCCAGCCCGGCGCGCCGGCCCGTCACCGTCCGGGCCGCCTCCAGCAGGATCGGGACCCACTCCTCGCTCAGCTCGTTCACTCCGTCCGCCTCCCGCTTTCGCCGTCCTGGTCGGGGCCTTCGTCCGTGTCGTCCTTGCCGCGGTCGCCGTCGCGCTGCCACGACGGGTGATCAGGGGGCAGCCGCAGCACGCCCGCGGTAACGTCGTCGGCCACCTCGGACAACCGCCTGCCGCTGACGTACGCGAAGGCCCGCAACCGCAGCAACGCCTCCGTGACCGGGCAGCCCAGCTGCGCCGCGACTGTTCCGGTGGCGGAGTGCACGGTGCGCCAGCGGCGGTAGAGCCCCTCGTCGACCATCGCCTCCGCCTCGCCCGACGTCGCGAGGGCCACCTGGGCGAGCAGGTGGCCGGTCGTGACCTGGACCAGCGTGAGCGCCAGGTCGAGTTCGGCGTCGGACAGGGACCGCCCGGCCTCCCGGTAGAACTCCAGCACCCCCAGCGACGCTGCCCCGGTGGCCAGCGGGAACGCGAACGCCGCGCGCAGCCCCTCCTCGACCGCGGCGGGCGCGAACATCGGCCACTGCCGGAACCGCCGCGGCTCGTCCAGGTCCGCGGACAGCACCGCGAACCTGCGCCGCAGCGCCGTCAGCCCGGGGCCTTCCCCCACCGTGATCTGGAGTTCGAGCATCCGCTCGGCGCGCTGGTCGGTGGCGTAGGCGGGTTCGCCGAGGCCGAGCCGGTCGCCCAGCCGCACCCCGACCCCGTCGGCGCCCAGCAGGTCCCGGCACACCTGGGCCACATGCCGCAGCGCCACCGGGGAACCCTCGGCCAGCGCGCGGGCCCGGATCGCCTCGTAGATCTTGGCCAGCTCCTGCTCGATCACCACAATCGGCGCCTCATCCCTCCGGAGGACTGCACGAACCGCGACGCTAGAACCGGCCGTCCATCTCGGCCAGAGCAACAATGCCCTTGCCGGGGAGGCTTCCGGCCCCGGCCGCTGCGTCAGCCGGCGTGGCGGACAGTTCTTCGCGGACCGGGGCACAGCGTTCGCCCGGGTCCGCGCGTCGAGCGGCATCGGTTGATCGCGGATGTCCGCTGTTCCCAGGGGCGGTGTGCCAGTGGGCGGGCACCGAGCGGGTCAGTTCGGTTCTGGTGAGACTCGCGACGCCGCCGTTCGCCTGGTTGCGGATCACGAGGGGGATCGGCAGCCTTTGCTTCGCCGGAGCGGGCGGGGCGGCGGATGAGCGGTGAACGGAAGGCGGACAGCAGTGAAGGAGCGGGGCGAAATGCGTGTGGTCGTGGTCGGCGGCGGGATCGTGGGGGCGGCAGCCGGGTATGAGCTGGTCCGGGCGGGAGTGGACACGGTGCTGGTCGACGGGGCGGCCGACGGACGGGCGACGTCGGCGGGGGCGGGGATCATCTGTCCGTGGGCGTCCGCCGTGGACGATCCGGACTGGTACCGGATGGCGGCCGGCGGGGCGGAGTACTACGAGGGATTGCGGGCGGCGCTGGCTGAGGACGGCGAGACCGATCTCGGTTATCGGCGGGTCGGGTCGTTGAGCCTGGTCTCCGAAAGCGAAGCGGCGCAGGCGTTTCAGCGGGTCGCGGATCGGGCGAGGGAAGCGCCGTTGGCCGGGGACGTCGAGGTGATTGACGCTCGGCAGGCTCAGGAAATGTTCCCGCCGCTCGGGCACGACGGCCCGGCGATCCACATCCCGGGCGCGGCCCGGCTGGACGGGCGGCTGGTCCGCGACGCGATGCGGCGGGCTGCGGTGCGGCGCGGGGCCCGGATTGCGGAGGGTACGGCGTCGATCGTCGCGGACGGGGCGGTTCGCGGGGTGCTGGTGGGGGAGGAGTTCATCGGTGCGGACGCGGTGATCGCGGCGGCGGGGGCGTGGTCGCCTGCCTTGCTGGGGCCGCTCGGGGTCGAGGTTCGGGTCGAGCCGCAGCGGGGGCAGATCGTGCATCTTCGGTTGCCGGGGGCGGAAACCTCGCGGTGGCCGGTGGTGTTGCCGCAGTCGCGGCACTACCTTCTCGCGTTCGACGATTCGCGGATCGTGGTGGGGGCGACGCGGGAGGAGGGGGCTGGTTTCGATTACCGGGTGACGGCGGCCGGGTTGGCGGAGGTGCTGGCCGAAGCGCTGTCGGTGGCGCCTGGGCTGGCGGACGCGACGTATGCGGAGACGCGGGTCGGCTTCCGGCCCGCGGGTCCCGACATCCGGCCGCTGCTCGGTGCGGTTCCGCACGTGAAGGGGCTGGTGGTGGCCAACGGACTGGGCGCGTCAGGGTTGACGATGGGGCCGTACGCGGGTTCGATCGCGGCTCGGGTGGCGCGTGACGTGGACCCGGGGATCGATCTCAAGGCTTACGACCCGTTGCGGTGACGGCGTGCGCGCCGACCGGGCGGTCCGGTCGGCGCGTGAACCGAGTGTCCATAAAGGACTCAGCGGGGTTCAGGCCAGCGTCTTGTGCAGGGCGTCGAGGCCGTCGCGGTAGATGCCGGCGAACAGGTCGACGGCTTGCTCGTCGGTGACGCCGTCGGGGGTGAAGCTGCCGGACCACTGCACCTCGGCCGCGTTTTCCTGGCCGGGGATGGCATGGACGCGCAGCGTCGAGAGATAGCCGGTGACCGGGAACGGCGCTTCGAGGATGGCGTAGCTGTAGTGGCGTTCGGCGTCGCTGAAAGCCACCAGGCGTTCGACGATGGTCTCGCCTTCCGGGTTGGTGAGCCGGCGGGTGCGGCCGCCGTCGAGGGCGGTGCTCTCCGGGATGTACGGGAGCCAGTCGGGCAGCGAGGCGAATCCGCCGATGAGGTCCCAGACCTGCTGGGGCGAGGCGGGAACGGTGCGGCTGACTGAGGTGGATGCCATGGTGGTGCTCCGGTTTCAGGCGTTGTCGGGCAGCGGGGCGGCGGGGTGGACGAGACCGGCGGCGCGCAGGTCGTGCCAGAACTCGGCGGGGACGTTCTCGGCCAGCGCGGCGGTGTCCTCAGCGATCCGGCTGGGCCGGGTGGCCCCGGGGATCGCTGCGGCGGACACCGGGTGCGCGAGCGAGAACTGCAGCGCGGCGGCCTTGATGCTGATGCCGTGCCGCGCGACGAGTGTCTTGAGCCGTTCGACGCGCTCGAGGATTTCCGGCGGGGCCTGCTGGTACTCGAAGTGGGTGCCGCCGGCGAGGACGCCGGAGCTGTACGGGCCGCCGATCACCATGCCGACGTTGTGCTCCTGCGCCATCGGCAGCAGCCGCTGGAGGGCGTGCTCGTGGTCGAGCAGCGTGTAGCGCCCGGCGAGCAGGAAACCGTCCGGCCGGGGCTCGTCGAGGTCGAGGGTCAGTTCGATCGGCTCGGTCTTGTTGACGCCGAGACCCCACGCCTTGATGACGCCCTCGTCGCGCAGCCGCGACAGCACGCGGAAGGCTCCGGTGCGGGCCTCTTCGAACTTCCGCAGCCAGCGGTCGCCGTGGAAGTCCTGGGCGATGTCGTGCACCCAGACGATGTCGAGGCGGTCGGTGCCGAGCCGTTTCAGACTGTCCTCAATGGAGCGTTCGGTCGCGTCGGCGGTCCACTCGTGGAGGAGTTTGTTGGGGTTGCCGTGCTCGAACAAGCCGCCCTTCTCGCCCAGTTCGTCCGCGTCCTCGTGCTCGTGCTCGTGCTCGTCGAGAACGACGCGGCCCACCTTGGTCGACAGAACGTAGGAATCGCGCGGCTTGCCCGCCAGCACCTGGCCGAGCCGCGACTCCGCCAGCCCGGCCCCGTAGAACGGCGCGGTGTCGAAGTAGCGGATGCCCTGCTCCCAGGCGGCCTCGACGGTCGCGAGGGCCTCGTCGTCGGGAATGGCGCGGAACATGTTCCCGAGCGGAGCGGTCCCGAACCCGAGCCGTCCGGGGAGAATGTGGGTGAGCGACATGGGTTTTTCTTCTCTCTCGCGTACTGCTTGACCTGTTCGCGGCTGGGTTGCCTCAGCCGGTTACATGCGGCGACAATAGTTGCACACGCTGGGTATGACAAAGGGAAGTGCGCCGGGTCACCGGTACGGGCTGGTCCATCGCCCGGTCAGGGGAGGTCTTCGGGTGTGGCGGTGCGCAAGGCCAGGTGGTCGATGAACTCGGGGACGCCGACGCACAGCACTGTCGCGCCGTCGTGCCAGGGCAGTTCGAGTACGGAGAGGCCAAGAGCGTCGAGGCGTTGCCCGGTGGTTGGGGTGCCGTCGCAGGACACCGTCGCGGGGAGTCTGGCGGCGTCGTCGGCGGCGCGCTGGATGTGCTGATAGCGCTCGAGGCGAGCAGTTGGGTGCTCCTGAGCAAAGGTGCGTCGGTCGGGCTCGGTGACGAGCTCGTTGCGGCTGAGGAAATTGCTCAGCAGGTCGGCGGTGGTGTTGACCGGCAAGCCGCGGGGATTCAGGCCCTCGTGGGAGCGAACGGTCTTCACGGTCAACTGGCAGCGGTGGTCGCTCTTGTAGACGAGCTCCAGCGCGGTTACCAGGGCGTCGACACCTTGAAGGCTCCAACCGGCGGCGGTGCTTCCGTTCGCCGCTGCGAGGGGACAGGGGAAACGGGCGAGGTAGTCGGCGAGAGCGGGGCTCCGCGGCACCGGGGCCCCGCTTTCGTCAGCGTCCATGCGGCGCTCGCAATCGCAGATCCGGGCCCGGGGGTTCCGGTGCGCTCAGTAGAGGGTAGTGGCTGGCGAGCGGTGGCCGGAATAGCCGAAGCCGTCGTCGGTGAGGAGGACGGCTGCCGAAAACGTCGCGGAAAGGGCTGGCGGAAATGGTCGGGCGGTCCGAATGCGCGATCCGCCGCGGGGAGGCCGGGCAACGCCGGAATCCGAACACCGGGCAGCGCTAGTCCACATAGGACTTGGATGGTCAGCGCGCGGCGGACAACACCAGCTCGCGGTAGTTGCGCAAAGCCTGCCGCCAGGACTCCAGTTCCAGCTGCTCGTTCGCCGCGTGCATCTGCCGGGGATCTCCCGGGCCCCAGATCACGATCGGCGCACCGGCCACGGACCCGGCCAACGCCGAGGCGTCGGTGAAATACGTCGCGGCGGGCGCGGTGGCCTGATCGGAGAGCGCGTCCGGCAAACTCGGGGTTCGAACCGCGGGCAGGTCAAGATCCACCTCGGCGCTGATCGCCGGATCGAGCGAGGAAGCCCAGGCGATCACCGGCGCGCCACCGTCCACAGTGCGCACATCCAGCGTCAGGACAGCCGATGCGGGAACGATATTCGTCGCGGTGCCGCCCTCGAACGTGCCGACGTTGACGGTTTCCTCGCCCAGATAGTCCTCAGTGGACAACGGGAGCGAATCGAGCGCGCCGAGAGCCCGGTCGGCGAGCAGCTGGATCGCGTTGCGGCCGAGCTGGGGCGTGGACCCGTGGGCGGCCTTGCCCGCCGCGGCGAGCCGCAGCCACGTGGCTCCTCGATGCCCGAGCGAGACGCGGTTCTGCGTCGCCTCCGGGACCACGACGACGCGCGGCGTCAGCTCCAGCGCCGCCGAGGCCTCCGCCGCGCCTCGGCAGCCGATCTCTTCGTCGCTGGTGATGAGGACTTGTGCGTCGGCACCGGCTTCCGCGGCGTTGCGCAACGCCGCCAAGGCGGCGACCAGGCCGCCCTTCATGTCGACGCTGCCGCGGCCGTGCAGGAATTCCTCGTCAACGTCCGCGGAGAACGGGGCGCGCTCCCACAAATCGCGGGAGCCGACCGGGACGGTGTCGATGTGGCACACGAACAACGCGCCGTTGGCGGAACCGGTGCCGAGCAGCACCCACGGTCGGCCAGCGGTGGAGCGTTGCAGCACCCGTACGCCCGTCGTCGAAGTGGCGTAGGAAACGGCCAGCTCCTGCGCGGCGGCCTGCGCGGCGCTGTCGCCGGAAGTGGTGTCCTGGCGCACCAGGTCGCGCAACAGTGCGAGGGCTTCGTCGGTCATGCGGAGTACTCCCGGGTCGATTCGCGGACGACGAGCTGCATGGAGAGCACGTGGTCCGCGGGGCTGTCGCCGGCCGCGAGGCGGGTGATCTCGTCGACCGCCTTGCGGGCCATCTGCTCGGTCGGCTGCGCGACGGTGGTCAGCCTGGGCGACGTCCATTCGCCGAGCGTGATTCCGTCGCAGCCGATCACCGACAGGTCGCCCGGCACCGCGACTCCCGCGCGGCGGGCGGCTTCGAGGAGGCCGACCGCGGCGATGTCGCTGGCGGTGAACACGGCTGTCGGCGACGCTTCGGCCCGCGCCATGTGGGCGAAGAAGTTCATGCCGAAAGCCGAGCTGAAGGTGCCCCGCACGATCATCGATTCGTCGACCTCGACCCCGTGCGCCTTCATGGCCGCGCGGTATCCGGCCTCGCGCTGGTCCGCCGTCCGCAGTCCGGCCGGTCCGCCGACGTGGGCGATGAGCCGGTGGCCCTGGGAGATCAGGTGGGTGGTCGCCTGATACGCGCCGCCGAAGCTGTTCGCGGTGACGTGCGCGATCCGCGGCCCGGCGGCCTCGACGTACTCGTCGAGGAAGACCACCGGGAAGTCGCCCGCCAGCCGGCTCGCGAAGGCCTCGTTGGTGTTGTTCATCCCCAGGTAGATCAGCCCGCCCACGTCCGGCACGCGCATCAGGCGTTCGACGCTGGCGCGCTCCCGCGACGGCGACGAGCCGGTGAGGGCGGTGAACACGTCGATGCCGTCCGCCGCCGCGGCGTCGGCCACCGCGTCCGCCAGCGTGGAGAAATACGGGTTGTCCAGCGACGGGACCACCAGGCCGAGGCTGAGCCCGGTCACCTGTTTCGGCACGGGTGGATGCCCTTCGGCGGACAGTGCGGCGTCGATGCGCCGGGCCGTCTCGGAGGCGACGTTGAGCTCCCCCCGGACGTACCTCGACACCGTCGACACGGCCACCCCGGCCTCTCGGGCCACCTTCGCCAGCGACATCCGGCTCCTCCCCGTTCGAGCGTTGACGGCGACTGCAACCGCATCCTATATTGGCGTTGTTGCGCTACGTTGCGCAACACGCGCTAAGCACTTTCGCCCCGAAGGAGTCGTCGATGGTCAAGGTCCTGCTAGCCGGGGAGTCGTGGGTCAGTGCGACGATCGACCACAAGGGATACGACCCGTTCGCGCACACGCAGGTGGAGATCGGGTGCGAGCGGCTGCTGGCGGCGCTGGCGGCGGAAGGGGTCGAGGTGACTCACCTGCGTTCGCACGACGTGGCCGAGAAGTTCCCGCAGACGCTGGCGGAACTCGAGGCTTACGACGTCGTCCTGCTCTCCGACGTCGGCTCCAACACCCTGCTGCTGCACCCGGACACGTTCACCCGCGGCCGTCCCGCGCCCAACCGGCTCAAGCTGCTGCGCGAGTGGGTCCAGGGCGGCGGCGGGCTGATGATGGCCGGCGGCTACCTGAGCTTCCAGGGCTTCGAGGGCAAGGCCAACTACCACCGGACGCCGATCGAGGAGATCCTTCCGGTCGACATCGACCCGTACGACGACCGGGTCGAGACTCCGGAGGGCGTCCGCGCCCAGGTCGTGCGGTCCGGCCACCCCGTGGTCGCCGGTCTCGACCAGGAGTGGCCGATCCTGCTCGGCTACCAGCACACCACGCTGAAGCCGGACGCCGAACTGCTCGCCACCGTCGAGGGCGACGTCATGCTGGCCGCCCGCCAGGTCGGCCAGGGCCGCACCCTCGCCTTCACCTCGGACATCTCCCCGCACTGGGCTCCCGAGGAGTTCATGAGCTGGGACGGCTACGGCAAGCTCTTCGCGCAGGCGCTGACCTGGCTTGCCGGACGCGAAATCTGAGCCGCGCGCACTCAGGATCAAGGAGGATTCGATGAGTACGTCACCCACCCGCCGCGCGACCTCGGCCGTCGTATTGACGATCGCGACCGTCTTCGCCGGAATGCTCGGCCCGTTGCAGTCGCTGGTCAACGGGCATCTCGGCACCGCGCTCGGCGACGGGCACGCCGCCGCGCTGGTGTCCTTCGGCACCGGACTGGTGCTGATGCTGATCATCGTGCTGGCGCGCGCCCGCACGCGCACCGCGTTCTTCCGGCTGCCGGGTCAGCTGGTGCGCGGCGAGATCCCGCGGTGGAACTTCTTCGCGGGCCTGTGCGGTGCGGTGATCGTGCTCTCCGAAGGCGTCACAGTGGGCTTCCTCGGGGTGGCGATCTTCCAGACCTCGCTGATCTCCGGCATGGTCATCTCCGGCGTGGTGTGCGACCGGCTCGGCATCGGCGTCCCGTTCAAGCAGGCGATGAGCGCGCCGCGCGTCGCCGGGGCGATCCTGGCCATCTGCGCCACGGTGCTGGTCGTTTCCCCGAACTGGTCGGCCCCGCACATGATCGCGCTGGCGATCATGCCGTTCGTCGGCGGTCTCCTCGCCGGCTGGCAGCCCGCCGGCAACTCGGAGATCGGCCTGCTGTCCGGTTCGATGTTCATCTCCATCACCTGGAACTTCCTCATCGGCTTCGTGGCGCTCGGCCTCGTGTACGTGGTGCGGATGGCGACCGCGGGCGCGCACTTCGCCTTGCCCGGCACGTGGTGGATGTACTTCGGCGGACCGCTTGGCCTCCTGTCGATCGCGCTGATGGCTTTGCTGGTGCGCGGTTTGGGGCTCCTGCTGCTGGGCCTGGCCTCCACCGCCGGTCAGCTGATCGGGTCGCTGCTGCTCGAAATCGTCGCTCCCGCAGCGGGTTCCAGCCTGCATCTGGTCACCGTGCTCGGCGCCGGCGTGGCACTGGCGGCCGCGGCGATCGCGATGATTCCGTCGCGGCACACGGCCGAACCGGCGGTCCTTGCCCAGCCGGCCGAGGTGCATCGTGGCTGAGGTGCGCGGCGTCCTCGGTGCGATCGACGCGGCGGACCTCGGGCTGGTGCTGCCGCACGAGCACCTCTTCAACGATCTGTCGTCCGCGGTCGCCGAACCCTCGTACGCCGCCACTCGGCGGCTCGTCGCGGCGGAAGTGGGTCCGAGCTGGCAGTTCCTGCTTCGCCAGGATCCGTACTGCTGTGCCGACAACGTGGCGGTGAAGGATCACGCGAGCGTCGTGCGCGAGGTGGCCGCGTTCGCCGCGGCGGGCGGCGGCACGGTCGTCGACGCCACCGGCAGCGCGGCGATCGGCCGGGATCCGCGAGCCCTGGCGGCGGTGGCCGAGGAGACGGGGGTCAACGTCGTCATGGGCACCGGTGCGTACCTGGAGAAGTTCGAGGGCGAGCGCATCACCGCGGTGACCGTCGAAGCGCAGACCTCGCGCATCCTCGCGGAGCTGGACGAGGGCGTCGGCGAAACGGGAATCCGGGCCGGCGTCATCGGCGAGGTCGGCGTCTCTCCGCTTTTCACCGACGGGGAACGGGCTTCCTTGCGGGCCGCGGCGCTCGCGCAGGCGGCGCGGCCGGCTGTCGGGCTCAACATCCACATGCCGGGCTGGCAACGCCGCGGGCACGAGGTGCTCGACCTGGTGCTGGAGGAATGCGGTGCGGTGCCGGGGAAAGTGGCGCTCGCGCACAGCGATCCGTCCGGTGCCGATCCGGGCTACCAGCGTGAACTTCTGGAACGCGGCGTGCTGCTGGAGTTCGACATGATCGGCCTCGACATCTCGTTCCCCGGCGAAGGAGTGGCCCCGACGGTTTCCCAGACCGCTCGCGCTGTGGCGCGGTGGGTGCACGAGGGCTTCGGGGAGCAGATCATGGTGTCGCACGACCTTTTCCTGAAGCAGATGTGGACGCACAACGGCGGGAACGGGCTCGTGTTCGTGCCGACGATCTTCGCCGACTTGCTCGAAGCCGAGGGCGTGGCGGCCCACGCCGTGGCCCGGCTGATGCGGGACGTCCCGGCCCGATGGCTCACCGCATGAGCCCAGCGGTAGCGGTCGTCGCGTCGCTCAACGTCGACCACATCGTCCTGGCCCCGCGCATCCCGGAGCCGGGGGAGACCCTGATGGGCTTCTCGACGAGCCGGGAGCTGGGCGGAAAAGGCGGCAACCAAGCGGTCGCCGCCGCCCGGCTCGGCGCGGAAGTCGCCGTGATCGGGTGTGTCGGCCAGGACGAGGACGGGGAGGAGTACCGGGAAGCCCTGCTCGCCGAGGGCGTGGACGTCGCGCACCTGCGAACCTCCGCGCTGCCGACCGGTCGGGCGGCGATCACCGTCGACGCGGAGGGCGTCAACTCGATCGTCGTCGTGGCCGGGGCGAACGCCGACATCCCGGCTGCGGCGGCCGAAACGGCGATCGGCGAATTGCCGGGGCTGCGGGTTGTCGTGGGCCAGTTGGAGGCGGCGGCCGACGCGACGGAACGCGCGTTCGCGGCTGCTCGCGCGCGTGGCGTGCTGACAGTGCTCAACACCGCGCCGGTCGGCGACGTCGCCGCGAAGCTGCTGCCGCTCAGCGATGTGGTGGTGGCGAACGAAGTCGAGTTCCGGCAGCTCACCGGCCAAGACCCCGTCGACGGTCTGCGACGCGGCAGTGCCGAACTGTTCGCCGCTGGATGCCGGTGGGTGATCGTGACGCTGGGGGCCGAGGGATGCGCGGTCCTTGACGCGTCGTCGTCCGTGCACGTCCCGGCGGTTGCCGTGCGAGCGGTGGACACCACTGCCGCGGGTGATTCGTTCGTCGGTGCGCTTGCCGCGCGGCTCGCGGAGATCCCGGGTGAGCCGACGACCGCGGACGTGGTGGCGGCTTGCGGTTTCGCGGCCACAGTGGCCGCCGTCGTCGTGACGCGGCATGGGGCGCATCCTTCGCTGCCGACGTTGGCCGAGGTCCTCGACGCCTGAGGCGGCGGCATCCTCGCCGGATGCCGCCGCGGCACGCTGTCCTCGGTCAGCAGTCGTTCGAGATGTACCACACGGGGTGCCAGTTCCCGTGCGGCTGGGCGTAGTACGCCTTCGGCGAGGTGGACAAGTAGGTGTATCCCTTGCCCCAGAACGACGTCGTGTAGTGGTGCGTCTGGTTGTTCATCCACGAACCGCCGCTGTTGAAGCCGTTCGGGATTTCGTAGAAATCGGCGCAGTCCGCATGCGTGAATCCCTTTCCTTCGTAGTTCGCGTACTTCCATCCGCAGAACGCGCCGTAGGAACAGAGTTCGAACGGAGTGCGCGGGTCGTTGCCGTTCAGTCCGTCGCCGAATGCGTGCGCATACTTATCTCCGGGCAAAGGGTAAGTGATGACTGAATTGTCGCCGGTAACGATTTGATTAGGCGTGACCTGTCTGCCGTGCAGCGTCGCCAGGTCGCGGTCGATCTCGCCCTGCAGCGCGGCGCTCTGCTGGGCAGTGAACCCCGCGGACCGCAGTTGTGGCGTAAAGTCCGCTGATGTGCTGGCGGGAGACGCGTCCGCCTGCGTCGCCGCCGTCGCGACGGCGGCAAGCGAAACCAATGCCGCCCCCAGTGCCGCGCCGATTCTCACTCGCATGGAAACCCCTCTTCTGCTGGAAATGTCCAGGAGGACGCGAACGGCGTATACCGATAGGCCGAATGCGATGCTGCCGCTCCGGTGATTTCCCGTCCCCCTGCCGGAAAAACAATATTTGCGCACCCGGGGCCAGGGACGCGATGGTTTAAGCTAGAACTCAAAACAAGGGGGGTTTCCGTGCTTCGGCTGCGCTGTACGCCCGAGGATCTTCTGCACGTGTCGATCGCCGAACATCCGGCGCCGCTCGGCGAGCTGACCCTCGCGATGCAGATGCTGCAGCGCCGCGATCCGGACCCGGCGTTCGCGCCGTGGCGCGAGCAGGTCGCACGGCAACTGCCGGCCGAGGGCAGGCCGCTGCTGCAACTCGTCTCGCCCTCCGGCGCGGGCCCGATGTTCCTCGACCCGCCCAGCCGCACCGTGGAAGAGGGGCTGGACCGCGTGCTGTCCACTCCGCGGGCCGAAGTGCGCGCCGAATTGCGGCGGGTGTGCGCGATCGACCGTCCGCTGACCTCCTGGACGAAACGGCTGGCCGGGCAGGACCGTGAGGCGTGGAGGGTGCTGCACCAGGCCATCAGCGCCGGTTACCAGAGCGTCCTCGCCGAACGCTGGCGCAGTCTGCGGGCGGGCTTCGACGCCGAGACAGCGTGGCGAGCGAAAATCCTTGCGCGCCAAGGAATCAACGCCCTGTTCGCCAGTCTCCGGCCGACGCTCCGCTGGAAGGGCCTCACCCTCGAAGCCGACTTTCCTCGCGACCTCGACCTGACCCTGCACGGCCACGGCATCGTCCTGCGCCCCACGCTGCTGTGGTCGGGACACCCGCTGGTGGCGTACTACGCCGACCGGCCCACCACGCTGATCTATCCCGCGCTGACCCCGCTGCCCCTGCTCGCCCCGTCCGGTCCGCCGGACCCGCTGGCCGCACTGCTGGGCGCCACTCGCGCCGGTGCGCTGCGGTCCCTGATCAGCGGACGCACGACCACCGGTCTCGCGCGCGAGCTGTCCGTGTCGGTTGCCGCGGCGTCCTTGCACGCCAAGACTTTGCGCGAGGCGGGTTTGATCGTTTCGCGTCGGGAGGGCAAGGCGGTGTGCCACGAGTGCACCCCGCTCGGGCTTGATCTGCTTGCCGCCAAACCGAACTGAGCCGAATGAGGTTTTCTCAGTAGCGCCGTAGGGCGTCGAGTTCGCTGCCTCACGGACACCTGCATCGCGCGCTTTTCGCGCAGCGCACCGGAAAAGGCCGCCCCGCGCACGGGACGGCCTCTCCTCGGGGTTCAGCTTCAGCTGACAGTGAGCGACGTGTCGTCGAGGCAGAACGACGTCTGCAGGCTCGAGTCCTCGGTGCCGGTGAAGGTCAGCGTCACCGTCTGGCCGGCGTAGGCCGACATGTCAACGGTGTGCAGCTGGTATCCGGTCGCCTGGTTCAGGTTCGAGTACGAGGCGAGCGTGGCCGAACCGGCCTTGACGGTCAGCTTGTCGTAGGCCGTCGTGGTGGTCGTCTCGGCGGTGTCGACGTGCAGGTAGTAGCTCAGCGTGGCGTGGCAGCCGGAGGGGATGCTCACCGACTGCGAAACCGTGTCGGTGTGCGCGGTGCCGTAGCCGTTGAGGTAGGCGAGGTACGTGCCGCTGTGCGGGGCCTCGCCGTTCGACGACGTGCTGATCACTCCGCTCGACGCGGTCCACGGGCTGGTGCCGCTCTCGAAACCGGGGTTGCCCAGCTTCTGCCCGGAGCAGGTGCCGCCGCCGGTCGGGGCGATCGTCCAGCTGAACGTGGTGGAGCCGGTCGCGCCGGAGGAGTCCTTGGCGGTCGCGGTCACCGAGTACGTGCCCGCGGTGGTCGGCGTGCCGGAGATCAGGCCGCCCGAGCTGATCGACAGCCCGGTGGGCAGGCCGCTGGCGGTCCAGGTGTAGCCGCCGCTGCCGCCGGACGCGGACAGCTGCAGGCTCGCCGCGGTGCCGACGACGCCGTTCTGGCTGCCCGGGTTGGCCGCGGTGACGCCGCCGCTCGGAGCGCCCGCGCTGAACGCCGCGGTGCCGTTGGGCGTGCCGAGACCGGTCGGGCCGTCCCAGCCGGGGCCGGCGTTGCACTGCACCGAGGCGGAGCAGCTGCCGTTGCTGCCGGAGGTCACGTCGTTGAGGTTGCCGGTGTGCGAGTACGGGTAGGCGGCGGGGGTGTCGGACGCGCCGGGCGTGCCGGCGAGGGCGTACACGGACGCGATGATCGGGGCGGACGCGCTGGTGCCGCCGTAGACGGCCCAGCCGCTGCCGCCGTAGGTCTGGTACACCGCGACGCCGGTCTGCGGGTCGGCCACGGCCGAGACGTCAGCGGCGGCGCGCTTGCCGCAGCTGGTCGTCACGTTCTGGAACGACGGCTTGGCCACGTAGCCCGAGCAGCCGCTTCCCGCGCCGCTCCAAGCGGTTTCGCCCCAGCCGCGCGCGCTGCTGTTGCGGCTCAGCGAGGTGCCGCCGACCGCGGTCACGTACTGCGACGAGGCCGGGTAGCTGATGCCGTAGCCGCTGTCGCCGGTGCTCGCGGTGATCGCGACGCCGGGGTGGTGGAAGTAGCTGGAGTCGGAGGAGGGTTCGGTGCCGTCCTCGCCGCCGCCGTAGCTGTTGGACACGTATTTCGCGCCCATCGACACGGCGGTGTTCACCGCGGTGCCGAGATCGGCCATGCTCGGCTGGTTCGCTTCGACGAGCAGAATGTGGCAATTCGGGCAGATCGCCGAAACCATGTCGACGTCGAGCGAGATTTCGCCCGCCCAGCCGGAATCCGCGGTCGGGAGGGGACTGGTTTGCCCGTTTTCGTTCACTTTTTTGAAGCAGCCGTTCGCGGTGGTGCACGCGGGCAGCCCGTAGGTGGAGCGATAGCTCGCGAGGTCCGATTCAGCATTCGGGTCGTCGTTCGAGTCGACGATCGCCACGGTGGCCGACGCGCTGCCCCCGGCGGTGAGGTTGTAGGCGGAACGCAGGTCCGAGGGACCGAACCCGCCGGGCAGCGCGCCCGGCGTGAGGAGCGCGCGCATGGTGTCGGTCTGGCGTTCGGCGAAACAGGTGACCATGCCGGGCTTCGCCTTCTCGGCGCAGACGCGGGCGGTCGGATGCGCCGCGGCGGGCGATGCCACGGCTGGCAGGGCCGGGGCAGTCAAGGCCAAGGCCGCGAAACCGGCCATGGCAAGGATTCTTCGGGCTGAACGGGACACGATCCCTCCCAGGGAATTTCCTGCGAACGGCGTCGGGCCATTCGGTGCCCAGTTGTCTACAGTTCGTTCAGCCCTGGCGGTGACGCGCTGGTGCCAGTGGCGCAATGGTGTCGGCCAGCCCGGTGGAGGTGCCTCCGAATGGTTCCCGAAGCAATCGGCCATCTCCTGACTCTCGGGCTGAAAGCGGACGAAGCAGAAATCTATCTGGACCTACTTTCGTCGGGACCGGTTCCGCCTGATCGGCTAGCGCGCGACACCGGCCGCGACCCCGGCGAGGTGCGCCGCGTGCTGGCGGTGCTGGCCGGAATCGGACTGGCCGGCCCGGTCGACGGCCCCGGCTCGCCGATGTCCGCGCTGCGTCCGGAACCGGTGCTGGAGGTGCTGACCAGGCAACGCGAGGCCGAACTGGCCGGGGCCCGGGCGGCGATGACCCGGCTGTACGAGCGATACCGAAGACACTCGTTCACCTACGACGCCGACCCGATGATCGAGGTAGTCAGCGGAACCACAGCCGCCGAACGGGTGCAGCAACTGGAGCGATCGGCGCGCACCGAGGTCCGCGGACTGGACTCCCCGCCGTACTACGCCGACGCGGACGCCAACGAGATCGAACTGGAGAACCTGGCCCGCGGCGTACGCTACCGAGCCGTCTACGGCAGGCTCGCGCTGGAACGGCCGGAGTACGTCGCGGAAAACATCCTGCCCTGCGGCAAAAGCGGGGAGGAGGCGCGGGTTCTGCCGGAGGTCCCGGTGAAACTCCTGATCGTCGACGACTGCGCGGCCCTGTCCGGCGCGGACCGCACGGTGTTGCTGATCCGCTCGTGCGGCCTGTTCGACGCGCTGGCCGGGCTGTTCGACATGTGCTGGCAGGTCGCGTTGCCGCTAGGCCTCGCCGACGACACTTCAGGCCCCGCGATCCGCCCCAGCGAACGACGGCTGCTCTCGCTTCTCGCCGCCGGACTCACGGACGACCAGGTGGCCCGGGTGCTCGGGGTGAGCAGGCGGACGATGTTCCGGTATTTGGAGAACCTGATGGCCCGCACGGGGGCGGCGAACCGGTTTCAGCTGGCGTTGCATGCGACGCGGAACGACTGGCTTTCGGTGGACAGCCAGCCCGGCGTCTCGCCGGTGCGGTCGGTTCCGCTTTGAGTCTGCATTGTGCTGGGTTGGCCGCGGTTACGCCGCATCGCCCGAGCCAGCGCGGCAAACGGCTCCGGCTGTCACCGCACGCCGCCCGCGAGGACCGGCTTTCGACGGACGCTCAGCCCGGTGTTCCCCTGGTTCGGCCGGTGCTGCTCCGCGCCAGACTCGCTGTGATCGCGCCTAACCGGTTGTGCCCCAACGGCTTCCCGTTTGATCGACCTCCCCTCAACGCGCGCGGCCCAGCGTCTCCGGCACCACCTTTACCGTGACCTCCGTGTGCGGCTCCAGCGTTGCCGCGCCGCCAGCAGCCTCGACTGCCCGCCTTATGTCCGGCCAGCCAGCTCACCCCTCTCCTTCCGCGAGCACCGGAAAGGCTTGCCGGACTTCGGCGAACAGCACCCCGTGCCGTCCATAGCCGAAAGCGACCGCGGCTGACCAGAGCGCGTCGAAGGCAGCGGCCAGCGGGTCCGGTTCCCGAACGGAGAACACCGCCGGAAACGCCATGGCCTGCTGCGAGCAGTTGTCGTGCCGTCCGTCCGGCGAGGTGGCCAGCGTCTGCGGGACTCGTTCGTCAGTGAACAGACGATTCCACGCCCGCTGGTTGTCGTCGAACGGAGGCGGCAGCGCCTCGCCCCGGTCCATCGCCGCGAGTGCCGGGGCTATCCACTCGACCTCGGTCAGCTGAGCCTCGGAGAACGCGCGCCGGACTGTCCACCGGGCGATCTGCCGCTGGGTCACCGGATCCGTCCGCGCGAGAGCGTCGACCAGCGACCGGTCCAGCCTCGCCACGCTCTGTACGGCACCCGGCAGCTGCCGCAGCCGTTCGCTGGGCAGGCTCCCGCCCCACGCGCTTTCCTCCGCCCTCAGGCGCGCTTCCTCAGCGACCCGTTCCTGTTCGAGGCGAGCGAGGCGCTCGGCTTCGGCTTTCTCCTCCGGCGTCGGGGGAGGCGGCTGCTTCCTGGCCACGTCGTGCCAGTAGGCGGCGCTCGCGCTGGTCTGCTTGACCACCCGGTCCGGTTCCGGCGGACCCGGCCAGAACTGGAGCAGATAGCGGTCGGGCTCGAAATACTCGCCCTCCGGAATGCCCAGCCGGTGCGCCTCGTCCATCCGCGTTCCGCTGTAGCGGACCCGATAGTCGATCTCGCGCAGGCCGAGCGGCCAGACGGCGCTGCCGCCCCAGGAGACGAGCGACGTCTCGCCGAGCGGGCGGAACGACACCTCGACGATCTCCTCCCAGGTCTCGTCCAGCGGCGGTTCCTCGTCGTGCGACTCCACGCGGAAGCCGACCTCGCCGGTGTGCAGGCCGGTGATCAGAGTCAGCGCCCCTGGCACCGCGCCGCCGCACAGCCCGTTCCGCTGGCCGCCGAAACACTCCGCGAACTTCGGGGGCCCCGGCTGGCTCTCGACATAGATCTGCCCGTAGCTCACCGGCGCCTCGCCGCTCATCAACACTCGCATCGCCGTTCCTCCCCTTCGGCTGCTGTCCGGGACATCATCGCGCGGGGCACCGACAAAAACCGGAGCCTCAGCCAGCGAAGGCGGAAGCGATCCAGTTGCCGAACCCGGTGCGGTGAGGCGGGAAACTCGACGTGGAGACGCGCGGGGAATCCATCGACCTGGTCGCGGAATTCGTGTCGCACCCCGCCGATCGGCAGCCCGGCACGCTGCGTGCGGCGCCCGAAACTCCGGGTTCCTGGACGTAGCCGCCGAAGCAATGTCGATCAGGAACGGTCGAGACCATGCTGTGTGCGCAGTCGCTCCGGCGAACTCGACCGCCGGTGGCACAGAGGAATCAGGCCATGATTTCGCGGACGCTGTCGGCCAGCAACCGAAGGCACCCCGGCGCACCGGGGTTGAGCAGTAGATCGACGTCGTCGTAACTGTCCAGCAGGCGGACCAGATCCGCGGGTCCAGCCGGACGCCACCCGGCGGCGCGGGCTCGGCGGCGGTGTGCCGGGGCGGTCGTGACGAGCAGGCACGGGATGTTGTCCGGCGAGGGCGCGACAAGCGGAGACTCATCGGTGTCCACGGCCACCGCGAAGGCCGATTCGCGGAAGACCGCGGCCAGCTGGTCGAAATCGGCCTCGCCGCGGGCGGTCAGGCGGAGCACGGCGTCCAGCGGGTCGGTCGGGGAGTCTTCCGCCGCTGGTTCGTAGGACGGGTTGGGCTCGAAACGGCTGACGGACCCGTCCTCGCGTGCGAGCCAGCCGCCCACCACTGCATGCGGCGGCGGGCTCGGAATCTCGGTCCCGTCGGTCGTCGACGCCGGTTGCCACGCCGGGTCGACCAGCAGCACCCACTGGTTCTCGGACATCGCCGGTACCTCCTTCGTGTCCGGTGAATCTACCGGCCTGGGCTCATTCACGGCGGGGAACTCCTTCGGCCAGTTCAGCGGCTTGGCGAGCGGACGCCGCACGTTCCTCCACCTGGTACCGGCGGATGGCGGCGGCGGTGTGCCAACGGTCCAGCCAGCCCAGGCCGACGACGCTCAGCCGGTGCAGGGTCGGCCGCGTCCTCGGGCCGTCGAGGGCATTCCGCAGTGCAGTGCGGAAGGCGTCCGCGGGCAGGTCCTCCGCGGCCAGTTTCTGGATGACGGTGGCCAGATCCCGGGCGTAACCGTCGGGGTTCGGACGGTCGGCGAGCCGGGCGAGCTCTTCGAGCAGCAGGGCCCGGCCGCCGGGGGCGCTCAGGACGGCGTCCAGGGCGCCGTGCCGGTCCAGGACCTCGACAGCCTCGGCGACGCGGGTGACGTCAGCGCCGTCTCGGGTCGCTTTGGCCAGGTCAGAGAGGACTTCGGCGGCGTCCGGCTTGCCCAGCAAGGTGTCGGTCACGCCGTGCAGGTGCAGGACGGCGTGCTGCTCGGCCAGTTCGTGGTGGAGCGTGGCGAGTTCGCGGGCGGCGGTCCAGATCAGGTCGGGTCGTTCGTGCCGGGCGACGGTCTCGGTGATCGAGGCCGTCGATTCGCCGCGGCCGAGTTCCGCGAGGACCCAGCCGAGCAGTTTGGCGGTGCCGTCCTGGTCGCTCAGCGCGATCGGCCCGGCTGGCGGGGTCGGGCGGAACCACCAGCGGTGCGTAGCGGTCCGCACTAGCTCTTGGAGCAGCAGATCTGTTTCAGAGGTGCCGCTAAGCAAGTAGGCCGCGGTCGGGTGTGCGGCGGCCGACGGGCGGACGGTGACTGCGTCGGCTGGACGGTCGGTGCCGTCGGTGCGCAACTGCTCGGTGAAGTTTCGGACGGCTGTCGCGTCGGTGGTCAAGATGGACAGTCCATTAGGGACGGACACATCGGACGGTGAGTAATGCACTCCGACGGTACGGCCGTTGTGCGTCCAGGGCTGGGGCGTTGCGGGTACCGGGCTGTCGTCCAGTCCGAGGAAGACCCTTGGCGCGCCAGTCGACATCTCGACAGCGGGGAGGGAAATCTGGACGCGACCGTCCCCTTCGGACACTCGGATCTTCACCGGGACGCGGTCCAGCACGTCGGCGCCCAGGGCGTCGGCGAGCTGACCGGCCAGTTCGCGGGCCGCGGCGGTGGCGTGTGCCCGGCCGTCCGGTCCGGTTCCGGTGACCTCGATCGGCGGGACTGGGCCGTCCGTCGAACGCAGACGGGAGATCAGGCTTTCCAGCGGGGTATCCGCCACGAGGACGGCGTCGGCGGCGTGCATCGTGGCGGCGCGCTGGACCTCGCCCAGGTGGTAATGCACGCGGCTGTCGTCGATGGTCAGCAGTGCGCGGGCAGCTGGCGGCAGCGGGACGTCGTGCACCTCGCCGGTGTAGCTGCTGCGGTCCGTGACGGTGCGGACGAGGGACGACAGTTTCGGGTCGGCCGCGAGGTAGGACAAAGCCGCGTGCCACACCAGATCTGGCTCGGCGTGCCGACGCACCGCGGGCTCGACAACGGTCAGATGCAGGTCGCCGTCCCGGTTGTGCAGGCCGCGCACCAGCGTCTGGATCACGCGCTGGGTCAACTCCAGGGTCTCGAACCGGTCCGACAGCGGAGCCGGATCGCCTTGCGGCGGCAGGAGCCAGCTGTGGTCGCTGTTCATCCGGATCTCCGTCATGCCCGGCAGTTCGAGCGCGGAGTTCAGGCCGATCCGCCGGGCCGTTTCGGTCATCGCGACCGGGCCCGAGCGGTACATCACCGACTGCCGGTGCACCCGGCCCATCGGCGTCGCGAAGAAGCCCTGGCCGAGGGAGTCGACCTCGCGCGGCAGCAGATTCTCCTGGGTTTTCCCGTAGTTCTCGCGCAGCTGATCCAAATAGGATGCGGCGAACGGATGTCCTTTCGACATGGTGAACGCCGAGTTCGCGATGTTCCCGCCGACCCGGTGCACCGCGTAACCGGCGTCGGACTCGGCGGCGCGGACGACGTCGTCCAGACCGTGCACGACGTTGTCCCCGTCGGTGTAGAGGCCGCCGAACCGGTGCATCAGCTCCAGCCGCAGGATGTCGCTCGCCGCCGCGAAACCCGGGCCGGTCTGCTTAGCCAGTTCGGAAAGGTAGAACTCCTGCGTCCGCATCGGATGCTCGCCAGTGAACACTTCGTCCACATTGATCAGTTGGACGCGGTGTTCCGCCGCCCACCGCAGCAGATCCCGGACGTCGTGCAGCGGATCCGGACCTTCCTCCGGCGCCGCGGTGGTCAGCGCCAATTCGGTTTGCCAGCGCGGCACGTCCGTCCACAGGATCGGGACGACGCCGTCGCCGAGCCGGTCCGCCGCGTCGCCGAAGTTCCGGCGGAAGGTGTGCATGGTGCCAGCGTCCTTCAGCGGGCCGCCGAGCCAGATGGAGTGCATGAGCAGCGGGGTCGAGGTGGTCTTGGCGAGGGGTTCGACGTCTCCGGGCGCCCACGCAGCCAGTTTGTCGTCCGGCCGTTCCTTCTCGAGGGTCCACGCGCGATTGTCTTCCAGGTGCGCGGGGTCCAGGTGTTCGCTGCTCAGCTGGTAGCCCTTGGTGAGGTCCAGCAGGTCCAGGAAGCTGATGCCCTGTCCGGCGGTGAGGGTGCGGAAGTCGTGTCCGCGCAGGAACTCCGGCGGTTCAGGGGCACGGTACAGGCCGAACAGGTCCGGCCCCAGCAGCGGCGCTGGCGGCGGGTTGTCGACTGCGGTCTGGCGCAGGTCGGCGACCAGATCTTCCGGTGCCGAGTAGCGGTGTTCTTCGGCGCGCGGTGCCGTGTCCGTTGTCGACTGTGCCGGAGAATCGCCAAACGTGCGGAACCGGCCGCCATCGGTGACAGCGGTGAAGCCGTGCGTCGCGCCGATGGCCTTGCCGAGCGTCGCCGAATCCCGGCCGAACAAAGCGGGTTTGGTCGGCGCGTGCACTGTGGACGGTCCGCCGAGTCCGCCGAGCGCGCGCTGGAAATCGTGGGCGAGGCCGCCAGGACCGTCGGTCTGGCCGGTGCTGCACGCGATGAGCGTGACTGAGCGGGATTGGGCTAGGGGAGCGGCCTGCGCCACGATCCGGGCGAACGTATCGCCGTCGACTCGCACCGTCCGGCCGCCCAGCAGGGTCACCTTGACTGATTGCTCGCGGCCGTGGGCGAAGACGAAGAGGGAGTCGTCGTCCCAAGGCGCCGTGGTGTGGTCGGCCCATTCGCCGAACCGGCGTCCGGAGAGTTCCGGCGTGGTACCGGTATTGTTGGCCTGCTTCAGCAGCGGGTCGAACTTGTCCGGCGTCGCGCCTTCCGGAAGCGTGCTGACCGTTCTGGAGTTGTTGGCTACCCAGTCTCGCTCGACGCTTTCGGTGTGCTCGTTCGCCGGAAGGAACGAGACCGCGCGAACCCAGCCGGAGCCGTCGGTGATCGTGCGCGTCTGGATCTCGCCCGGATCGAAACTGTAGGGCCGGTCGGTGTCAGTGTCCCAACCGGACACTGTGTCGTTCGCCTCGACAGTGCTCTCGCGGTGTTGTTCGGGAGTGTTCTCCGGCGGACGCGGCCATGCGTGCGCGGTGATCTGGTTGTCCACTTCGGACTTGGCCTGCCACCACTTCCGCAGGGCCTCGTCGGCCTTCTCCCGGGCTTCCTGGATCCGGTTGTTCGCGTCGTCCTGCCGCGCGGTGTGGTCGGTGTGGTTGTTGCGGTACTCGTCCAGCACGGCCAGGATTTCGGCGGCGCGGTCCTGCGCTGCCTGCCGCTGCTGGACCAGTTCGGCTTGCTCATTACGGATCTGCTGGGTCTGCCGTTGCGTGTCCCAGGCACGCGCGACCAGGTCACTTTGCGCGACAGAACCTGGTTCCTCGCCGAGAGCCAGCGAGAGAAGCTGTTCGTCGAGTTCGTTGAGCCGGGCGATTTCGTCGTTGCCCGCCCGCAGTCGTTGGCCCACTTCGCGGGCCTCGTTCTGTGCCGTCCGGACCGCTTGCCGCATCTGCTGCACCGGGTTGTTGTCGACCGGAAGGTTCAGCCCGCGTGCACCGTCGGTCGTAGTGCGCACGTTGTCGTTTTCGGACAGCCAAGCATCGTCGAAGTCGCGCTGTGCCTTTTCGAGTTCCTCTTCCGCAGTACGCCAATCCTCAGCGGCCTTCTTCACCGTGTCTTGCGCTGAAGCGAGCGTTTCGGGCAACGGCTGGCCGAGCGACTGCTCCAGGTCGGTTTCGCTCATCCGCGCCCGCGAAGACTGCGGTACCCGCACCTCGACCGCCGCGGTCTTGCCGTCTACCGTCGCGACGATCCGGTACTCGACGTCCAGCCCGACCAGCCCGGTCCGGCCCTTGTCCTTGCCGACCACGGACCGTTGTGCGGCAGCTGTGCTCGACGTCGGATCGCTCTGTCCGACCGGGCTTCGGACATCAAGCCCGCCCCAGGCATGCGTGTTCCGGCCCGGGTCGGTGATCCCGCCAGTGCCGATATTACCCTGCTGTTCCCCGGTGACCGTTTCCTTGGCCTCGCCGGTGAAAGTGGACCCCGATTGGTCCGAACGCTCCAGTTTCACTGAATCGCTGAGCCCGACCAAATCCGGTTTCACCACGCGGGTGTAGACCTTCACCGAGGCGTGGCTGCTGCCGGTCACCGCGGAGGAATGCAAATCCGGAGTCGCGAACGGTTTGCCGACCATGTTCGGGAGATGCGCTTGCAGCGTTTCATTGGTGATCGAGGACGAGAGGGTGTTGTGCGCACCGGTGCCGGGGCCGGTGAGACCGTTGCCCGCACCGGCCAATCGCAATGCGCGGAGGGCGCCAGCGCGCACGTCCGCGGCACCGCGGAGTCCTTCGACAGTCGAAGACTTCGGCAGGGGGCCGAAACCTTCCTGCTGCCACGCTGCGAGACGGTCCGAAGTGGACTCCGTGGCGTTGAGTTCGGTTGTCCGTGATCCGTATAGCTTGGTGTGGTACTGCTCGTCGGCGGAGATCTTCTGGTCGTCTGCGGACGACCGCGAGGTCACGGTCGCCTCTTGGGAAGCGACGGGGTAAGTGTGCCCGTCCCTGGCGACGACCAATTCGAACTGGAACTGGTGCTGATACCGCGCCGACGGACCGCTCGAGGAGGAGGTCAGCGCCGTGGTCGTGGCCTTGTTCTCGACGGTCTGGTCGCTTTTCGCGCGAGTCCCGGAAGCTCCCAGGTACGCGCCGTCGTAGCCGCTGACCTTGGGCTGGCTGTCCTGGAACAGGCCGCGTCCGGCACCGCGGATCTGCCCGCCGTAGGACGAACCGTGACCGGAATTCTCCTTGTCCGTGACGGTCGAGTTGACGACGTGATCGACCTCGCTGCCGTCGTGTTTCACGTCGAGGAACTGGGTGTCGAGGATCTTCGCTTTGAGCAGCAGCTGGTAGTTGTCCGTCCAGAGCACGCCCGGGTCTTGCGCCACCAAGGACACGCCGCCGTCCAGAGCACCGTCCACAAGAGACGTGACTGCTTCCGGGGAGGCAGTGTCGAGCGTCCGCTGGAGGTTGTTCATCGAATCGTCCAGCACCGATTTCGGCAGCAGTTTGTCGCCGAGTTTGCCGAGCTGCTGCCGGGCGTCCTGCACCAGCTTCGACAGGTTGGGAGCGTCCTCCAGCACCGCCGAGCCGAGCGAGCTGGACTTGCCGCCGACCAGCGGCGGGGCCGAAAGCTTGCCCGGCGCTGGGGTGCGCGGCTCGACCGGCGGCAGCAATCCTTCCGCGCGAGCCTCGTCCTCGGTCATCGCCACGAAGACCGAACCCGGCAGCCGGACGTCCGCGCCCGCCCGCGAAATCGACCCGTTGACCAGGCCTTCCTGGCGGCTTTCCGCGATCAGCCGGACCTTGGTGTCGTACTGGACGAGCACCGTGCGACTGTCCGAAGAGGACCGGTTGGTGTGGTCGACGCTCGCGGTGATCTCATGCGACGATCCGGAGCTGCGCTGCCACGGGCTCCACTTCGCGGTGCCGAAGAACTGGCCTTGGCCGTGGGTGTCGGTGCCGGTCGGTCGCACGGTGAGGCCAAGCTGGACGTTGGCCTCGACGGATTGTTTGTGCGTGCCCTCGTAACTGGCCTTCGAACCGCCGGAGTACGTCCGGTCGCCGCCGCCCGTTTCGGACACCGCGACGAGTTTCGGATTGCTCAGCGAGATGCCCATGCCCAGGCCGCCGACCCGGTCGGCCACCCGGCGTTCGTAGCGGAATCCGTTCGCCGTCCCGCCCTGCTTCAGCAGCTTCGGCGTGAGGCCGCGGAAGTTTTCCGGCGAGAACATCCGGTCCACGCGGGCACGTGCTTCGCTGCCGGGCAGGCCGAGCACCGCGTCACCGCCGGCGGCGCGCTGAAGCTGGCGCAGCGCCTCGTCCCGCAGCGCTTCGGTATTGGCGAACGCCTCCACGTGCAGGAACTTCGGCGTCGTCTGGTTTTGCTGCTGGGTCAGCAGGTCGTCGATGCTCGGGGTTTCGTTCCGGCTCATCGAGACGACACCCGGCTTGCCCGGCTTGAACTCGGACGGGTCCTTGGTCAGCGCTGCGCCGTCGTTGATCCACATATCGACTTTGCCGGAGATCGGCGGCAGGTCCGGGTCGCCGGTCTTGGCCACTGTGGACACTTTCGGCGTGACCCGGAACGGCGACCCTGGCGTCAGCCGCCGCACCCACGGCCGGTTGCGGGTGTAGCTGGTGATCTCGACCTCGAACTCGATGTCGTGGTCGAACACCTGCGAATTCGGGCTGCCGCCCTTGCCGGTCGCCGTGGTCACCGTCGGGCCGCCGGAGTTCTTCCACGTCCGGTTGTCCGAGTATTGCAGCGGGGTGACGGTCGGGCTGATGCCGAGGTTCGCGACCGTCGTGGCGCCGGGAATGATGACCCGGCCTTCGACGCCGACCGACCAGCCTCGTTCGGTGGTGGTCGCGCTGGTGAGCGACGGGCTCGTTTCGTTGCTGTTCTTGATCGACCGGCCGTCCGCCTGTCCGAGATGACGACCAGGCCCGGGTTTCGCCTTGACCGTGACGTTGATGTACTCGTCGGTGAACAGCCCCCGCCGCTTCATGTGCGCGGAAACGCCTTGGGTGAACAGACTGTCCATTTTGCCCCGGAGCGACGCGACCGAGAACGTGGACGTGATCTTGCGCAGATTCGCGAACCGGTCCGCGATGTCCCGGCTTGAGCCTTGTTTGTCGCTCTGGAACTGGTCCCAGCGCGGCAGGAACTTGTCCGCTCCGGGCAGATTCCGCAGCGCGTTTTCGATCTGCGGCTGGACGCGGGTCGCCGGCTCGAACGATCCGGGCCGAGCCGTGCCCGCCGCGACGGCCGCCGCGAGATACGGCGGTTCGTAGCGCGCGCCGACGTCCTTGAATTTCACCGGGGTGTTCTTCGGGACCGGCAGTCCCTGGGCTTTCGCCTCGGGCAAGCCCATCCGCGTGTACGAAGTGGCCTTGACGGTGGTCTTCTCGCCGTTCGAGGTGGTGACATCGAGGTCGACAGTGACCTTGTACAGGCCGATGTCGCCCTTCGCGTTCACTGTGGACTTGTTGGTGAAGCTGGTGCCGCTTGTGGACTGTTGGTTGACCTTCCGGGAGTAGCTGCCGCTGACGCCGCCAACGCCACCGACCGTACCGGGCACATAGGACCCGCCGCCGAAGATCGCGTTGACCTCTCCGCCGGACTTGGAGGAGACGGTAGTGCTGCCGCCGTTCACTGCGGAATCGTTGAACCGCAGTTCGCTGTCGCCGGGAATCGTGCCGAGGTATTCGACGTTCGTCGGCCGCACCGCGAGCTGCACGGCTTCGCGGTGGGCACCATGCGGGCTGAGCAGGTCGTTTGATACCACCGGGTTGCCCTGCATCGCGGTGCCGAGCATGCTGCGCACCCCGCCGCGGCTGAGGAACTCCCGCAGCGAGGTGCGGCCCGGGGCGCCGAATTTCGTCACCGAGGGATGGAGGTTCTTGCTTACCTGATCGAACAGGGCGTTCTCGTCGAAATCGACCGCCTCCGGCGAGAGGAATTCGATCTTCTTGGCCCAGTCGGGTTTTGGCTCGGCGGGCCCGACAGTCTGGTCCTGCTTCAGGTTGGCCAGGTCAGTGGAGAGAACCAGGCCAACGTGGCCGTCCACTGTGGAACCGACCAGGCCGCCGGTTTCGGTGCGCACCGTGATCCGGTAGGTCACCGGGGCGTCGGCGCGTTGCATGTCGCCCGCCGTGCGGATCACGCGTTGCTCGGTGCCGGTCGTGGTGCCGGTGTGCTCCGCGGACGGGCTGGCGAGCTGCGCGGTACCGCCGACGGACGCGTATGGACCGGCCGGGAACATCGCGAAGTACGAGCTGCCGACGACCTTCGCGGTGGTGTCGGTGTTCGGGCTCGCGTGGGTGGTCTTGACCTCGTTCTTGACGTCGCCGATCGTCGGCTGCGGCAGTTTCGTGATCTGGTCGGCGTTGACCGCGCTGAAGTCCGGCTCCGCGGTGACGTGCACCTCGTACCACTTCTCGCCGACTCGGACCATCGACTTGCGGCCATTGTCCATAAAAGACTCGAACTCGGGGCCGGAGAGGGAATCGGTGATCGCGTCGATGCCGTGCGCCTGCGGCGGGTTCTGCTGGTTCGGATTAAAGCGGTGGATCAGGTTCTCGATACTGGTGCCGACGTCCTTCGCGCCGCGGACGTCGACCGGGACCACGGAACCGAGCGCCTTGCCGTTGCGGACGAACTCGGGCAGCCGGTCCGCGAGAGGGCGGGTGTCGGGTGGTTCCTCGGTTTGCTCGTCCGCGACCAGCACGGCTTCGTCCTGCCGCGGCGGCTGATCCGTGCTGGTTTCGTGCGGCGCTTTGATCGGCGTGTGGAGGTTCGGCTTGCCGTCCGGCTCGGGCTCTGTCCGGGGGCTTTCGGAGTGCGGCAGTGGCTTCGGCGCGGGGGCGTCGCCGAGGTGGTGGTCGCGGATGTTCGCGGTGTTCGAGACGCTTTCGAGCTGGTCGAGATTGCCCTGGTTGAGCCGCGAATCGTGCCACGCGTCCGGCCCCATCACGCCGGGCTGGTCGCCGCGGTTGAAGAGCATCTCATCGTTTTTGTAGCCGTCGCCGAGGCCGAGGAAATGCATCAGCTCGTGCGTGACGCCGAAGGCCGAGTCGTGCACGTCCCAGTTGAGCTGGTTCGTCTCCGGGGTGTCCGGGTCCACAGCGGAATCGTGCAGGTTCACCGGGATCCGGCGGCGGGGGTCGGCCTGCCAGCCGGTGTCGTCCGGGTGGATGTCGTCGGCGACGCGGACGTCGAGACGGACGTGCACCTGGTCGCCGCCGGGCAGCCGGGTGCTCTGATTGACCCAGTCGTCGAGGTGGTCTCTCAGCTGCTGGACGAACTGTTCCCGCTGCTCAGGAGAAACCGAGCCCGAATGCGAGGTCAAGTCGATCGGGATGGTGTGCTCGCGTACCCACTGCCCCGGCGCGATCTCGAACCGGCGGACGTCGAACCGGATGTGCGCCATCGCGCCGGCGAGCTGCCCGCCCCTGAGCCCCGCGCGGTTTCCGGTGAACTGCTCGGCGATCTTCTTGATCGGGTCGAACCGCTCCGAGGAAAATCGCGTGACCGGAGCGGTGTCGCGGCGCCCCTTCCAGTCCTTCGGCCCCGGCAGGGTCTTCGGATTCGGCTTCGGTGCTTCCGTCGCCTGCCCATGGTTTTTCGGCGCGGCAGCAGGGGTCTGTGTATTCGCCGGACGGTTGCCACTGAGGTTGTCGACGAGTGCTTGGCGCGTCGCGAGCGTCAGACCGGCGAGCTTCTTGCCGTCCTCGACGTTCTCCTTCATGCCCTTGACCAGCGAAGTGCGCTCGTTCTTGGGCAGATTCGCGACGACGTCGGAGAACACCTCCGGCCTGGTGGGGGTGTGCCCGCTCGGCGTGATCCCGTGGAACGCGGCTTTCGCCGCGATCTTCGCCAGATTCGGGTCGAGAGTCGTGTGATTGCCGAGGTAATGGCCGATCTGGTCGGACCACCTGGTCTCGTTGGCGTGACTCTGGGCCAGCGCGGTGATGCCGTTCGGGTCGGTGCCGACCTTGCCCGCGATGCGCGTCCCGTCGGTCTGAACGGCGAGATTCGCGGAGAATTTCGCGATCGCCGTCGGCTGGTCGCTGTATTGCCAACTCGGGTTGCGCTGCGACAACACCGAATCGCTGAGCCCCTGGCCTTCCTTGGCTCCGTAATCAAAGTTTCCGGTGTTCGGGTTCTTGGTGCCGAACGTGACATCGTTCTCGAGCTTGTTTCCCGGCATCCGGACAAACGTGTTCGGCTCCGGGAAATACACCGCTCGAGAATCGACTCCGGCCAGCGCCTGCCGGACATCAAGATCCAACTGCGCGGCGCGATTGGCGAGATCCCCGTCCTCCGGCCGAACGTGATAACCACCGCTGATCAACTCCGGCGGCCCTTCGGGATTCTGCTGGACCGCAGTGTTGACCGCGTCGAACAGCGGCCCGTTGCGGGTGGTGAGGGAATGGACGTCGGCGTCGCCGGTGTGCAGGTAGACCTCGTTGGTGCCACCGGCTTCGCGGATCTGCTCGGTGAGCTTCTCGGTGATCGGGTTCCGGGCGATCGTCTCGCGGATGCCGCCGTAGGGGATGGTCTTCTGGTCGATGACCGGGTTGCTCGGGTGTTTCCAGGTGAACCCGATGATCGCTACCGGGAAGCGGTTGTCCCAGGTATTCTGGAATTGCTGGATCTTGTGGTTGATCGCTTGTTCTGATCCTGGCGTGCCGTTGATGCCGATGACCAGGCCGAAACGTCCGTCGGCGGAGTTGCCGGTGAACCCGGTGGAGTATTTCTCCGCGACGGCCTGAAGATTGTCGTCCGGAGTCGCGGCGACGGTGGCCACTACGCCGATGCTGTTCTGGTTGTCCTCGGTACGGGTGCCGAGGTCGCCGATGATCCCGGTTTCGTGCACGACGGTGAACTTGAAGTTCTTGTGGTGCTGAGCGAAGTCGCCCTTGCCGCCGGTGACCGGGGGATGCTTGCCGACATTGGGCCCAGGCCCGGTGGTCGCGGCCGGGGTCGGCTTTTTCGGGGCGGCGACTGGCGTGTGGAGGTTGCGGCCCGAAGGGCTCGGCTTCTTGGGCGCGGCAACGGGGGTGTGGAGGTCGCGGTTCGTCGCGGAGGTTGGTTTCTTGGGTGCCGCGACTGGCGTGTCCAGGTTACGGCCCGAGGGATTCGGCTTTGTGGGCGCGGCGACCGGGGTGTGGGGGGCGGTGTTGTCGCGGGAGCGCGGGGCAGGGGTGGGCGTGGTGCTGATCGGCTTCGCCGGAGCGGGGGACGGCCCGTTTTTGGATGGCTTGGGGGTGGTGTCGCCTGAGGTCGGCTCCGCAGTTGGGGCGGGCTTCGCGCTGGTGGCCGGATCCGGCGAGGGGGCAGTGCTTCGACCGGGGTTCGGTGACGGGGCAGGACTTGGGTTGTCCGAGGGATTCGGGTTGGCAGGGCGGTCCGGGCTCGGAGCGGTGCTCGGGTTCGGACCGATGGATTGGTGTGGACTCGGACTGGCCGTCGTCTGGCTGGGATCGGCGGCGGAGGTCCGAATGGGACTCGGGTCGGGGGAGTGCGAGGCGGGCTGCGCTGTGGGGTTCGGGCCGTCGACGGCGGTCTTCGGGCCGGGGCTCGGGGTCGAATCGATGCCTTTGACACTGGTCGACGTCGGCGGCGGGACCGGCTTGGGCTCCGCGGTGGCGGTCGGGTTGGCGGAGGTGTTGGGGTTCGGGCTGGTGGGCCCGATGCTGTTCGAACCTGTGTTGGGGTTCGGGGTGCGGACGGAGTCGGGGGAGGAGTTCGTCCCCGGGGCGTGGTTGGCGGCCGGGCTCGGGGCGGTGACGTTCGGGCCGGGCGACGGGTTCGAAGAGACGTTGATGTTCGTCGCGGGGGCCGGGTTGGTGTGGGTGGACGGGGTTGCGGTGGTCTCCAGACCGGGGCGAGTCGCCGGGGTCGGGGAGTGGTTCGCCTGACTGGGGTCGGTGGTGGAGTGCGGGGCGGTGTCCGCGCTCCGATTGCCGCCGAAGCCGGGGAGGCCGGTGTCGTGCGGTGGGGTGGGCGTGGGGTTGCCGTTGGTGGAGGGGTGGTTGCCAGCGGAAGGAAGGGCCTGGCCGTTCGTGCCGGTGGAGTTGGCTGGGTTTCCGGTTTTGCCGGCGTCCGGCGTCGACGGTGTCGGGGTTCCGGCGGTGTCCGGCGGCGGAGTGGGGGTGCCGGTTTTGATCGAGTCCGGTGTGGACGGGGGCGGGGCGGCGTGGTGGTCGGTGCCGTTTCCGCCGTGGTTGGTCGGGGCGGCTGGGCTGGGGTTCGTGCCGGGAGCTGGGTTGGTGTTGGTTCCGGGGTTGGTGTTCGTCCCCGGGTGGGTGGTAGAGCCGGAGCTCGGGCTGTTGCCCTGATTGCTGTTCGTAGCGCTGGGGCCGGGGCTCTGGGGGCTGTTCGTGCTGGAGTTGCCGCTCGGGCTGGGAGTGGCGGCCGGGGGGTTGGAGTTCTGGTTGCCGCTCGGGCTGGTGGTGCTGCCCTGGTTCTCGGTGCTGGTTCCGGGCGGATTCGAGCTGGTGGCGGGGGTGCTGTGGTTGGAGGTGCCGGGCGAGTCGGTGCCGCCAGCGGGGTTGGCGTTGCTGCTGGGCGAGTGGGGGCTCTGGCCGGGATTGCTGGCTGGGCCGTTCTGGGGAGCGTTGGTGCCAGTGGGGTTGGAGACGTGGGTTGCGTCGTTGCCGCTGGGGGCGTTCGGGTTGTTCGCGGAGTGCGAACCGCTCGCCGGGTCCTGGCTTCCGGTGGAGTTAGGGCCTGGGGAGGTGGCGTTGTCGGCTAAATGCGAGGTGCCCGGGGAGCCGTTCGACGAGCCGGAGTTGCCCGTGGAGCTCGGGTTGCCGGTTGACTGTGAGCCGCTGGGGGAGCTGTTTGCCGAGTTGGGATTGCTCGTTGAAGTCGAGTTGCCGGTGGTGTTGGGGCCAGGGGAGGTGTTGTCACCAGTTGGGTGGGAGTTGCTTGGGGAGGTTGAAGTGTGCGTCGAAGGGGGGTTGCCGCTTGAAGTGCTGTCGCTCGTCGAGTGCGAGCCGTTTGCGGAGTTAGCGACGCCTGAAGGGTTGGGGCCGCTGGACGAGTTCTGGCCGCTCGCAGAGTTGGGGCCGGTGGTGGAGTTGGGGCCGCCGGTTGAAGGGGAGTTGCCGGTGGAGTTGGGGTTGCCGGTGGAGGCATCGCCGGTGGTGGAGTTCGGACCGCCTGTCGAGGTGGGGTTGCCGGTGGAGTTGTTCGGCGGGGTCTGGTTGTTGGCGGTGGAGTTGCTCGCCGGAGGCTGATTCGTTGTGGTGGAGTTGGTGTTCGGCGAGTGGGCGGTGTTCTGGCCTTCGCCGTGGGGGGTGTTGTTGCCGGAACCGCCGGTGCCGTTCGAGCCGCCTGGGCCAGCGCTACCTGAGCCACCGGGACCGCCGGAGCCACCAGATCCGTTGGAGCCACCTGGGCCACCCGGGCCACCCGGGCCACCGAAGCCACCCGAGCCGCCGGAGTTGGCAGGCGGGGTGGGGCCGTTGACCGGGCCCACCTTGATGTTCCCGGTCCCGTCGGCCCCGCCGGGATCGTTCGGGCCCTTCGGCTGGCCGCCGTCCTTGCCGCCGCCGTTGAGTTTGTCGTGCAGGTTCTGTCCGGCGTGGTGGGCGCCGTGGGTGGCGGCGCCGCTGAGCCCGCCGTTGAGGGCTCCCCAGCCCAGGCTGTCCAGGTCTCCGCCGAAGAGTCCGGCGCCGGCCAGGCCGACTACCACCTCGGTGGCCGCTTCTACGCCTGCTGCGCCGAAGACGTTGTGGCCCCACTTGCCGAGGCCGCTGTGGGCGCCGGCGGCGAACGCGCCTCCGATGGCGCCCAGGGCTGCGTTTTGGCCGATTTGTTTCCAGTCGAAGCCATCCCGGTTTCCCTGCGCGATCTGGATGAACTCGGCCAGCATCTCCTCGGCCGCTTCTTCCGCCGCTTCCTGCGCGGCCTCTCGCGCGACCCTCGACAGCAGGCTCATCAACCGCGACATCAGGGAGCGTTCGATCTGCATGACCGCGGTCCGGCCGGCTGCCCAGATTCCTGGGATCAGCGGCGCGGTGAACGGGTTTGTCATCGCCCAGATCAGGTCCGCGGCGGTGACCGCGATCGAAATGAGGATGCCGTATTTGGCGTTTTCGACGTTCAGGGCGTATTCGCGCAGAGCGGCGGCTTGTTGCTGCGCTCGGTAGGAGAAACCGGCGCCCATGGTGCTGAGTTTGTTGGCGTAGTCGGCGAAGTTGGTCGCCACGTCCCCGCCGACGTTGGAGACGACCTGTTCCGCCAGTTGGCTGAAACCGGTTCCCGCGGCGGAGATCTGCTGCGCGACTTGGTCCCATTCGGCGGCCAGTTCGCGTGCTTTGTCCTCGTCGCCCTGCGGCCAGGCGTCGCCCGCGATGATGTAGAACACCCAGTTCAGGCTGGGGTCCACCATGAGGCTCATCGCGGGGGCACCTCCTTACACAGAAAGGCAAATCAGGAAATGGGTTCTTCCGGGGTGATCGCGGGCTGGGCGGGGATCGACTTCGCCGGGGCCCAACCCGTGCCTTCCGCTGCGGGCAGCCAGCGCTTGGCGGGCTCCAAGGGGGTGACTTCGCCCTCGGGGGTTTCCATCTTGTCTTCGACCGCGTGAACTGGCTTTTCCGAGCGAACGAAGACGGTCGACTCGGTCGGCTGCAGCGGGGTCACGACCTTTTCCTGAACCGGGCGTTCAACCGCCAGACGCCTCAACTGCTGAGGTTCCTCGCCTGGTTTCGACGGCAGCGGTTCCTCGCCCCGGTCAGGGATTCGCGCCCGGACGCTCTTTGCCGCGGTCCAGCCCTCTTCCTTGCCGAGCAGTTTGCCTTGGATTCGCACGCCGCGCTGGTACTCAGTCGGCGGTGCCTCGGAGCCAGAGTCAGCTTTGCGGACCTTGTGGTTCAGGTCGGTGAAGTTCTTGAACAGAGCGTTGGAACCGTCATAGGCACCCTGGTCGGCCTCGCGGAACGACGTCGCCATGTCGCCAATCGCGTCGCGCGTCGCTTCCACCGCCAGCGCCCAGGCATTGATGCCGTTGTAGATCTCGCCCGCTGACTGGATGTGCGTCTTCGAGAACTCGTTGCCGTTCTTGTCGTTTCCGGCCGCGTCCTGGATCCGGCTCGGGTTCGCCAGGCTTTGCACCAGCTGGGCGAGCGTGCGCAGTTCGGCGCTCTTGCCGTCGAAGCCGTCGCGGCCGCCGTCCAGGCCGTCGGCGTCGACGAAAAACTGGTCTGTCATGGCAGATTCCCTTCGTCGAATCCCGGCACTCGCGCCGAGAACAGGGCGTTGACGTCCACTTTTCCGCTCATCAGGTCCTGGGCCGAGATGCCTGGCGGAAGCATGGGAGCCATCAATTCCGCGGCCGCGGCGACGGATTTCTGGCGGGCGGCGGAGATGGTGTGCACGATCACTGAAGCGAGTTCCGCGGGTGCCATGCGTTTGTAGGCGCTGGTGGGGAAGGAAAGTTCGGTCAATTCGCCGGTACGGCCGACGGTCGCGGTCACCTCGCGGCGGGCGGAAGTGACGGTGCTGGTGGCGGTTTCGACGTCCTGGCGCGCTTGGTCGAAGTGGTCGCGTTGGTGCTGATAGGCGGCCATCGCGTCTTCGAGCATCTTTTCGTGGTGCGAACTCATCGGTTTCCTCCCGGGGTCAGCCGACCGAGGCCAGGCCGGGGCCGAGGGCCATGGCGCCGGTGTCGGGCGGGCGGATGCCGCGCAGGTCGGCGGCGGCTAGCGTGCGGGACGCGGCGGCGGCCGAGAGGGTGCGGGCGAGTTCGTGCGCGGCGTGCGCGGTGTGGTCGGATGCCGCGGAGAGTTCGTGGGCGAGTGCGTCCCGGACGTCGTCGGGGACCTCGTGGCCGCGTCGGACCAGCAAGCGCACCGCGATTTCGGCCAGTTCGTCCACTGTGTACTCGGCGAGTTGCCAGCCGTACGGGAAGGCGTCGCGCAGGGTGGGCAGTTGGGCGAGCAGTTCGCCGACGCGGTCGCTTTCGCCGGTGAACACCACGACCGGGTCGGCGGGGCGTCGGGAGACCATTTCGGACAGTGCTTCCAGGGCTTCGATGCCGGGGGTGTGCGGCGAGGTGTCCCAGTCGCCGTCCAGGTCGACGACCAGGGTGCCGCCGGACGCGTCTTCCACCGCGGCGCGGACCAGGTGTTCGGCTTGGCCGGGCCATTGCGGTGACAGTTCTTCGGCGAGGTTGCGGTGAACCAGTTGTCCCGTGGGAGTCATGCCGAATTCCGAGAGGATTTGCGCGTATAACTGAGCGTATTCGGAACGTCCGGTGCCGCGTTTGCCGCTGATCACCAGGTTCGCCTGGTGGCCCAGCGGTTGCCGTTCGTGGGTGAGGCGGCCGAGTTTGAGCAGCAGTCGTTCGGCGTTCTCTCGTACCGATTTCTGGCCGACCAGTCCGCTGAGGCGTTTCCAGCCCGCGCTGGTTTTGACCGCGGCGGCGGGGTCGGCGGTGACCGAAACGGAAGACTTCGCCGCGGAAGGCAGTTGCGTCAGCTCGGCTTGCAGGTCGTCGGCGGTGAGGCGGTTCAGCTCGATGTCTTTGGACGGCGGGTACAACGCCAGCCGCGACGCCTGGTTGTTCACCATCGCCTCGAACAGCTTGCGCGCGACGCGGCCGTTGCCGAACGTCGAGTTCTTCGGCACCCGCTCGAAATACTCGCGCAACGCGGCCAGCGCGTCGTCGGTCATTTCGTAGTAGTGCTTGCGGGTCAGGCCGGTCGTGATGGTGACCAGTTCGTCGACGCTGTAGTTCGGGAATTCGATGGTGCGCGTGAACCGCGAAGCGAGACCGGGGTTCGACTGCAGGAACTGCTCCATCTGCTCGGAGTAGCCCGCGACGATCACCACCAGCGAATCGCGCTGGTCCTCCATGATCTTCATCAGCGCGTCGATGGCTTCCTGCCCGAAGTCCGGGCCGGAACCGCCGGTCGGCGCGCTCAGCGTGTACGCCTCGTCGATGAACAGCACGCCGCCGACGGCCTTCTCCACGACCTCGGTGGTCTTGATCGCGGTGGACCCGATGTACTGGCCGACCAGGTCCTGGCGGGCCACCTCGATCATGTGCCCCTTCGACAGGATGCCGAGTTCGGCCAGCACCGTGCCGTACAGCCGGGCGACGGTCGTCTTGCCCGTGCCGGGCGGGCCCGCGAACACCAGGTGCCGCGACATCGGCGGCATCGGCAGGCCCATCCGCTCGCGCATCTGGGACATCTTGATCAGGTTGATCAGGCCGGTGACTTCCTTCTTCACCCCGGCGAGCCCGACCAGTGCTTCCAGGTCGCCCAGCGGGCCTTCGAGCACCTCGCCAGCGGCCTCGCTCACGGTCTGCTCCGCGACGTCGCTGGCCGGACCGGCCAGCACTTCGAGCGGGCGGGCGGAATCGGTGAGCAGGTTGTCGACGTCCGCGTGTTCGCCGCTCACGAGTTCGCCGGAGGCGTCGTTGACCACGCAGTCCCGGATGCTGACCGGTTCGGTGGTTTCCACGTGGAAGCCGTCCTCGCCCGCGCCGAGGACCTCGCATTCGGTGAACGACGCCTGAGCGCCGACGTACACGCCGTTGCCTCGCGCATTGCGCACCCGGCAGCGGGAAGCGGTCAGCGCCGAGCCCGCGGCGACGGTGATCCCGTCCACTGTGGAGTCGATGACCTCGCAGTCCTGCAAGGAGATTTCCGCCGTTCCGGAAATGTGCAGGCCGCCGCCGCGCACCTGCACCGACTTCGCCGAGGACGGCGCGCCGCCAGTGAACGAGACCGCCTTGTCCGCCGTCGAGTCGACCCGAATGTCGGTCACCGTCAGACGGGCGTCCTCGGTGACCTGCACCCCGGCTTCCCGGCCAGTGTCGATGGAGGCGTCGGCAAGGTCCAATGTGGACTGTCCGGAGAGGACGATCCCGACACCGCTGTCCGGCGTCATCCGCAGCCCGCCGACGGTCACGGCGGAATCCGCGCTGACCGACATCGCGGTGTGCGTGGAACCCCGAACGGTGGCGCGTTCGAACCGCGGCCGCGCCTGGTCGTCGACCAGGATCGTGACCGGTGAACCCTCGAAGGTGCAGTCCACGAACTGCGGCGCGGCGGTTCCGGTGGCCTGCACCGCGTTCGTGCCAGCCCCGGCGAACACGCACTCGCGCAGCAGCGGTTCGGCGGACGCGGCGATGTGCGCGGCCTGCATCGGCGCCGACCGGAACTGCGACGACGCGACGGAAACCCGGCCCTTGCTGGTGACGTACAGGTCGACGTTCGCACTGTCCCGCACGGTCAGCCCAGTGATGGTCGCGCGCCCCTGCTGTTCGACCACCATCGCCGGTTTCTGCGCGCCGACGATCTCGCACTGCTCGACAATCGCGACCGCTTCGCCGTTGACGCACACCCCGTTGCCCGCCGCGCCCCGCACCGCGCAACGGCGCAGCAGCACCGAACCGGTCTCGGCCACGACCACGCCGGACGACGCGGCATCGACGATCTCAGTGTCCTCAATGGCCGATTGCACCGGCGAGGCGATCACGACCCCGGCACCGCCGGTGCTGGTCACCGTGCATCCGCGCAGTGCGAGCGAACCCTCCAGGCGGGCCAGCAAAGTCGCCCACGAATTCCCGGACAGCCGGCAGCCGTCCAGCGCCGCCTCGCCGCGGACGACGTCCACAGTGACCAGTTGGTCGTCGGCGCCGGTCAGGATGAATCCGCTCAACTGCACCGCTTCGGCGTTCGCGGCGAGCACGCTTCCGGTGCTCGCCGCGATTTCCACGGTGCCCGCGCCTTGTTCGGCCACCAGCGACACCATCCGGTTCACCACGAGGTTCTCCTCGTACCGTCCCGGGTGGACGCTGATCGTCGCCCCCGGCTGCGCCTGCGCCAGCGCCGCGCCGATGGTTCCGAACGCACCCGGCCGGTCGCCGCCGACCACGAGCAGCTGTCGGTTCATCGTCTCCGCCTCTCCGCACTCACGCCAGGCCCGGGAGCGCCCCGAACCGCTCCGCCGCCTGCTCGTCCATCACGGTCCGGACCAGGTCCTCGCCCGCTTCCGCCCACGTCTCGAGCTTCTGCCGGAGCGAGTTCATCGCCAGCTCGTCCAGCGATGCCCGGTCATTCGCGACCCGGCCGGTCTCGTCGATCTCGCTCGCGGTCAGTTCGCGCAGCAGCACGGCGCCCCGCGCGCCCGCGGCGGGTTTGCGCGTCTCGAGCACCTTGAAGCTGGTTCCCGGCACGAACAGCACCCGGTTTTCGACGCCGCCCTCGCCCGGTTCCAGCAATTTGGTGCGTCGTCCGGTGATCGACCACACCAGCACGTCCGTCTCGCCGTCCACAGTGGACGACGGTTGCGTCAGCGCGTTCAGGAAGCCCCATTCGGTCAGTACTTTCCGCCCGTCCAGCAGCGGCCACACCGGCGGCGGCAGCTCGGTGGCGAAAGTGGCCGGACCGCGGTGCGAGGGCAGGCGGCTCAGCCCGGCCACGACGCATCGGGCGACCGGCACGTGCGGACCGTTCGCGCCGCGCCGCAGCCCGGCGTCGATCGTGGACCCCTTGGGGGACAGGTAAAGCTGCACGGCCACCGCGTCGGTCAGCACCTCGGCCGAGGACGAGGTCGACAGCACGCCTTGGAACCCCGGGTGTTCGGACAGGATCCGGGCGACGGTGTTCGACATCAGGCCGTACTCCGCGCCGAGCGATTTGCGCAGCCACTGGCGTTCCTTGTCCGCGCCGCGTTTGGGCAGCAGGGCGGTCGATTCCGCGCCGGGGGTCTCCTGGAAGCGCAAGTCTGCCGAGAGTTTCGGCGCGGGCTCCGGCTTGTCCGAAGCGGACACTGGGCTGGACGGCGTGGGCACCTTCTCCGCAACCGGGGCCGCGGGCTTGGCGGCCGGCGGTTCGACGGGCTTAGCCGGGGCGACGTCCGCCGGAGCGATGCGGCTGACCGGCACCGCTGCTGGAGGCGCAGCGGAGACCTTGGCCGGGGGAACAGCCGGAGCGGCAGGCACAACCGCAGGCGCAACGACGGGCGCGACCGCAGGGCTAGGAGCAGCGATCGCCCCCGGAACCTCTGTAGGCGCAGCAATCCCCAACGCCGCCGGAGCCGCAGGCAAGTACGCAGCCGGAGGAGCCGCGGCAACAACCGGCGCCGGATGCCCGGACTCGATCGCCTCCAACGCCCGAGTCACCACCCGAGGTCGCGCACGCTCCGCGAGCAACGCGGCAGCAGGCAACACCCGGCTCATCCGGCGAGTCTCCTCATCCAGCCGCGCCAGCAAATCCTCCGCCAGCAACCGCATCCGAGACACCGAGCCCTCGTCAGCCGCGTCAAAGGTCAGGTTGTGCACCGCGGCGTCAAGAGTGATCTCGCGGACCGCGGCCGTCGACGGACCGTCCTGCGGCGGACGCACCAGCAGACCGGACTGCACGACCTCGACCACCGCGTCCGGCGAGTACCAGTACACCGCGGGGGAGACCTGGTCGAGTCCGTGGATCGGCGGACGGTGCGACAGCAGCTCAGGCAAGACTGCGGCCGAGCCTGGTTCGTACCCGAGCTCGGTGGTGAACGGACGCCAGCCGAAGCGCCCGTCGTGCAGCACGGTCCGCAGCGTCGGCAGCTGCGGCGAACCGACCGGCACGCCCGCGTAGAACGCGACCGGCTTGCCGAGCAGGTCCGCCAGCGCCTGTCCGATGGTCGCCTCGCCGGGCACCGACATCGGACCGTACTGCACGAACCGCGCCTTGGCCCGCACCTTCTCCGGCAGCTGGACCCAGAGCCGGGCCGCGTCGTCCAACGTCAGCGGCGGGCAGCCGGGGCAGCCCAGGACGATGGTCATGGTGTCGTGCTGCGCGGGCATCCGGGAGATCAGCGCCGTGCGATGGCGCCGTTGAGGAGCGTCGAAACCGACCGGACGGACCCACAATCCGCCCGGCAGCGGTTCGGCGACCCCGCGCGAACTCGTCGGGGTCAGCTCGGCGGCGATCCCGGAATCCCAAGCCGGACGCGGAAACCGCTTCGCCTCCCAGGACGGCGGACGGCCCGGCCGGAAGCGCACCCAGCCGCCGCCGCGTCCGGCGTGGACGAACAGCGCGCCGCCCGCGCTCGGGATCACCGAACCGTCCGGCGCGAGCACCGGGCGGTTGATCCGCTCGGCCAGCCACTGCCCGGCCAGCGCGGTCGTCTCGCGCGAGCGGCCGCCGATGACCAGCCGCACGCCGCGGCGGCGGCGGGGGAGCGCCTTGGCCACCGATTCCCACATCGCGATCGGCGAATCGACCGGCAGGTCCACGACGACCAGGTCGTGGTCGGGATCGGCCGCGACGCCGAGCGCGAGCGACTGCGCCTCGCCGGTCATCCCCTCCGCGAGGTGCACGACCAGCGCGTTGCCGACGGTCTTCTTCTCCAAAGCGCCGTCGCCGCGCCGGATCAGCGAGAGTTCCATGGCTGCCTCCTTCTCAGACTCGGCGGCCGACGGCCGGAGCCGCGCCCGTGTGGTGCGCGATCAGCCCGTACACGAAGAACCCGACCGCGATCAGCAGCCCGAGGACCAGCCCGACGAGCAGGCCGACCCAGGCCCGCCGGGCGGGCACGTCGAGGTGGCTCGCGTCGCCGAGCACCAGCGCCGAGGTCATCCGCCCGATCAGGAACGAATACGCCTCGACGTGGTCCTTCTGCGTCTGCACCATGTCACCCCTCCCTCGCTCAGGACGTGAGCCCGACGGCCCACGCGTAGACGCCGAACAACTGCAGCAGGATCGGGATCATCGCCACCGCGCTCAGCGTTTCCAGCCAGTTCGCCAGGTGCCCCCAGATCGGCAGCAGCCGCCGCGGCGGCGGGCGCAGCATCGCCAGCAGGAGCAGGAAGAACACCAGGCACAGCCCGGCGAGACAGGCGCCTCGCCACGGCGTCGGCAACGGCTGGATCAGCGACAGCCCGAGCAGTACCAGACCGATCGCCCCAGCGGCGGCGAGCGGAACCCGTTGCCACACGCCGAGCAGTGCCCGCGAACGCATCAGCACGGCCGCGGACACCAGCCCGCCGAGGATGGTCGGGAACAGCCCGTGGCCGACCAGGAACGGGAAGCAGCCGACGAAAACGGCCGTGGCGGCAAGGCAGGCGATGGTGAGGTAGCCGTCGGCGTACCCGGTCTGGTGCACCATCTGCGCGGCAGGCATCGGTTCGATGTCGTACTGCAGTTCCCCGGCCGAACGCGGCAGCTGCGGCCCGCGGATGCGAGCGAACCGGATGCCGATCCGCGGCGCGAACACCATCAGCCCGACCAGCACGAACGACACCAGCCCGGCCGCCTGCTCGGTGGTGAACCCGGCACCGAGGTGCAGCCACAGCGAAAGCGCTCCGGCGAGCCCGGTCGCGACGACCGCGCCGAACGGCACGAACGGGATGGCATGCGACCACGCCGCCCGGCCGCCGAGCACGAGACCACCGGCCAGCGCGAACGTCAGGCAGCCGGTCAAAATCGGTGCGCCCTGCAGGTCGAACGCGGGATCGAGCCCGGCCACCGCGACCGCACCGGCGAGGAACGCGAACGCGCAGCCGCCGAGCCCGAGCAACGTCAGCAGCGCCTTGTCGTCGGAACGCACCCCGGTCGCCACGGCCGCGACGAGCAGCCCGAGCGACACCACGCCGCCGCCGATCGCGGTCAGCCCGGCCGAACCCGGGTAGAGCAGCACCTTGGCGAGCACCAGGAGAGAGAAGATCGCGAACCCGAGGAACAGCCCGCGGTTGAACTCCGGGCGCCAGCGACCAGGGTGCCGGCTCACCGCGGTGGCCATGCCGTCCGCGATGTCGTCGAAATCCAGCTCCGGCAACGGATCCGTGCGAGGGCGAAGGTGGAACTCCTCGCCCTCCTTCCAGTCCAGCGACTCGGGCGTGCCCGACGCATCCAGCGGCTCCTCGCCGAGGCGCTGCAGCACCCAGCCGTCGCCGAGGTCCTCCCGGCTGCCGGTGTGCTCCAGCAGCACCGGCAGCAGGCTGGTCAGCGGGACGGACATCGGCACCGCCAGATCCGCCCGGCCCTGCGGCCCGTACACGGTGATCCGGCACAGTTCGCCGGTCGACGCGGTCATCGCACACCCCTTTCGGTCGTCGCGAGCGGGGACCAGCCCTCGTCGGCCCGGTCCTCTTCCGCGATCGCGGTCTGCACGAGCTTCACGCCGCGGCGGGTGACGAGCTGCGCGCGGCCGGCGGGCAGCTGGCGCGGGGCCGCCTCGCCGAGGAACTTGCCCTCTTCCTTGGGGTAGGAGAACACCACGCCCGGGCTGCCGAGTTCCCAGATCCGGCGGACCACCGAGTCGCTCAGCGCGCGCATCGCGCCGGACGTGCTGCGGCTGAGGACCAGGTGGAACCCGATGTAGGAACCCTGCGACAGCAAGGACAACAGCGGTTCCAGCGGCGAGCCCATGCCGCTGGTCAGCAGCTGGTAGTCGTCCACCACGAAGAACAGCCGGGGGCCGGTCCACCAGTCGCGGCGCTTGAGCCGGTCCGCGGTGATGGTCTGGTCCGGCACGCGCGGGGTGAGCGAAACGCTGGCCTGCTGCGCCAATTCCTGCAACGCCTCGGTGGTGGTCGCGTACCCGACGCGGTATTCCTCGGGCACTTCGACGTCCAGCTGGCGGCTCGGGTCGGCCAGCACGATCTTCGCCTCGCTCGACGAGTAGCGCGCCAGCACCGAACGCAGCACCACCCGCAGCAGGTTGGTCTTGCCGGTTTCGTTGTCGCCGAAGGCAAGCAGGTGCGGAGTGGCCGCGAAGTCGTGCCATACCGGCAGCAGCCGCTGCTCGTCCTGGCCGAGGGCGATCCGCAGGTCGCCGTCCGGCGCGGGAAGCTGCGCCATCGGCAGCTTCGCGGGCAGCAGCCGTACCGACGGAGCCGGTGCGCCCGGCCAGAACAGATGCACCTCTTCGGCGACCGCCTTGGCCGCGGCGGCGAGGTCGTCGGTGTTGCCGCTGCCGTCCATTCGCGGCAGTCCGGCGAGGAAGTGCAGGCCGTCCGGGGTCAGGCCGCGGCCCGGCTGGTTCGGCACCGTTTTCGCTTTGCGCGAGCCGATCTCCGACTCCATCGGATCGCCGAGCCGCAGTTCGAACCGGGTCTGCAGCAGGTCGCGCAGGTACGGCCGGATCTCGGACCAGCGGGTCGCGCCGATCACCACGTGCACGCCGAAGGACAGCCCGCGCGAGGCCAGCTCGCCGATCTTCTGCTCGAGGTCGCTGTAGTCGTTCTTGAGGCTGTACCAGCCGTCGACCACCAGGAACACGTCGCCGAACGGGTCCTCGATCTGGCCGCTGCGGCGCAACGCGCGGTAGGCGTCCATGGATTCGATGCCGTGCTCGGAGAACAGCGTCTCGCGGCCTTCCATGACCTGCGAGATTTCCTCGATGGTCCGGACGACCCGGTCGCGTTCGAGCCGGGTGGCGACCGAGCCGACGTGCGGCAGCCCGGACAGCGACATGATCCCGCCGCCGCCGAAGTCCAGCCCGTAGAACTGGACCTCCTGCGGGGTGTGCGTCATCGCCAGCGCCAGCACGAGGGTGCGCAGCAGCGTCGACTTGCCGGTCTTCGGCCCGCCGACCACCGCGACGTGCCCGGCCGCCGACGACAGGTCCGCCGTCAGCAGTTCGCGGACCTGCTCGAACGGCCGGTCGATCATCCCCATCGGCACCCGGAGCCTGCCCCAGTGCGCCGGGTCGGCCACCGCCATCCCGCGCACCGGGTCCGGCGTGACGCTCGGCAGCAGCGAATCGAGGCTCGGCGATTCGGCCAGCGGCGGCAGCCACACCTGCCGCGCCGCCGGACCCGCGCCGGTCAGCCGGTCGATGAACGCGTCGGCGAGCGTCGGCCCGCCGGGCACGGCGGCTTCCAGAGCGTCCACATCGGACTGCTTCTCGGCCGGTTCCGGTTCGTCGTCGCGGATGATCAGCTTGGCGGGCCGGGCTTCGGTGCGGAACGGGACGACCTCGCGGCTGGCCCGTGCCGCGGCGACTGCGGAGTTCTCGCCGTTGCCCGCGGGGACCGGACCGGAGACGTAAGCGGCCTTGAACCGCACCAGGTTCGTGGTGTCGATCTTCAGATAACCGTTGCCCGGTTCCGGCGGCAGTTCGTATGCGCTGCCTGCGCCGATCACGCTGCGAGACTCCATCGAGGAGAAGGTGCGCAGGGCGATCCGGTACGACAGGTGACCTTCGACGCGGTGGATGCGGCCCTCGTCCAGCCGCTGCGACGCGAGCAGCAGGTGCACGCCGAGGCTGCGGCCCAGCCGTCCGACGGAGACGAACAGCTCCATGAACTCGGGCTTGGCGCTCAGCAGCTCGGAGAACTCGTCGACCACCAGGAACAGCGTCGGCATCGGGGCCAGCTGTTCGCCGGCCGCGCGGGCCTTTTCGTATTCGTACAGCGACGGGTAGCCGCTCGCGCGCAGTTGTTCCTGGCGGCGCACCATCTCGCCGTTGAGCGAGTCCTGCATGCGGTCGACCAGCGGCAGTTCGTCGGCGAGGTTGGTGATCGTCGCCGAGGTGTGCGGCAGCCGGTCCATCCCGAGGAACGTCGCGCCGCCCTTGAAGTCGACGAGCACGAAGTTGAGGATCTCGGACGAATGCGTCGCGGCCAGCCCGAGCACGAGCGTGCGCAGCAGCTCCGACTTGCCGGACCCGGTCGCGCCGATCAGCATCCCGTGCGGGCCCATGCCGCCCTGCGCGGATTCCTTCAGGTCCAGTTCGACGATCTCGCCGTCCTCGGTCACGCCGATCGGCACGGACATCCGGGCCCGTTGTGCCGCGCGCGGCCGCCACTGGCCCGGGATGTCGAAGGTGTGCACGTCCTTGATGCCGAGCAGCGCGGTCAGTCCGAAGTCGCTTTCCAGCGGCTGGTCGGCGATCTCCAGGGTGCCGCTGGTCCGCTTCGGCGCGAGCAGCCGGGCGAGGCCTTCCACCTGGGTCACCGACAGCTCGTCGCGGGTCGCGGAACCCACTCCGCTGCCCGCCGGGAACTCGACCAGACCGTCCTTTGTGGTCAGTCGCAGCACCTTGGGGCCGCCGGGGAGCGCGCCGGTGACGTCCAGCAGGACGACGTTGCGCAGTCCCGCGCCGACCAGCCGCGAGGACTCCGGGATCGCCGCCAGATGCGCGACGACCACCACGAACGGCTCGGTCGTCGTCGGCCCGACGGTCTTGTCGTGGTCGTCCCGGTCGGCCACGTCCGGGCCGAGGAGGTCCATCAGCTCGTCGTGGTCGGCGGCGAGCAGCCGGAGCGGACCGGCGGCGTCGCGGAGCGTCGGGTGGTTGTTGTGCGGCAACCACTTCACCCAGTCCCACTGCGCCTGCGCGGCTTCGGTGGTGAGCACCGCGAGCCGCAGTTCGTCCGGCGAATGGAAGGCGACCAGTTGCGCGAGCATCGCCCGGACCAGCCCGACGGCCGCTTCCGGATCTCCGTCGAACTCGACGCTGGTGAAGCTCCGCAGTCCCACCGCGGTCGGGATGCCGGACAGCGTGCGGTAGGTCTCGGTGAACCGGCGCAGCGAGATCGCCGACAGCGGTTCGAGGTCCTCGATCGGCTTGGTCACCGGCGGCACCAGTTCCAATGCCGACTGCTGCGTGCCCAGCCCGATCCGCACCCGCGCGAAGTCCTCGTGGCTGATCCGGCGTTCCCACAGCCGCGGGCCCATCGCCAGCGACCACAGCGAATCCGGGGACGGGTTGTTCCAGGCCACCGCGTGCCGCTGGTCCTCGGCGGTCGAACGGGCCCGCTCGCGGACCTGGCCGATGTAGCGCAGATAGTCCCGCCGCTCGGCCTGCATCTTGCGCTTGCGCTCGGCGGCGGCGCGGGAGAGCTGTCCGAGGCTCATCGCGATCATGGACACGCCCATGCCGCCGCCGATCACGTAGGTGAACGGCGAACTGCCCGCGACGCCAGAGAACGCCAGCACCATCACCAACGACCCGATGGCCATCGGCAGCATCATCAGCAGCGAGTTGAAATCGCGCGCCGCCGGTTCCGCCATGACGGGCGGTTCTTGCAGTTCTTCCTGGCCCTCGGGCATTTCCGGGCCCGCGGCGCGCGGGCCGCGCTTGACGGTTTCCGTGCTCATTCGAGCACCCCCGGGGAGCTGCGCCGGGCTGGCTTGCCCCAGGCCGCGTCGTCCTGCCGGAGCAGGTCGGCCATGGTGCGTTCCTCTTCTTCCTCGGTCTCTTCTTCGGCGGTGTCCGCTTCGGGCTCCTCGGGTTCCGGCGAGTCGCCGCAGGTGGGCAACTCGTCGGGGACGACCTCGGCCGGACCGCCGCGGACCCTCTGGTAGGTGCCGAGCGCGGGTTCCTCGTCGGCCTGGTTCGGCCGCCACGGTTCGTCGGTGCGCTGCAGGAAATCGGTGGCGATTTCCTCTTGACGCTCGTCTGCTGCTGTGGCGACCGGCAGGAGAGCGGGCAGGAATTCGGCGGTGCCCACGTCCCAGGCCGAGGTGTCCTCGTGGTCGAGGGGTTGCACGACTGCGATGCGGACGAGGTCGTTGTCGTTGCTCGTGGCGGCCCAGCCGGTGTTGGCGGGTGCGTCCACAGTGGACGAAGGAACCCAGGGTTCCTGGACTTCGGTGAGCAGTCCGGCGGACTCCGGCCGTTCGGGTGTGCTCGTCCCGTTGCTGACTGGGGGGACGATCGGGATGCCCGCGCCGGTCGCCCAGCCTGCCGAGGTGCTTGGCGGGGTTTGGCCTTGTGCGCTGGGATTTCCGATGCCTGCCGGTGTGCTTGCTGTCCAGGGTTGCTGGACGTCGCCGAGCAGTCCGGCCGAGTCGGGTCGTTCGGCGGGCGTCCCGTTGCCGGTGTTGCCCGGTGGGACCATCGGCATGCCAGGTGCCGGAGGAGCCCAGCCAGCGGATTCGTTCGGTGGCGTCTCGCCGGACGTGCTCGGGTCGCCGACGCCGCCAGGCAGATCGGCCGTCCACGGCTCCTGGACGTTGCCGAGGAGTCCGGAGGAGTCGGGTCGTTCGGCGGCGGGCGTGTTCATGCCGCTGCCGCCGCCCATGCCGCCCGGCGGGACCATTGGCGGGGTTCCCGAAGCTGGGAGTTGTTGCTGCTCGTGGTTGGCGACGGGGTCGGGCAGCTTCGGCAGGTCGCTTTCTCCGCGACCCTTCATACCCGGGTCGATCGGCTCACTGCCCGGCCCGCCTACGCCGTTGCCGCTCGCGCCGTCGCCGGTCCCGCCGTTCGCGCCGGGTGGCGGGGCCCACTTGGCCGAGTGCAGCGGTGGTGTGTCGCCGTGGGCGTCGGGGTTGCCGATGCCGTCGGGCGGTGCGCTCAGCCATGGCTCCTGGACGTTGCCGAGGAGTCCTGAGGAGTCGGGTCGTTCGGCGGCGGGCGTGTTCATTCCGCTGCCGCCGCCCATGCCGCCCGGCGGGACCATCGGTGGCGTTCCCGAGGCCGGGAGTTGTTGCTGCTCGTGGTTGGCGACAGGGTCGGGAAGCTTGGGCAGGTCGCTCTCGCCGAGCCCCTTGACCCCAGGGCCGACCGGCTCACCTACGCCGTTGCTGCTCGCGCCGTCGCCGGTCCCGCCGCTCGCACCGGGCGGCGGAGCCCACTTGGCCGAGTGCAGCGGTGGCGTGTCTCCGTGGGCGTCGGGGTTGCCGATGCCGTCTGGCGGAGGGCTGATCCACGGCTTTTTGATGCTGCCGAGCAGCCCGGAGGAATCCGGACGCTCCGCGGCGGGCGTGTTCATTCCGCTGCCGCCGCCCATCCCGCCCGGCGGCATCATCGGCGGAGTCCCGCCACCGGGAACCTGCTCGTGGTTCCCGACCGGATTCGGCACCTTCGGCAGCTCGCTTTCGCCGAGGCCCTTGATCGCGCCCGGACCGCTGTCGCCCGGCCCGCCGACGCTGTTGCCGCTCGCGCCGTCGCCGGTCCCGCCGCTCGCACCGGGCGGCGGAGCCCACTTGGCCGAGCTGAGCGGGGGAGTTTCGCCGTGCGAATCGGGGTTGCCGATGCCGTCCGGCGGAGGACTGATCCAGGGCTTTTTGATGTTGCCGAGCAACCCGGACGAATCCGGACGCTCCGCGGACGGCGGGTTCAGCCCGCCACCGCCGCCCATGCCTCCCGGCGGCATCATCGGGATGCCGCTGCCGCCCGGGTTCTGGTTGCCCGGCGGGTTGCTGAGGCCCGGCGGCAGGTGCGCCGGGTTGAGCGCGTTGTTCGCCAGGTTGCCGCCGGAATCTCCCGGGGGCGGCGGGATCGACGCGGGATTCACGTGCCCGGACCCGCCCGAGCTTCCCGGCGGCGCGGGGACGGACGGCGGGTTGACGTGCCCGCCCATGTTGTTGCCGGAAGCCCCGGGCGGGGCCGGGATGGACGGAGACTTGAGGTTGTTCCCTCCCGAAACGTCGCCCGGCGGCGGGGAGACCTTCGGCGGCTTCACGCTGCCGGAATCGCCCGGCGGCGCGGGAATCGACGGCGGGTTGACCTCCGAGCCCGGCGGCTTCTGCGGGTTCGGCGACTTGTTCCCGCCAACCCCGTTAGGCGGCGGCGGAATGGAAGCAGCCGTGATCGGAGGCGGCGTGCCGTTGCCCCCGGGACCCTTGAGGTCGCCCGGCGGCGGTGACACGAGGGCGTTCTTCAACGGCGGCGGCACATTGCTCCCGCCAGGGCCGCCCGGACCGTTGACCCCGTTGGGAGGCGGCGGAATCGTGGCCTTGTTCACCGGCGGAGGAGCACCGTTGCCGCCACCCGGAGGCGGAGACACGGGCGGCGGTTTCGGAGCAGGAGGCGGCTGCGTCACCGGTGGCGGCGGGGGCGAGGTGGGCGGGGGAGGAGGTTGCGTCACCGGCGGCGGAGGCTGCGGCGTCGGCGGAGGCGGGGGAGGAGTCGGCGGGGGCGGAGGAGGCTTGGGCGTGTTGCCGTCGCCGCCACCAGGAGTCGGCGGCGGGGTCGTCTTGCCCGCGTTGACGTGCACGGTGTTGTACTTCTGCGCGAGCTGCCCGCCGACCTTGCGCATGTCGTTGGTCATCATCTCGACGGCCTCGGGGAACTGCGAGATGTACGCGCGCCCGTCGCTGAGGTGGTACTTGCTGCCCTGGGCGAGGACCTGGCTGGCGTAATAGCTGTCGATGTAGCGGATCGTGTCCTGCGCCCACTTGAGGTACGCCGCGGAATTGACGAGGTTGTTCGGCACGTTGTTCGACCCGCCGCCGTCGCCGATCCGGTCCGCCAGATCGGAGAACTTGTTGCCCAGCGCGGTCATCATGTCCTTGAACTTCGTCGCGGCGTCGCCCTTCCACGGACCGTCGGGTCCGGCGAGGGCGGCGGTCTGGTCCTGAATGGACTGAGCGACCATCGCGAGGTTCTGCTGCGTCTCCTGAAACACCCCGGCCGCGTCCTGAAGCGACTGCCAGTTGACGTTGCCGTAGGCCTTGTCCCGGTTGTCCTGGCCGCCCGACAGCGAACCGCCGCCGAGGATCGCCGCTTCGATCTGCTTCCACGTCAGGCCGTCGAAATCCTTCGACGGGTCACCGGTGCTGTTCTGGTTGCCGGTCTGCGTGGTGTCCGGCCAGACCCCGTTGTCGTCCGAGGTGAACCCGTGGGTGTTGTTGTCGTCCGCCATCTTCCCTCGATCGCTTCGAACCTGAGAGACCCCGGCGAGAACCGGGAAAGACCGCCGCCCGTCCGGTCAGGGTTTCTGACCGGCGCCGGTGATGTGGCCGCTGACCGTGTTGAAGTACTGGTTGTAGTCGTCGGCCGACATCTTGTTGACCTCGTCGGCGTTGTCGTACGCCTTCGAGGCCTTGTTCACCGCGTCCGCCACCTCGTCGAGCGCTTTGCAGAGGTCGTGGATCGCGGTGCGGGTGGTGTCCCGCAGCGAGTTCGCGCCCTGGATCGGCGTGAAGATCTTGTTCTGCGCCGTCAGGAACACGCCGGGCTTGAGCTGGACCCCGTCGAGCTTCGTCGGCAGGTCCTTCAGCGGCCCGTCCGCGAGCGACTGCAGGTTCTTCGCGAACGTGCGCATCGCCTCGGTGTTGACCGCGGTGACTCCCTTGCCCGGATGCTCGGAACCGCCCGGCACCGGCGGCGGCTTGCCGACGTCGCCCGGCGGGATCCACTCGTTCTTCACGTCCGGCGGAGCCTGGTCGCCCGGGCTGTGGAACTTGCCGTCGTCCGACGTCGTCTGATGCTTGTTCGACGTGTCGTTGTGCATTCCGTAATCGGTGTCGCCCAACGAAACCATGGCCGGTCACCCTCCTTTCAGGTCAGTTGCGCCCGCGGCGGCGGCGTCAGTTCGAGGCGAACCGCTTGGCGTTGTTGCCCTCGGTGTTCGAGGTGCCCTCGTTGATCTGGCCGAGGGTCTGCGCGGCGGCGTCGAGCGCCTGCGGCAGCGTGAGCGCCGCCTGGTGGCAGTAGTTGTAGGTCTCGTGGAACATGTCCGCCGCGACACCGGTCCAGTTTTCGCGCTGGCCCTCGATGACCGCCTTCATCTGGTCCAGCAGTTCGGTGATCTGGTTCGACTGCTGCTTCGCCTGCCCGACGGTGTCCTGCATGGTCGCGAAGCTGATCTGGAACTGGCCCAAAGCCATGGGAAGCGTCCTTTCGTGGGAAGGAAGGGGATCAGAAGCCCTGCAGGCCGCCGCCGCCGATGACCGTGGCGGCGTTGTTGGCGGTGGAGGTGTTGTCCGAGTCCCGGCTGTCGTACTCGCTCGCCGAGGTCTGCACGTTCTGCGAAAGCTCGTCCAGCTTCTGCACGATCTTGCGGACCGTCTGGTCGAACTGGCCCATGGCCTGGTTGAACACGTTCGCCGAGTCCGAGCGCCAGGTGCCGAACAGCGTCTGCATGGTGCCGTCGACCTTCTGGTTCACCCCGGTGATGTTCTGCCCGGTGTCGCTGATCGTCTGCGCGCCCTTGCGCATGACGCTGGTGTCGACGCGGGCGCCGTCCTGCGAAGCCATGCTTTCTCCTCTGGTCGGGTTCTCCGGATATGACGGACTGGCATGCCAGACCGCCGACGTCGCCGCGGATGCCCTTCGTTCGGCCGATACGACAGAGCACGGGGGAGACTGCGGACTTACGGTAAGCGCCGGTCTACGGGTTGTCGCCGCGTTGTTCCCTTCTGAACACCGGCGCGCGGACGGCGGGGCAAGCGGCTCCTCCACCTGGGGGGCGCTGAGCTGCGGCAACGCCTTCCGCGCGATCCGGTTACGCACGAGTGCCCGTTCAGGCAGCGCTGGTGCCCTGGTTCGCGGTTCGCGCTCATGCGAGCGGAAGTCGGGAATGGACTTGCGGAGTCCGTTGTGGACAGACAGCTGTCCGTGAGGGGAACCCTGCGGGACTCAGAGTCCCGGAGGGTTCCCCGCACGGACTTGGCTCAGTACTTGAGCGTGAAGGCGAAGTCGCCGGAGAGCTTGCCGCTCAGCCGGACTCCCGACACGACCTTCCCGCCGGAGAGCAGCCGTTCGACCTCGGCCCGGGCGAGCCCGCAGCCCTCGGCGATCAGCCGCACCGGCCGGACCGGGATCCGGGCCGCGAAACCGACCGAGACGTCGATCGCGTCCTGGTCCAAGTGGTCCGAACCACCGGTGTCGAGCCGCCAGGCGCCGTCCCAGTCGAGCGAGACGCGGTTGCGCCGCAGCAGGACCGGGTCCTGGAGCAGTTCGGCGGCGAGGCCGGGATCGTTGTGGTGCAAGCGGTCCAGCAATTCCGGCCGGACCGTGCGCACCCTCGCCCGTTCGAACACGGTGAGTTTCGCCGTTTCCCCGCAGCCGGTACAGAGCACGAGGAGCCAGGCGTCGATGAGTTTGTGATGGGCGTTGACCCGGAACTTGCCGCCGGTCCGGAAGCGTCCGGACGCGCACGTGTGGCAGCGCCGCCGGACGAGCGGCAGGCAAGTGGGCAGGACTGTCCAGTTATAGAGCACAGGAGTACACCGATTCCAGTGAGAATTCCGCAGCACGAAGAAGCGCGGCGCATAACGCGGCGCGCGACGGGATCAGAGCTTGGGATGCCTCACGCGAGGTACAACGGCACGTCCTTGCCTGGCCGACACTGGTCGGGCGACAGTAGCCGCGGGCGCGGGCGCGGCTCCACTGGATTTCCGGCTGAGCGCCGCGGGTCAGGCGTCGAGATAGGCGAGCACGGCCCGCACCCGCCGGTGGTCGCCGGTGCCCGCGGACAGCCCCAGCCGGGCGAAGATGTTGCCCACGTGCTTGTTCACCGACGTTTCCGCGATGAACAGCTTCCCGGCGATCGCGCCGTTGCCGTGGCCCTCGGCCATCAGCGCGAGCACCTCGCGCTCGCGGGGGCTGAGCACGTCGAGCGCGTCTGCGGCTCGCCGGCGCGCCATCAGCTGCGAAACGACCTCCGGGTCCATCACCGTGCCGCCGGCGGCCACCCGGTCCATGGCGTCGCGGAATTCCTCGATCCGCCCGACCCGGTCCTTCAGCAGGTAGCCGACCCCGGACGCGCCGCCGGCCAGCAGTTCGGCCGCGTAGGCGTGCTCGACGTACTGCGACAGCATCAGCACCGGCAGGCCCGCAATCTCCGCGCGCGCCGCCGCGGCCGCCCGCAGCCCCTCGTCGGTGAAGCCCGGCGGGAGCCGGACGTCCAGGACGGCGAGGTCGGGCCGGTGCTCCAGCAACGCGGGCAGCACGTCCGGCCCGCGTTCCAGCACGGCGCACACCTCGTGGCCGACCGTGGACAGCATCAACGCCAGGCCTTCCCGGATGAAGGCGTTGTCGTCGGCGATCACGACACGCACGGCAGCTCCGCTCGCAGCACCGTCGGGCCGCCTTCGGGGCTGCTCAGCGCGAAGCTGCCGTCGAAGGCCGCGACCCGGCGCCGGATCCCGGCCAGCCCGGTGCCGAAGTTCTCCGCAGCGCCGCCCTTCCCGTTGTCCCGCACAGTGATCCCGATCCTTTCCCGGTCGAGCGCGAGCGTAATCCACGCCCGGTCGGCCCCGCTGTGCTTGGCGATGTTTGTCAGCGCCTCGGCGACCGCGAAGTAGGCCGCCGCCTCCACCGCGGCCGGGGCCTGCCCGGAGCCGGAGACGTCGACCCCGACCGGGATCGCACTGCTCGACGCAAGCGCTTGCACCGCGCCGACCAGGCCGCGGTCGGTCAGCAGCGGCGGATAGATCCCGCGGACGATCGTGCGCAGCGACGCCAGCGAATGCTCGGTCAGCTCCTGCGCGTCGTCGACCAGCCTGAGCGCGCTGTCCGGCTGATTCTCGAGCGCGTGCTTGATCAACCCGAGCCGGAGCGAGATCGCGACGAGCCCGGCCTGGGTGCCGTCGTGCAGGTCCCGTTCGATCCGCCGCAGCTCGGCCCCGTGCGCTTCGAGGGCTTCGGCCCGGGTGACGGTCAGCTCTTCGATCCGGCGGGTCTGCTTGCTGCCGCGCGGCGGGCGCAGCAACGCCCGGGCGAGCATCGCGTGCCCGCGGGCCAGCAGCGGCACCAGGAGGATCAGCCCGGCGGCGTACCCCAGGCCGATGCCGGTCGCGCCGAAGGCTTCGGCCCAGCTCGTGACCGGTCGGAACGTGAGGTGCGCGGCGGGCGGCAGGAAGGTCCACCAGATCGGCGCGGTGCCCCAGCAGAGCGCGCCGGACAGCAGGCTCAGCCCGACGAAACACAGCGGGGTGCCGACGACGGTGGTGGCCGCGAGGAACGCCAGGTCCTTCCAGACCGCCCGGTCCTTGAGCACGCCGAGCGGCGAACCGGGGACCGCGTACTTCTCGGCGACCGGCGTGCCCAGCAGCCGTTCGACCCGGTTCCGGTGCGTGCGGGCGAACCGGCGCAGCAGCGGGACGAGGAGGACCAGCAACGGGAGCCCGATCCCGGCCAGGCTCAGCAGCAGACTGCCCGCGGCCAGCCAGAAGAGCAGCAGGCCGCCGAGACCGATCGCGGCGCCGACGGCGAGGTAGCGGAAGGACGTGCCGAATCCGGCGAGGTAGTCCCGGACGCTGAACCGGTTCGCGCGCACCGGCTCCATCCGACCCCCTCGGAAGATTCGCGGGTGCAGTTTTCTGCACCTGCGATCTGCAGGATACGTGCTGTCCGGCGGGTTCCCGGATCCGTAGCGTCCGGGAAAAGCAAGATCACCGCACCCGGAGGACGAAGTGGCACGCGAGAAACGGCAACGCCCGGCACCGGCCGAGACCGGGGCCCCGCCGGACGACGTGGTCTCGCTGCGTTCGGTGCGCAAGACCTACGGTTCCGGCGCGGGCGAGGTGACCGCGTTGCGCGACCTGACCGTCCGGTTCGGCCGAGGGTCGTTCACCGCGGTGATGGGCCCGTCCGGCGCGGGCAAGAGCACCTTCCTGCACTGCGCTGCCGGGCTGGACCGGCCGACGAGCGGAACGGTGCTGCTCGGCGGCACTGATCTCGCCGGGCTGGACGAGACCGCGCTGACCGTGCTCCGCCGCGAGCGGGTCGGGTTCGTCTTCCAGGCTTACAACCTGCTGACGTCGCTGACTGTCGCGGACAACATCTCGCTCCCGGCGCGGATGGCCGGGCTGGTTCCCGACCCGGCCTGGCTGGAGGAGATCGTGCGGCGCGTCGGGCTCGCCGACCGGCTGAACCGGCGTCCGGCGCAGCTGTCCGGCGGCCAGCAGCAGCGGGTGGCGATCGCCCGCGCGCTCGCGCCGCGGCCCGAGGTGGTGTTCGCCGACGAACCGACCGGCGCGCTCGACACCCGGACCGGCCGTCAGGTGCTCGAGCTGTTGCGGCAGCTCGTGGACGAGACGGGCCAGACGGTGATCATGGTGACCCACGATCCGGTGGCCGCGTCCTACGCGCACCGGGTGGTCTTCCTCGCCGACGGCGCGCTCGCCGACGAAATGACCGAGCCGGCCCCGGACCGCGTGGCCGAGCGGATGACCACGCTCGGGGAGTGGTGAGCGATGTTCGAACTCGCGGTCAAAACGCTGCGCGGACGCGCTTCCGGTTTCGCGGGAGCGTTCGTCGCTCTTCTCGGCGCGGCCATGCTGGTCACCGCGTTCGGCATTCTCCTGCAGTCCGGGACGGAAGCCGGGGTGGCGCCGCAGCGGTACGCCGGGGTCCCGGTGGTCGTCGGCGGCCCGAAATCGTTCGAGGTGCGGGAAAACGGCAAGACCAAGTCCAAGCCGCTCAAGGAACCGGCCCCGCTGACGCGCGAGACCGTGCGGAAGATCGCCGGTACCGACGGCGTCGGGTCAGTGGTGCCGGACGTGAGTTTTCCCGCGGTGCTGGGCGATACGACTGCAACCGGACATCCGTGGTCGAGCGCCCGGCTCGGTCCGTTCGATCTCGTCGACGGTCGCGAACCGCAACGGCCGGGCGAGGTCGTGCTGGACGCCGGACTGGCCAAGGAACCCGGGGCTGTGGTCCGGATCCAGACGACCAAAGCCGCGGCCGACTACCGCGTCGCAGGCGTGGCGAAACTGTCCGGTGTGGACGGAGAACTCCGCACACCCGTCGTGTTTTTCGCTGATACGGAAGCGGAGAGCTTGGCCGGACGCGGCGACCGGGTGGACGCCGTCGGAGTGTTTCCCCGGCCTGGCGTCGATCCTGACGAGCTGGCCGACCGGCTGACCTCGCGGCTGGGCTCCGGTGCGGAGGTGACGACGGGAGACGACCGGAGCCGGATTGAGAATCCCGACGTCGCCTCGGCGCGCGGCACGCTGCAGGAGATCGCGGGTTCGCTCGGCGGCACTGTGCTGCTGATCGCGATTCTGGTGGTGGCAAGCACTCTCGCGTTGAGCGTCCACCAGCGTCGTCGCGAATTGGCCGTGCTGCGCGCGATCGCGGCGACTCCGCGCCAGATCTGGAAAATGCTGGCGGCGGAAGCGCTGGTGCTGTCGGTCGTGGCGTCGGCGATCGGGTGCCTGCCCGGGATTCTCGCCGCGCAATTGTTGCGCGGCGCGCTCGTCCTGATCGGCGTCGTGCCGAGCGATTTCTCTTTCTCCGTCGGTGTTCTGCCGATGCTGGTCGCGGTGCTGGCCGGGGTGGCGACGGCACAGATCGCGACGTTCGCGGTGGCGTGGAAAGCCTCGTCGGTGCGACCGGTCGAGGCCTTGAGCGACGCCGCAGCCGAGCAGCCAGGAATCAGCGGCGGCCGTCGGACGCTCGGGGTGCTGTTGTTGCTGCTCGGCCTGGCCGCGTCGCTGCTCCCGGTGTTTTTCTCCGGCGTCTTCGCCGTGGCGGGCGCGGGCAGCGGCGGGTTGATCATGATCGTCGCGGTGCTGCTGCTGGCTCCGCCGGTAGCGGCGTTCGCGACGCGATTTCTGGCCAAGCCGATCACCCGGCGGTTCAAGGAATACGGCTACCTCGCCGCCGCCAACACCCGAGCGAACGCGCGTCGGCTGGCGGCTGGGATTGGACCGCTGGTGCTGGCGATCGGGTTCGCCTGCGTGCAGTTGTTCATTCCCGCCACCCTCGGCGCCGCGGCCGCCGACCAGGCCGACGAAGGGATCACCGCGCAGTACACGCTCACCGGCGAGGCGGGTGGCTTGCCAGCCGACGCCGTCCGGGACGCCGCCGCGTTGCCGGGCGTCGAGGCCGCGACCGGCGTGACGCGGGTGCAGGTGTTCGCGTCGACAAAGGTGCTCGATTCGCCGGAGATCTTCGAATTCCCCGCCCAAGGCATCACCGTCGACAACGCTTCCCAGACGATGGATCTTGGTGTCTCGGCAGGAAACCTCGCTGATCTGGCCCCGGGAAAGGTCGCCCTGAGTGCCAGCGCGGCGAGCACTCTCGGCGTCAAAGTCGGCGAGCAGATCAAGCTGAACTTCCCGGACGGCTTCGCCGCGACCCCGGCCGTCGTCGCGATCTACCAGCGGGGCAGGGGATTCGGCGACGTCACCTTGGCGCACGACGACGTCTTCGCACACAGCTCCCGGCAGTTGGACCAGCAGATCCTGGTCCGGGCCCGTCCCGGGACAGATCTGGCGAGCCTGTCCGGGAAATATCCGGGACTGACCGTGTCGGCCAAGGCAGGCCTGTCCGAAGAACAACGCGACGCGGCGACTGCTTCCGTGCTGAGCAGCGCGTTGCCGCTGGTGCTGGTCTTCGCCTACATCGCGCTGGCGGTGGCGAACACGCTGGTGATGACCACGCTGGCCCGGACGCGCGAGTTCGCGCTGCTGCGGCTGGTCGGGATGACGCGGGACCAGGTGCTGAAGGTGCTGCGGATCGAGGCCCTGACGGTGGTGCTGATCGCGGTGGCGGTGGGCTCGGCGGTCCCGCTGATCCCGCTGGCCACTGTCAGCCTCGGTCTCACCGGGTCGCCGATTCCGAGCATTCCGCCGTTGCTGTACCTGGGGATCGTCGCCGCGACCGCGCTGGTGGGCGCCGCGTCGGTGCTGGTGCCCGCGAAGCTCGCGCTGCGTGCCCGGCCGGTGGACGCGATCGGGATGCGCGAGTAACCGCGCTGTCGAGCAGGCGCGTCTGCCCCGGCTGTCCGTGAAGGGCTCCTTGAGGGAATCCAATTCCTTGAAGGAGCCCTTCACGGGCGTGCCCGAGCGTCAGCCGACCGTCGCGAGTTCCCCTGGTTCCTCCGCGGCCGCCTGCCGGGCGTAGCGGCGCGCCATCGCCGCGCACACGATCAGCTGAATCTGGTGGAACAGCATCAGCGGCAGCACGATCAGCCCGACCTCGGCGTGCCCGAACAGCACCGTCGCCATCGGGAGGCCGCTCGCGAGGCTCTTCTTCGAACCGCAGAACATGATCGTGATCCGGTCGGCGCGGTCGAACCCGAGCAGCCTCGCGCCGCCGCTGGTGGCGCCGAGCACGGCCGCCAGCAGGACGCAGCAGACCGCGACGAGCGCGAGCAGCGGGCCGACGTCCAGCTGGTGCCAGATGCCCTCGGTCATGCCCTCGCTGAACGCGGTGTACACCACCAGCAGGATCGAACCGCGGTCGACGATCTTCAGCGGCGCGGAATGCCGCTGCACCCAGCCGCCGATCCAGCGGCGCGCCAGCTGTCCGGCGACGAACGGCACCAGCAGCTGCAGCACGATGTCCAGCACCGCCGAACCGCTCACGCCCGGGCCGTCGGTGGCCAGCAGCAGCGCGACGAGCAGCGGCGTCAGCACGATGCCCAGCAGGTTGGACAGCGACGCGCTGCAGATCGCCGCCGCGACGTTGCCCTTCGCGATCGAGGTGAACGCGATCGACGACTGGACGGTCGACGGCAGCAGGCAGAGGAACAGCACGCCGGTGTACAGCGGCGACGTCAGCAGCCCGGGGGAGAGGAACGACGCGGCGAGCCCCAGCAGCGGGAAAAGCACGAAAGTGGCGCAGAGCACCGTGACGTGCAACCGCCAGTGCCGCATCCCCTCGACCGCTTCCTGACTGGAAAGCCTTGCGCCGTAAAGGAAGAACAACATCCCGACGGCGATCTTGGTCGCCACGCCGAACCCGGTCGCCACCGCGCCGGACGCCGGCAGCAGCGAGGCGATGCCCACGGTGACGAGGATCAGGGCGATGAAGGGGTCGATCCGCAGCTTGGCGAGCAAGGCCGAGACGGGGCGGGCGAACGAAGCGAGCACGGTGGATCTCCTTTCCCGGCCATTCTCTCGTCGCCGTCGGTCATTCGGAACCCCGATGACCGTACTGACTGCCATTGCGAAAGCCGATAAGATGTGACGCATGCTGGATCCGCGGCTGTGCCGTTCTTTCCTTGCCGTGGCGGAAACTCGCAGCTTCACCGCGGCGGCGAGGCGCTTGGGTGTGGGGCAGCCCACAATCAGCCAGCACATCCGGCGGCTCGAGTCCGAGGCCGGCGGATTGCTGTTCGCCCGGGACACGCACGCGGTCGACCTGACCGCGCGCGGACAGGCGATGCTCGGGTTCGCGCAGACCATTGTGGACACCGAGGACCGCGCGGCCCGGCATTTCCGCGGCGCGCAGGTGCGCGGCCGGGTCCGGTTCGGCGTGTCCGAGGACTTCGCGCTCGGCGAGCTGCCGGAAATCCTGCGGCGGCTGCGGGAAAGCCATCCGCTGGTGGACGTGGAACTGCACGTGGAACTGTCCGATGTGCTCGCCCGCCGCATCGCCGACGGCCGCCTCGACCTGGTGCTCGGCAAACGCCGCCCGGGCGCGCCCGGCCCCGGACGGCTGCTGCGGCGGGAACCGCTGGTGTGGATCGGCTCGGCGGCGACGGACCTCACACCCGGCCAGCCGGTGCCGCTGGTGCAGTACCCGATGCCGTCGGTCACCCGGCAGCTGGCAGTGGAAACGCTGGAACGCGCGGGCCTGGAATGGCGGGCGGCCTGCCTGACGTCGAGCCTGACCGGCCTGCGCGCGGCGGCGGCCGCCGGGCTCGGGATCACGGTGCACGCGCGGAGCCTGGTGCCGTCCGATCTGGTCGAATTGCCCGCCGAACTCGGCCTTCCGGACCCCGGTGACGTCGATTTCATCCTGCTGTCGAAAGACGGCGGCGAAGGCCCGGCGGCGGCACTGGCGGAGTTCGTGGTGGCGCGGATCGGGTCAGCGCCGTCGTCGTTCGAGGGCTGACCGAAGCCGCAACAACGCCCGGTGCTGCGCCACGCGGACCGCGCCCGGCGTCGAGCTGACCGCTTCAGCCGCCTCCTCCGCGGAGAGCCCGACGACAACCCGCAGCAACACAATCTCCCGCTGCCGCTCCGGCAACAGCCGCAGCAACCGAGCCAGATGCCGATTCAGCTCAGCCCGCAACGCCCGTTCCTCCGGCCCGTCAGCAAGATCAACCGCCTCCGGCAACTCCGCCATAGCGTCAGTCCGGTTACGCGCGTGCGCCCGATGCGCGTCAGCCACCTTGTGCTGCGCGATCCCGTAAACGAAAGCGAGGAACGGCCGCCCCTGATGCCGATAGCCGGGCAGCGCGGTCAGCAACGCCAGGCAGACTTCCTGCGCCACATCGTCCGCCGACGAATACGCGTCGGCACCGCCTAACCGCGCCCGGCAGTAGCGCACGATCAGCGGCTGCACTGAGGCGAGCAGGTCCTGCGCCGCGTCCGGATCGCCTTCGACCGCGGCTCGCACCGGGCCGTCGAAGCTGAAGCGGCCTGCCGGTACCCGTGGTGCGGCCAAGGCGGTCGCCTCGGTTTTCACTCGGGTCAACGCTTCTTCGACGTCTAGCGCCGAGCGCAGCGCGCCGACCAATGCGGCGTCGGCCTCGCGCAGTGCGGTCATCAGGGCCTCCTCGCGCTCGGCCAGGCCGAGCCGGTGTTTCAGCCGTTCCCGGGCGTGCCGCAGGTTCGAGCGGACTGTGGTGCCCGCCATGCCGAGCGCTGCCGCGATCGCGGCGGGGGAGAACCCGTCGAGCGACCACGTCAGCACCGTGCGCTGGGTTTCCGGCAGCGTCGAGAGCAGTTCGACCCCGCGCGCGTTCCGCTCCACGACCGCGGCCAGCCGGTCGCCCGGCGGCTCCGCGGACGGGGCGCCGCCGTCGAACCACGTCTGCTCGGCGGCGAGCCGGACGGCGGTCAGCCGCACCGCCACGCGCGGGTCGCCCGGCGGCGGCCACGTCCCGGTTTCCTGGACGAACGCCTCCACCGCCACCTCGCGCGCGGTGCCCGGCCCGAGCCCGCCCGCGCACAGGAACGCCACGAGGCGAGGGAAATCGCCCCGGAAAAAGCCGTCGAACCCCGCCACGCGCACCCCCTCCCGAACCCGGACCCTGTCGAACAGGTGCGGTGGCGCGCCCGTGGGATGTAACGATCCGGTCACGGAAATGTGGTTAAGGGCGGGACGGGTGGGTACCTGCATCGAACGGGCAGTTCGCCCGAGACGGCGGCGGAAGGGGGAAACGGTGCGCGGAAAAGGAAATCCCGGACTCTTCGGCGTCGCCGGACGGCGGACGAGGGGGCCGTAGCACGCCCGGCGGCAACCGCGTCCGCGATGTGAGCTGAATCGAAATTTCGCGCGCGGACGGTGATCGGTGGTAACTTGGAAAGCCGGTCGTCCGCCGGGTCCTTCGCGGCCCGGGGCGGTTCGGCCGAAAAGCCCACCGAACACCCTCCGAAGGCATGGCTTGCCCGTGCGCGCGGAGAAGTCGGTTGACCACGGTTCGACAATGAGGACAGGAGGTGAAAAGCAACAATGGAACTCACGGCCACCAGCTGGCTCGCCCGCGCGGCGTGCCAGGACGAGGACCCGGAACTGTTCTTCCCGATTTCCGACATGGGTCCGGGGGCGCAGCAGGTCGCGAAGGCCAAGGCGGTCTGCGCGCGATGCCCGGTCCGCGCGGAATGCCTTTCCTATGCTCTCGACAACGGTCTCGGCAACGGGATCTTCGGGGGAACCACCGAGCTGGAGCGCCGGAAGCTGGTGCGAACCGGCTCCGCCGCCGCACGGCATCGAGTCGCCTGACCGCGAGCCGGTGACCATTTCCCGGCGGCGAGGGCGCTAGCAGTTTCCCCCACCACAACCGGCACGAAGCCCGGAACTCGGTGGTTGCGCCCGGGCGGCGATCGCATCAGCGGTCGCCGCCCGGGCGTTTTTTATTGCCGATCCGGCCGGAAGCAGGTGCGAACCGGTCAGCCGCCGATCCGCCCGAGGCGACCGGTTTCCGCCGTGGCGGTAGCCGGATCGGCAATCGTCGGCACAGTTTCTTCGAACGTTTCGGCGAGTCCGTACGGCGCCAATGCCGCTGTTTCGAACGCGGCCATCGCCGTGACCAGTCCGTTTCGCACGGTGAGCACGCAGACGCCGAAAGCGCGATAAACCGATTCGCCGGGCCGGCGCAGATATCCGGCGACGGCGGGCTGCCGGTTCGCCCGTACCGGCACCATCCGGAAACTGCCCCGGTAGTACGGCGAGGCGGGATCGAAACTCGGCCCGAGCGCGCCGAGAATCCGATCGCGACTGTCGAACCACAACGAGTACGGCGGCATCACCGCACGCGCGTCCTCGCTCAGCACCGCGGCCACGGCCCGCACGTCCGCCGATTCGTAGGCGGCGACGAACTTCCGCAGCAGTGCCGTTTCCTCGGCGGTCGTGCTGTCCGGGGCGGACCATTCGGCGCGCCGGGCGGGCAGCTTGGCGCGCAAGGTCTCCCTGCCCCGCTGCAGCGCGCTGTTCGCCGAGGCCACCGAAGTGCCCAGCAGTTCGGCAGTGTCCTTTGCGGACCAATCGAGCACGTCGCGAAGGATCAGCGCGGCGCGCTGCCGCGGCGGGAGCAACTGGATCGTGGCGAGGAACGCCAGTTCGATGGTTTCCCGTTCGACGACCGCGGCGCCGGTGTCGTCCGGCGCCGCGGGGTCGAGCAGCAGATCGGGAAACGGGCCGAGCCACGGCACGTCGAGCGCGGAGATCTCGCCCGCCGGGTCGGCCGCCGGACCCAGTTCGTCCGGCAGCGCGCGCCGCGGGCGCCGGGCGAGCGCGTCGAGGCAGACGTTCGTGGCGATCCGGTACAGCCACGTCCGCACGCTCGCCCGCCCGGCGAAGCCGCGGCGGCCTTTCCAGGCCCGGAGAAACGCCTCCTGGGTGAGGTCCTCGGCCTCCTCGAACGAACCGCTCATCCGGTAGCAGTGCACGCGGATCTCGCGCCGGTGCCGCATCAGGAGGGCGCTGAACTCCTCGTCGCTGGTCACCCGGGCAACGGTAGCTCGTGAGTGCTGATGCCGGGGAGAACCGGCATCGCGCCACTCGCGAGTCGTTTGGTAGCTGCGGGTTCTCTCCGCTCCCGTTGACTGTCCGTGAGGGGAACCCTGAGGGACTCTGAGTCCCTCAGGGTTCCCCTCACGGACGTGCCCGCAGGGCGGGACGAGGCCAGGCGAGCAGGGGAAGGCGTCGCGTTCCTTGTCATCGCGGCCGCTGCCGAGAAAACCCCGATGCGGCATTCGGGCAGCGGGGTCCGTAGGCAGCCGGAACACTATGCGCCCTAACCGGCAACGCCACTCACGAGACCGCTTCGTCCGCGAGCCGTTCCAGGCCGCTCTTCGTCTTGAGCGGCAAGTGCTTCAGGAACGCGACCGCGACCACCACGAGCAGCGCGATCGGCGCGCTGATCAGGAACAGATCGCTCGTCGCGGCGCCGTAAGCGTCCCGGATCACCGCCACGACCGGAGCGGGCAGCTGCGCCAGGTCAGGCACCTTCCCGCCACTGCCGGACCCGCTGGCCGCGGCGGGCCCGAGCCCGTCGGCGATGAGCGTGCCGACCCGGCTGGCCAGCACCGCGCCGAGCGCGCTCACGCCGATCGACCCGCCGAGGCTGCGGAAGAACGACAGCGTCGAGGTCGCCGCGCCCAGATCGGCGGCGGGCACGTCGTTCTGCGTCACCAGCACGAGGTTCTGGTTGAGCATGCCCACGCCGACGCCGAGCACCAGCATGAACAGGCTCAGTTCCAGCAGCGAGGTGTGCGCGTCGATCAGCCCGAGCAGGCCGAGCCCCGCCGCCATCAGCACCGCGCCGAGCAGCAGGAACGGCTTCCACTTGCCGGTGCGGCTGATCAGCTGGCCGGACACGGTGGACGACACCAGCAGCCCGAAGATCATCGGCAGGCTCATCAGCCCGGCCACCGTCGGCGATTTGCCGAGCGCCAGCTGGAAATACTGGGACAGGAACACGGTGCCGCCGAACATCGCGACGCCGACCAGGAAGCTCGCGACGGTGGCGAGCGTGACCGTGCGGTTGCGGAACAGCGCCAGCGGCACGACCGGCTCGCGCACCTTCGACTCCACCCACACCGCGAGCACCAGCACGAGCACACCGGCGGGCACGAGCACCGCGGTCTGCCAGGAACCCCACTCGAAAGTCGAACCGGCCAGCGACGACCACACCAGCAGCGTCGAAACGCCGAGCATGATCAGGAACGCGCCGAGGTAGTCGACGTGCACTTCCCGGCGCAGCGTCGGCAGGTCCAAAGTGCGCTGCAGCAACAGGATCGCCGCGATCGCGAACGGCACGCCGAGGAAGAAGCACCAGCGCCAGCCGAGCCACGAGGTGTCCACCAGCACGCCGCCGATCAGCGGGCCCGCGACCGTGCCGACGGCGAAGACCGCGCCGAAGACGCCGGAGAACTTGCCCAGCTCGCGCGGCGAAACGATGGCCGCCATGATCACCTGCGCGAGCGCGGTGAGCCCGCCGCCGCCGATGCCCTGGGCGATCCGGCTGAGGATCAGGATGTCGATGTTCTGCGCGAACCCGGCCACTAGCGAGCCGACCACGAACAGCCCGAGCGAGAGCTGGATCAGCAGTTTCTTGTTGTACAGGTCGGAAAGCTTGCCCCAGAGCGGGACGGTCGCGGTCATCGCGAGCAGTTCGGTGGTGACGACCCAGGTGTAGGACGACTGGCTGCCGCCCAGCTCGGACACGATCCGCGGCAGGGCGTTCGCGACCACAGTGGACGCGAGGATGGCGACGAAAATGCCCATCATCAGGCCGGACATCGCCTGCAGCACTTGGCGGTGGCTCATCGCCGGGGAAGCCGCGGGCGGTTCCGCGGTGGACAGGGACATGACAGTCCTTTCCGGACTACGAAGGGTTTCAGCGAGGGTCGGGCAGGCCGGCGGCAGCGGTGGCGGCGGCCTCGTCGAAGATTTCGAGCAGCGGCTGGGCCCCGTCGCGGGCGGCCCAGCGGCTGAGCGAGGTGTTGAGCACTCCGCCGGCCACCGCGAGCAGCAGCGACGGGAACAGGTCGTTCTCCGCGTCGGTGCCGCTGCGCTGGGCGATCGCGGCGATCATCGGATCGCGCGAGCCGGAGTTGAGCACGGTCGCCCGGATGAGCAGCGACGGATCGCCGTGGATGATGCGCAACCGGGTCAGCCATTCGTCGCGGTCCCGCTCGACGTCCGCGAGGTCCTCCCGGACGGTCGCGATGAACGCCGGAAAGGCGTCGATCCCGTCCGGCTGCGCCACGAACCGGGCGATCGTCTGCGCGGCCCGCTCCGCGTGGTCGGCATACGCGAGGAGCACGGCGTCTTCTTTGACCGCGAAGTAGTTGAAGAACGTGCGCGCCGACACGCCTGCTTCGGCGGCGATGTCGTCGACGGTGACCTGGTCCAAACCACGTTCGTCGATCAGCCGAAGCGCCGCGAGAGCGATGGTGCGGTGGGTTTCGAGCTTCTTGCGCTCGCGAAGGCCGGGAGTGGGCACCGGATCAGCGTAGCGAGATCTTGCAGAGTCTGCAAAGTTGCAGTTTGTGAATCAGGGCACCTCGTGCCGGGCTCAGGGGTAGCTGGGAAGGTCGACGGCTTCCGCGGGCGGGCTGGCGAACCGGGCCGTGACGCGGCTGATCCTGGGATGGGCGGCGAGGCCGGCGACGGTGGTGAGGAGCCGGATGCCGGCGCGGGTTTTCGGGGCGGCCACCCGCGGTGCGAACCAGGAGACGCGCTGGGCCTGGGCGACGTAGGGCCGCATGATGGTTTCGTAGCAGCGGAAGGCGTCGTGGTGGGCCGAGTGGCGGCTGAGTTCTCCGGCGAGGACGTAAGCGCCGACGAGGGCGAGGCTGGTGCCCATGCCGCTGAGCGGGGAGGCGCAGTAAGCGGCGTCGCCGACGGCGGCGATCCGGCCGCGCGACCAGTGCTCCAGGCGCAGCTGCCCGACGGATTCGAAGGAGAAGTCCGGGGAATCGCCCATCGCCTCGAGCACGCGCGGGGCTTCCCAGCCGGCGTCGGCGTAGTGGCAGCGCAGAAAATCCTGCTGTGCCGGGGCTTGCAGCCGGTCGAGCCCGGGACGCGGGTGCAGGAAGGACAGCGTGGCGCGGGTGGTGCCCTGGTTGTCGGGGCGCAGGAGGACGACGCGGCGGCCGGGGACGTTGTGCCAGCGGGCCCAGCGGCCGTCGGATTCGGTGCGGGGAATGGTGAAGTACGCGGTGTAGAGGCCGAACGACCGGACGCGGGCGAGGTCCGCGAAGACGAGGTCCCGGGTGCGCGAGCGAAAGCCGTCGGCGAGGACGACGAGGTCGAATCGCTGATCGGGGCCGGTGCGGAAGGTGACGTCCACGCCGTCGCCGGTGTCGGACAGGCCGGTGATCTCGTCGCCGAAGACGTACCGGGTGTCGTCGTGGGTGTGCCGGTAAAGCAGGTCGGCGAGTTCGCCGCGCAGGAGCTCCAGTTCGGTGATGAACCCGTCGCCGTCGAGGGCGTCGCTGCCGAAGGACGCGCGGACCCGGCCGCGGTCGTCGACGAAACGCAGTCCCTCCTCGTGCGTGCCGCGGTCGCGGGCGGCCTGTTCGAGGCCCATGCGTTCGATGACGGTGCGGCCGGCGCCGCGCAGGTCGACGGTCTGCCCGCCGAGCCGGAGTTCCGGCGCGCGCTCGACCACGGTCGCGGTCATGCCGTGCCGGTGGAGCCAGTAGGCCAGTGCGGGTCCGGCGATGCTGGCTCCGGAGATCAAAACGTTGCGGGACAAGGGATCCTCCCCTTAAGAAGTGGTGCGGGCGGCCGGTGCGGCGCTCTCCGGGGTCGTGGGTTCGTCGGGACGGGCGCGACGGGGGAACAGCGGCGAGATGAGCAGGAACAGCGCGATGACGATCGCCTGGACCACGAGGGCGTCGCGGAAGCTTTCGGTGACCTGGCCGGTGAGCGCACCGGCGAAGAACACCGTGCTGAACACCGCGACGCCGACCGAACCGCCGATCGACTGGACCGCGGACAGGACACCGGAGGCGGAGCCGACCTCGTCGTCGGCGACGGCGCCGAGCACGGTGTTGAACACCGCGGCGATCACGATGCCCGCGCCGATGCCGGCGACGGCGCTGCCGGGCACGATCTGCCAGATCGTGAAACCGCTGGTGTCGGCGAGGGAAAGCCACAGCCAGGCGATCCCGGCGAACTGGACGACGGCCCCGGCTTGGAGCACGCGGCGGCCGAGTTTGGCGGCGAGCAGCCCGCCGCTGATGGTGCCGCCGACGGCGGTGCCCAGTGCGACCGGGAGGTTGCCCAGCCCGGCCTGTCCGGCGGTGAAGCCGTGGCCGAGCTGCAGGAAGAACGTGAGTACCAGCTGGGTGCCGATCAGCCCGCCGAAGAACAGCGCGACCGCGACCAGCCCGACGGTGAACGCGGACTTGCCGAACAGGCTCGGGGTGACCAGCGGCGTCCGGCCCTGGCGCACGGTGCGGCGTTGCCACAGCGCGAATCCCGCGTAGCCGATCGCCGCGGCGGACAGCGACAGCCACGTCCACAGGGGCCACCCCGAGGACTGCCCCTCGTTGAGCGGGAGAACCAGCAAGGCCGACGCGGCGGCGACGAGCCCGGCCCCGACAACGTCCACGCGCAACGTCCTGGTTCCGCTGCCGCGAGGCACCAGCCGCCAGGCCAGCGCCCATGCGGCGAGGCCGACCGGGACGTTGACCAGGAACACCAGCCGCCAGCCGAGGCCGAACAGGTCCCAGTCGACCAGTGCGCCGCCCAGCACCGGGCCGAGCACGCCGCCGAGACCGAGCACCGGACCGAACACGGCGAGAGCTTTCGTGAGCTGCCGGGGAGCGAGGTTGTCGCGCAGGATGCCGAGGCCCTGCGGCAGCATCATCGCCCCGGCCACACCATGGACCAGCCGGAAAGCGATCAGCGGGCCGACGCCCGGCGCGGCCGCGCACAGCAGCGACGCGAGCGCGAAAGCGGCGAGTCCGGCCAGGAACACGGGACGGCGGCCGTAGCGGTCGCCGAGCCGCCCGCCCAGCACGAGGCCCGCGCCGAGCGTCAGGGCGTAGCCGCCGATGACCCACTGCAGCCCGACCGGGCTCGTCCCCAGCGACCGCTCCAGCGACGGCCCCGCCACGTTGACGATCGTCGAGTCGAGCAAGTCCATCAACTCGACCACGAGCACGGCGGCCAGCAGCCACCCCATCGCCCGCGGCGCGGCATTCTTCTCGGGTACGGACACGGTTCTCTCCGAATTCTGGTGCTGGCGCTCGTTTTCCGGGCGCGTTCGTACGCCGGGCGGGCATTCGTGCGGAACGAACGCGCCCGGTGGGGGCAGGTGACGGTCAGCCCTGGGGGAAGGAATCCGCGGTGTCGGTGTAGATCCGCACGACCCCGGCCAGGAACGCCTTGACGACGTCCCGGTCGCCGGGGCGCAGCGCCTCGACGAGGCCCTCCACGCCGTGCAGCAGCGGGTGCAGGTGGCCGAAGAGCCGCTCCATCGACTCCGCGACCGGCTCGACCAGCACCTTGCGGCGATCGGTGGTGTGCGGGCGGCGGACGACGTGCCCGGCCTTCTCGAGCCGGTCCACGATGTGCGTGCTCGCCGCGGTCGAGACCCGCAGCCGGTCGGCGAGGTCCTTCGCCGTCAGCGGGCCGTCGGTGGCGAGGTGCTCCAGCGCCGCCAGGTCCGTGGCGTTGATCCCCAGCGCTCCGCTCAGCCGTTGTTCGATCACCCGCGTCAAGGTTCCTACCTCTTGCAGGCGCTCCATCACCGCGTTGCCCACGCCGGGGGATTCGGTTCGCCGCGAGCCGCGGGCTGAGGACGTCATGGAAAGAAGACTACTAGATAAGTAACTAACCAAGTTAGCGAAATGATGTGACGAGCGGCACCGGGCCGTCGAGAGCGGGTTCCGGGTCGGCCGCGGCAGCGACGGCGCGGCTGGCAGACTCACCGGTCGTGAGCGGAACGGTGCTGGTGTTGGGCGGACGCAGCGAAATCGGGACGGCGGTGGCCGTCCGGCTGGCGCGCGGGGGTGCGAAGCGGTTCGTGCTCGCCGCGAGGCCGGGCGCGGACCTCGCGGCGCAGACCGCCGAACTGCGCGAGGCAGGCGCGGAGACCGTCGCGACTGAGGGCTTCGACGCCGACGACCTCTCCGCGCACCGCCCGCTGCTCAATCGCGTCATCAAGGAACACGGCCCGCTCGAGACGGTCGTGCTGGCTTTCGGCATTCTCGGCGACCAAGCCCGCGCGGAAACCGACGCCGCGCACGCCACCGCGATCGTGCACACCGATTACGTCGCCCAGGTCTCGGTGCTCACTCACACGGCGGAACTGTTGCGTACTCAGGGTTCCGGGAACCTGGTCGTCTTCTCGTCGGTCGCCGGGATTCGCGTGCGACGGGCGAATTACGTGTACGGCTCGGCGAAAGCCGGACTCGACGGGTTCGCTTCGGGCCTCTCCGACGCGCTGCACGGCACCGGCGTGCACCTGCTGCTCGTGCGGCCGGGTTTCGTGATCGGCCGGATGACCGAGGGAATGTCGCCCGCGCCGTTCTCCAGTACCGCCGATCAGGTTGCCGACGCGACTGTTTCCGCCTTGCGCCGCCGGCGTGAAGTGGTGTGGGTGCCGGGGCTGTTGCGCTTGGTGTTCGCGGCGATGCGGTTCGTGCCGCGCGCGGTGTGGCGGCGGATGCCGCGCTGAACTCCCTGTGCCCGAAGGGATACCGGCTGTCGCCGCGCGCTCGGCCGAACGGGCAGCATCACATCTTCGCGACAGGTTTCTCAGGCTATTCCCAGCTAACGCGGTGATCCTCGGACGCGGGGGTCGAAATCCGTCCCCGGGGAAGCGAGGAACCGGCCGTGCTGATCACGTCCCGGGGCCGCCGGATCGGCGGCCGGGCAGTACTGGGGGTGGTGTCCACCCTGGTGCTGGGCGCCACCGGATTCGCGTGGTCGCAGTTGCACCGGCTCGACACCAGTCTCGTCACCGCCGACGTCATCCCGCCCTCGGCGCAGGTTCCGGACACTCCGGCCGGGGAACCGCTCACCGTCGCGCAGAACATCTTGTTGGTAGGTCTCGATTCCCGCACCAAACCGGACGGGACGCCGTTGTCGCAGAACGTGCTCGACGCGCTGCACGCGGGCAGCGGGGACGACGGCGGCAACACCACGGACACGATGATCGTGGTGCACGTCCCGGTCGGCGGGGCGGCGGCCACCGCGATTTCGATCCCACGCGATTCCTATGTGGACATTCCGGGTTACGGCAAGCACAAGATCAATTCGGCGTACAGTCGTGCCCGGGCCGATCAGCGGGGAAAGCTTGCCCAGCAAGGAATGAGCGGCCCGCAGCTGGAGGTGGCGGCCGACGCGGCCGGTGCGAAGTCGGCCATCGCCGCGGTGCAAAAGCTCACCGGGCTCACTATCAATCACTACGCCGCGGTCAATCTCTCGGGGTTCGCCGCGCTCAGCCAAGCGGTCGGCGGCGTCCAGGTGTGTCTGAAAGCGCCGGTGAACGATTCCTTCTCCGGTGCGAATTTCCCCGCCGGAGTGCAGACGATCTCGGGTACGCAGGCGCTCGCATTCGTGCGACAGCGGCACGGCCTCCCGAACGGCGACCTGGACCGGATCGCGCGGCAGCAGGCGTTCATGTCGGCGATGGCGAAAACTGTCCTCGGCTCCGGCACCTTCACCGATCCCTCACGGCTTTCGTCCCTTGTGGACGCTTTGGAAGGTTCGGTCACCCTTGACCACGGCTGGAACCTGCTGAGCTTCGCCGAGCAATTGCACGGCCTCAGCTCGGGCGCGATCGCGTTCGGCACGATTCCGGTGCAGAGCCTGTCGCTGGCCACTCCGGCCGACGGGGACGCGGTGAAGGTGGATCCGGCGCAGGTGAAGCAGTTCGTACAGACCCAGATCAGCTCGCCGGACGTCTCGGCCTCCGGGGGAACATCCGACCCGGGCACCGTCCACCCGTCGTCGAGCGGCGGCGCGGTGCGGCCGATCGCGGAGACCACGACGCCCACTCCTCCGGCGGGCACCCCGGCGCAGCCGAAGATGACGACCGCCAGCGGGTGCGTGAACTAGGCCAGCGGCAGCGTGATGGTGAACGCGGCCCCGCCTTCGGGAGCCGGTCCGGCCGTCAGGGTCCCGCCCATCCGCGTCACCAGCCCGTGCGCCAGCGCCAGGCCGATGCCGGAGCCGACCGGGCGGCTGTCGCGGTACCGGGCATTGAGGACGCCGCGTTCGAAAGCCACCGGATAGTCTTCGGCTGAGAGTCCCGGACCGCCGTCCCGGACCGACAGGTGCGCGTGGCCGTCCGCGACCGTCAGCGCGAATACCATCGGCGCACCGGCGGGCGTGACGCGCAAAGCGTTCTCCGCCAAGCCGTCCACGACCTGGTGCAGCCGCCGGGCGTCGGCGGTCACCATGGCGGTTCCCGGGGGAGACTGCACGGTCAGCGGGACGTCCGAGCGGGCACAGCGCAGCTGCCACACCTCCGCGCAGTCCCGGACGAGTGCGGCGAAGTCGAAAACGTCCAGGTCGAGCTGGAATTCGTCGGCCCCGAGGCGGGCGAGTTCGAGCAGATCGGACACGAGCCGTTCCAGGCGTTGCGCCTCGCGGTGGATCGTCTCGCCGGCGCGCCGGGCATCCGGGCCTTCGGCGACTCCGTCGGCGATCGCCTCGGCGAAACCGGTCACGGCGGTCAGCGGGGTGCGAAGTTCGTGTGACACCGACAGCAGGAATTCCCGTTGGCGGGCTTCGCTCCTGGCCAGCGCGTCGGCGAGTTCGTTCAGCGAGCCAGCGACTTGCGCGACTTCGGCAGGGCCTTCGACCGGCACCCGGACGTCGCGTCGACCGGCGCTGAGACTGCCCGCGGCGGCGGCCGCGCGGCGGAGCGGGCGGCCGAGCAATCGTCCGGAGACGTATCCGGCGACGGCGGCGACCAAAAGCCCGATGCCGAGTGCGAGGAGGATGTTGCGCAGCAAAGCATGTTGGGTCGCCTCGGCACTGCGCACGGGCTGCACGAGCGCGAACGCGGCCTGCGGACCGACCGAGCGCACTTCCACGAGGTAATCGACAGCGCCGATCGCGACCCGCGTCGAATGGTCCTTTCCGGACGTCAGCCCGGCCCGTTCCGCCGCGCGCACCGCGATCGCCTGGCCGGAATTCTGGCCGTTGTCCCGGTGCACGACGACCTCGATGCCTTGCCCCCGCACGACCGCGGCCGCCTTGCCGATCGCGAGCCGGTTGCCGATGCCGTTGCCGGTGCTGTCGAGCTGTCCGGCGACGACGTCCGCCTGATCCCGCAACGACTGCTGCAGCACCGAATCGGCGGTGTTGCGGACCAGCCGGGACGCGACCAGTCCAGCCACCAGCACCGCGATTCCGGCGACGGCCAGGCACACCACGGTGATCCGGAGCGCGAGCGTGGTCTTCATCCGCCGTCCGCCGCGTACCCGATGCCCCGGACTGTCCGGATTGGACTGTCCTCGCCGAGTTTCGCCCGCAGCTGCGCGACATGCACGTCGACGGTGCGGGTCCCGGCCGCGGCGGCGTAACCCCAGACCGCGCTGAGCAGCTGATCGCGCGACAGGACCTGGCCGGGATGACGCAGCAGGTAGGCGAGCAGATCGAATTCGGTGGAGGTGAGCGTGACCTCGGCTTCGCCTGCCCAAGCACGACGGCCGGGCACGTCGATGCGCACGCCGCCGCAAGCGAGTGTCGTGGCTGGACTGCCGGACGCACGGCGCAGCACAGTTCGTACGCGGGCAGCGAGTTCGCGAGGGCTGAACGGCTTGGTGAGATAGTCGTCCGCGCCGATCTCGAGGCCCAGCAAACGATCCAGCTCGTCATCGCGGGCGGTCACGAACAGCACCGGCGTCCAGTCGCCCGCCGCGCGCAGTGCCCGGCAGATCTCAATACCGTCCATTCCGGACAGTCCAATGTCGAGCACCACGGCGACCGGCCGCGACCGGCGGATCGCCGCGAGCGCCTTCGCGCCGTCCGGCTCGACCTCCACCCCGAACCCGTCGCGCCGCAGGTAAAGCGCGGCGAGCTCGGCGATCGCGGTCTCGTCCTCCACGACGAGGACGAGACCGCGGCCAGCTGACCCCATGCGGGCTCCCGTTCCTCCGGCCGGCTACGTCGGGGGCAACGGTACGCGGGTCACCGCGACCCGTCGCCCGCCATGTCGGACTGGATCGAGTCCAGCGTGGACTGGATGCCGCTCAGATCGCCGTTCGGCGCCGCCCCCGACGACGGCACCGAACCGTTGTCGCACGCCGCGCAGCCGAGCCCGACGACGACAGCCGCGGCAGCGACCGCGATCAGCCGCTTCACTTGGGCGCCTGGCAATGCGCGGCGGTGAACGCGTCGAGCTGTTTCGTCGCGTTGGTCAGCTCGCCGATCCGGCTCTGCCGCTTGTCCGCCCGCTTCTGCAGCCGGTCGGCCTGCGCGGTGTGCCCCTTGGTGCGGGCGTCGTTCGCGCGCGCCTTGAGATTGGCGACCGACCCGGAGACCTCCGGTCCGCCGTTGATCCGGTTGGTCAGGTTCTGGGCCTGCTTGTGCAGTTTCGGCACCCAGGCCGTGCACATCTGCTGCACTTCTTGCGGGCTCAGCGTGACCGGCGCCGGAGCCGGAGCCTGCGTGTCCGCGCTGGCGATCGGCGCGGCCACGAGCAGCCCGGCCGCGATCCCGCAGCCCGCCAGTGCCAGCCGCCTCGTTCCTCGCATCGTTCTCGTCCTCCTGTGTCGGTGTTCCCGATGCCCACCGTCGCGTGCGGGTGTACGGGGGGTGTGGGACGAATGTTCGGGTTCGGTAAAGCCTGCTGACCCGGGGGAGTGTTACTCTCTTGCGGAGAGTGAGGAGGCCGCCGTGCTGGGAAATCCGTACGACCGCGACTGCCCGACGCGCCAGCTGCTCGACCGGATCGGCGACCAGTGGACGGTGCTGATCGTCGGAGCCCTGGTGGACGGCCCGCTGCGGTTCACCGAGATCGGCAAGCGCGTCGAGGGAATCTCGCAAAAGGTCCTGACGCAGACCCTGCGCAGCCTGGTCCGCGACGGCATCCTGATCCGCACGGCGTACCCGGTGATCCCGCCGAAGGTCGAGTACGAGCTGACCCAGCTGGGCCGCAACCTCGCCGAACCGCTCGAACTGCTGGACCGCTGGGCCCGCCGGAACATGGACCAGGTGACGGCCGCGCGGGCGGCTTACGACGCGGAGAACGCCGCTACTGCCTCATGAGTGGCGATCGCGGTTCTAACTGGCATAGGCACTCAGGAGGGCTGCCGGAGCACGTTCGTAGCTGAGCGCCCCGGATCAAGGGCGGAGCCAGCGGTCGAACCAGGCACGGGTGCGGCGCAGAATGTCGAGTTGGTGGTTGCGTTCCTGGATCGAGTGCCCCTCTCTGGGATAGATCACGAACTCGTGCTCGGCGCCGAAGTGGCGCAGCGCCCGGTGGAAGTACGCGGACTGGCCGAGGGGGACGTTGGTGTCCTCGGCGCCGTGAAGGAGGAGCACCGGGGTCCGGACGTGGCTGGCGAAGGAGACCGGGCTGACCGCGTCGTGCGGGTGCGGGCCGATTCCGTCCCAGCCGGTGCTGCCGCCGAGCGCGGCCTCGAACTGTCCGTTCTCCCCGGTCGCGGCGAGCATCCCCCAGTCGGTGACACCGGCGAGAACCAGCGCGGCGCGGAACCGGTCGGTCTGCCCGATCGCCCAGGCGGCCATGAACCCGCCGTGGCTCCCGCCGGCGATGCCCAGCCGACCGGGGTCGGCGACGCCCTCGGCGACGAGCAAGTCGATGCCGCCCATGATGTCGGTCCATTCCTCTTGGCCGACCCTGCCCGCGACGCTGAGGGCGAACTGGTGGCCGTGACCTTGGCCGCCGCGCGGGTTGGGCAGGAACACCGCGTAGCCGGCGGCGGCCAGCCATTGCGCGCTGGGGAACCAGAACAACTGCAGGCGATCGGCGTATCGGTCGTAGGGGCCGCCGTGCGCGATCGTGACGAGCGGGAACGGGCCGTCCGAGGCGGATTTCCCGACCGGCAGCACGAGCAGGCCGTCCAGATCGAGGCCGTCGGCGGCACGGTAGGCCAGCGGCCGCTGGGCGCCGAACGTGATGCCGTCCAGCTCGGGGCGGGTATTGGTGATCTTCCGCAGTGGTCCGGTCGGTGATCCGACGCGAACGTTCGCGGGCTGGTAACGGGTGCCGGTCAAAGCCGCGATCGTTGTGCCCCCGGGGGTGACGGTGAGGGTGTCGAGGCGGCCGGGATGCTGCGACAAGGTCGTGGGGCCGGTGGGGTCGAGCCGGGCCAGGGTCGTGTTCAGGCCGTCGGCGAACACCACGAGCGGGGCGGCGTCGGTCTGGCACAGTTCGGTGGGGCACCTCGGAAGGCCTGCGGTGCGATTGCGGCGGACGCGGCTGTCCACAGCCAGGTCGAACACAGCGGTGCCGGCCTGCAAGACCGGCGGGGTGAGGGCAACATAACCGAGGTGCCAGCCGTCCTCGCTGTGCCACCAGGCCAGGGAGCGTGCCTCGGCTTCGACCGGTCCGAGGTCCTCCGCTGTTCCCGTTTCGGGGTCGAACAGGTGCAGCCTGCCGGTGCGGGGGCCGTAGTCGTGGTCGCTGCTGGCCTGGGTGAGCACGGCGAGTGGGCCGCCGTCGGGTCGTTGCCGCAGTTCCACGACGTGCCGGTCGCCGAAAACCTCCGGGGTGGTGACGTGACCGGTGCGCAGGTCGAGCAGACGCAACCGGGCTCGAGGTTCGCGCTCGCCGACGACAATGGCGTCGTCGCGGTCCCGGGCGCGGCGCGCGTCCTGCTCGGTGGGCTCGTCCTCGGCGAGCAGAGCGATCACGTGGGGTTCGGCGAGGGGCAGGTGGTCGAGGATGCCGGCGCGCCAGTCGGTCACCGCGGCCGCCGCGCCGTCGGCGAGCCGGTGCACCTGCGAGGTGCCGCGGTCGGCTCGGTCAGACAGGAAAAATAGCGTTTCCGAGTCCGCGGACCAGCGTGGTCGAGACTCGGTCGCGGTGTCGGCGGTTGCCCGGCGCGCTGCGGCGTCGTCGAGGTCTACGAGCCAGAGTTCGGTGTCAAGGTGGTCACCGGTCCGGCTGACGGGAGCGAGGACGTAGCAGAGCAGTCGTCCGTCCGGGGCAAGGGCCGGGGTTTGCGGGGCGCGACCATCAACGACGAGTTCGGCGGTCAGACCAGACATGCGACCAGTCTGCCCACCTCCACCGCGCAGCACACGCAAGTCGGCAGCAGTCACGGTTGCCGGAGCACGTTCGTCAACGTGTGCGCCTCCTTGAGCAGCAACGCCCCCAACTCCGCCCGTCGCTCCTCCCGGAACCGCGATTCCACCCCGGTCAACGTCAACGCCCACGCGGGCTCCCCAGCCGGGGTGAAGACCGCCGCCGCCATCCCCCAGCTCCCCTCGACCACGAGCCCGGGATTGGTCGAGTACCCGTCCTCCCGCGTCCGCGCAACGCGGGCCCGCACGTCCTCCGCCCGGTGCGCCGGACCCCACTCCCCGGTCAGGTCCACAGTGGACAGATACTCCTCGACCTCCCGGTCCGGCAGCATCGACAGCACCACCAGCCCCGCCGACACCACGCCCAGCGGGAACCGCGCGCCCTCGTACAGCACGAACGAGCGGATCGGGAAGTCGCCGTCCTCGCGCAACAGGCAGACCGTCTCGTTGCCGCGGCGGGCGGAGAAGAAAGCGCTTTCCCCGGTAGCCGCGGCCAGCCGGTGGACGCTCGCGCGGGCCTGTTGCGTCACGTCGTAGCGCGGGGCGGCGGCTTCGCCCAGCAGGTACAGCTCCGGGCCCAGGTACCAGCGGCCGCTTTGGCGGTCGCGGTCGACATAGCCCTCGGCGGCCAGCGACGCGAGCAGCCGGTGCACCGTCGGGCGGGCCAGGCCGCACTGGCGCGCCAGCTGCGAGGTCGACGCTCCGTCGCGGTAGGTGGACAATGCGCGCAGGACCGCGGACACCCGTCCGACTACGTGGTCAGGAGGCGAGGTGGGCACGGGTTCGAGGGTACGTCCGCTCAGTGGACGCATCGGGCGCGGGTGTTCGGTGCGCGAGAGGTTTGCCAGGGATCCCGGCGTGTCGGTTGACCCGTTTCGCCTGCGCTGGGTTGTATGCGGGGACTGACCACTCACCGAACGAAGTGGAGAGGATGCCGTGCCGACGAAGTACCGCAGCGCCGCGGAGGCCCTCGACGGGCTGCTCGAGGACGGGCTGACGATCGCGGTCGGGGGCTTCGGCCTCACCGGGAACCCGAACGACCTCATCGAGGCGGTCCGGGACTCGGGCGTGCGCGATCTGACGATCGTCTCGAACAACATGGGAGTCGACGGGGCCGGGCTCGGCATTCTGCTCGAGAACCAGCAGGTGCGGCGGGTGATCGCGTCGTACGTGGGCGAGAACAAGCTGTTCGCGCGGCAGTATCTCGACGGGACCGTCGAGGTCGAGTTCACCCCGCAGGGGACGCTCGCCGAGCGGATGCGGGCCGGCGGCGCGGGGATCCCGGCGTTCTACACCAAGTCCGGGGTCGGCACGCCGATCGCCGAGGGCAAGCCGCACGCCGAGTTCGACGGGGTCGCCTACGTGCAGGAGCGCGGGATCGTCGCCGATCTTTCGCTGGTCCACGCGTATGTCGCGGACCCGGCCGGGAACCTGATCTACCGGTACGCCTCGCGCAACTTCAACCCGCTCGTCGCGACGTGCGGGAAGGTGACGATCGCTGAGGCCGAGCAGGTTTCGGACGAGTACTTGGATCCGGAGCGGATCACCACGCCGGGGATCTACGTGCAGCGGCTGATTCAGGCGGCTGCGCGGGAGAAGCAGATCGAGAAGCGGACTGTGCGCGTGCGTGAGGAGGCGTCGGCGTGAGCTGGAATCGGGACGACATGGCCACGATCGGGGCTCGCGAGCTTCGGGACGGCGACTATGTGAATCTCGGGATCGGGATTCCCACGCAGGTGGCCAATCATATTCCGGACGGTGTGCAGGTTACGTTGCACAGCGAGAACGGGATTCTTGGGTTGGGTCCGTTTCCTTGGGAGGGCGAGGAAGACCCGGATCTGGTGAATGCCGGGAAGCAGACTGTCACGTTGCAGCCCGGGGCCAGTTTGTTCGATTCCGCTGAGTCGTTTTCCATGATTCGCGGCGGGCATATCGACCTGGCGTTGCTCGGGGCGTTGCAGGTCGGGGCCAATGGGGACTTGGCTAACTGGACGGTGCCCGGTGCGCTGGTCAAGGGGATGGGCGGGGCGATGGATCTCGTCGCCGGGGCTCGTCGGGTGGTGATCATCACGGATCACACTGCCAAGGACGGGACGCCTAAGATCGTGGAGAAGTGCACTCTGCCGTTGACAGGGGCCGGGGTGGTGAATCGGATTATCACCAACTTGGCTGTCCTGGATGTCACTGAGGACGGGTTGAAGCTGGTGGAGCTTGCGCCTGGGGTTTCTCTTGCGGAGGTTCGGGAGAAGACCGGGGCGCCGATTGCTGAATAGCTGCGGTCGGGTATTCCAGAGCCCCGGTGGCGGGCATCCCGAAGCCCGATTGTGCTGACGGAAGGCGGGGGTTTGTCAAGGCGGGAAAGATGCCTTGACAAACCCCCGCCTTCCGCAGGGAGGCTTCGTATCGGGATGCAAGGTGGGCTCTGGATGCCCTGGGCGGGCAGGTGCGGCTTGCTGGAAGTCCGTGAAGGGCTCCTTGAGGGAATTGGATTCCCTCAAGGAGCCCTTCACGGACGTTGAGTGGTCACTTCGCGGGGAGGATGCGGCCTCGGACTTCGCCGAAGCCCAGCTTCGCGCCGCTGCTGGCGGTGGTCGCGCCGGTGATCGCGACCTCGTCCCCGTCCTGCAGGAACGTGCGGGATTCGCCGTTGACGGTCAGCGGGTCCCGGCCGCCCCACGAGAGTTCCAGGAACGAGCCCCGTTCCGCTGCTTCCGACCCGGAGATGGTGCCCGAGCCGTAGAGGTCGCCGGTGCGGGCGGAGGCTCCGTTGACGGTCAGGTGGGCCAGCATCTGGGCGGGGGACCAGTACATCTCGCGGTACGGCGGGCGGGCCACTTCCTGGCCGTTCCACTGCACCGTGAGAGTGATGTCCAGGCCCCACGGCGACGTCTCCCGCAGGTAGGGCAGGGGTTCCGGCGACGTCTGGCCGGGCAGCGGCACGCGGGCCTCGGCCAGCGCGAGGATCGGGACCACCCACGGCGAGATCGACGTCGCGAAGCTCTTGCCCAGGTTCGGGCCCAGCGGGACATACTCCCAGGCCTGGATGTCGCGGGCCGACCAGTCGTTCAGCAGGACGGCGCCGAAGACATGGCGGGGGAAGTCGTCGGGCGAGACGGGGGTGTTGGCGGGGGTGCCCGCGCCGACGATGAAGCCCAGTTCCGCCTCGATGTCCAGGCGGGTGCTCGGGCCGAAGACCGGACCGTCCTCGCCCTTGCGCTGGCCGCTCGGGCGGACCACGTCGGTGCCGGACACGTAGACCGTCCCGGAGCGGCCGTGGTAGCCGACCGGGAGGTGTTTCCAGTTGGGCAGCAACGGTTCCGCGTCCGGACGGAACAGGCGGCCGACGTTCGACGCGTGGTGTTCCGAGGCGTAGAAGTCCACGTAATCGGCGACGTCGACGGGCAGGTGCAGGGTGACGTCGCCGATCGCGTGCACGGCTTCGGCGGGCACCTCGCCGGTGACCAGCGTCTGCAGGCGCGTGCGGACCTCGACCCAGCGGTCGTAGCCCTGCGCCATGAAGGCGTTCAGCGTCGGCTCGGCGAAGACCGCGTCGCCCAAGGCGATCGACAGGTCCAGCACGTGCTCGCCCACGCGCACGCCCACTCGGGGACTGCCGCCGCCCGCCGAGAAAACGCCGTACGGCAGGTTTTCGACGCCGAAGAGGGAGCCGGCGGGGATGTCGAGCACGGTCATGCGGTGGCTCCGATCAGGCCTAGGTCTGTCAGTTCGGTGAGCGGGTCGGTGATGCTGCAGGTGCCGAACGAGGTGAACTGCGCGCGGGCCGCGGCCAGGCGTTCCGGGGCCAGCGCGCGGATGCGGTCGGCGACCGCCGCGGCATCGCGTTCGGCAAGCAGCGCAACGACTTCCTCGTCCTCGGCATCGCGACCGACCGCTTCGGCGGCGAGCAAAAGGTTCAAGAATCCGTGCTGCTCGAAGCCGGTCGTGGGATCGGTGTTGCGGATCGCGTGGTGCAGGCCCGCGGTCGCCTTGAACGGGACGCCTGCCTCGGCGGTCGCGCGGATCGCGGCGGCGAGTTCGGCTTCGTCCGGGTAGTACTCGGCTGACGTGCCGCCGGTGCGGAACTTCGCCTTGTGCGGGGTGCCGGAAAGCGCCTGCAGCAACGGGACCCGGCGGTCGTCGCGCGGGATTTCCACGGCGACGGGAACCGGGCAACCGTCCACTGCGGACAGGAACTCGGCGACGCTCATTCCTTGCGGTACCGCGATTTCCAGCGATTCGACCGACACCGGCAGGCCGTCGACGGCCTTGAGCACGTCGGCGATCCCACCTGGCCCGGCGGGCAGCGTCACGGTGAGCGGCAGGGTCGTCGAGCGGCCTGCGACGACTTCGGCCAGTTCCGCCAAACCGGACGCGGCGACCACCAGCGGGCCGACCATCGCGGCGTACCCGGAAGCGGTGTGCCGGTCGTGGGCGGCGACGGCGTCCGGCAGCGGTGCGAGGCCGGGCGGGAAGACGGCCGCGTCGTCGAGCAGGCCCCGGGTCAGCGCGTCGGTCACGACTGCGGTCCCCGTCCTGCCCAGGTCCAGGCGTAACCGGGGTCGTCGCTCGCGTGGCCGCCCTCGCCGATTTCCAGCGGGCGGAACGTGTCGACCATGACGGCCAGCTCGTCGAAGAACTCCGCGCCGATCGAGCGTTCCACCGCTCCGGGCTGCGGGCCGTGGCTGTGCCCGCCGGGGTGCAGGCTGATCGAGCCCTGGCCGATGCCGGAACCCTTGCGCGCCTCGTAGTTTCCGCCGCAGTAGAACATCACCTCGTCGGAGTCCACATTGGAATGGTAGTACGGCACCGGGATCGACAGCGGGTGGTAATCGACCTTGCGCGGGACGAAGTTGCAGATGACGAAGTTGTTGCCCTCGAACACCTGGTGCACGGGCGGCGGCTGGTGCACGCGGCCGGTGATGGGCTCGAAGTCGGAGACGTTGAACGTGTACGGGTAGAGGCAGCCGTCCCAGCCGACCACGTCGAACGGGTGCGTCGGGTACACATAACGCGTGCCGACGACGCCGCGCGAGCCGCGGTGCTTCACCAGCACCTCGACGTCGGTGCCTTCCGCGAGCAGGGGCTCGGCCGGGCCGTGCAGGTCGCGCTCGCAGTACGGCGCGTGCTCCAGCAACTGGCCGTAGCGCGAGAGGTAGCGCTTCGGCGGCGCGATGTGCGAGTTCGCCTCGATCACGTAGGCGCGCAACGGTTCTGTGCCCTTCGGCACCCAGCGGTGCGTGGTGGCGCGGGGAAGGATCACGTAGTCGCCAGCGCGGGCGGGCAATGCGCCGAACACCGTTTCGACGACCGCTTCACCGGACTCGACATAAACGCATTCGTCGCCGATCGCGTTGCGGTACAACGGAGAAGCCTCGCCGGCGGCGACGTAGGAGATGCGCACGTCGCCGTTGCCGAGCACGAGCCGGCGGTTGCTCACGACGTCCGCGCTCTTCCACTCCTGGCCAGGGAACAGCGTGTGCAGCTTGAGGTGCAACGGCTTGAGCGGCCGGTTCTCGGTGAGCGTCTGGTCCGGCAGTTCCCACGGCGTCGCGTCGACGATCGCGGACGGGATGCCGCGGTGATACAGCAGCGACGAGTCGGAGGAGAAGCCCTCCTCGCCCATCAGCTCCTCGGAATAGAGCCCGCCTTCGGGCGTGCGGTGCTGGGTGTGCCGCTTAGGCGGGATGCTGCCCGCGCTGCGGTAGTAGGCCATGGGTCGCCTCCTCGGCGCGAAGTAATCAAAGTATGTACTACTTTCCGTTCAGCCTAGTCCCCCAGCCAAGCCGTGGGAAGGGCTGACGGGTTGTCCGTGAAGGGAACCTTGAAGGAATCTGATTCCCTCAAGGAGCCCTTCACGGACAGTGGCGGCAGGGTCAGCGGCGGGTGGCGAACCCGGCCCGGCCGGAGATGAGCTTGTCCAGCAGCATCACCAGCACGCGCTGCTCGGCCTCGGTGAGCACCTCGACCCACCCGGCCTCGCGTTCGTTCTGCGCCTCGAACACCTCGAGCATTTCGGCGTGCCCGGCCTCGGTGAGCGACAACCGCACTGAGCGGCCGTCCGTCTCGCCCGGCGTCCGCGTCAGCAAATCCTCGCTGACCAGGGACTTCGCCAGATTCGACACCGCCGCCCGGCTCATGCCGGTGAGCCGGGCGGCGGCGGACGGTTCGAGCGGCCCGGCCAGCCACACGACGAACAGCACGCGGAACGCCGACCACGAGCGCCCGCGCGGCCGGTGCACGGCGGATTCGAGGTCGTAGGTCACCAGGTTCGACGCCCGGTTCAGCGTCAGCAGCACCTCGGTCGCCAGCTGGTGGCGGAACCCGAACTCCTGCGACAGCCTGCGGTTGGCCAGCGCGATGAACGACCAGAAGTCGAGCGAGTCCGGGTCCGGCGGCGCGGCGGAGTCCTGCATGGGCAGCACGGTACCCGCGCCGCCGGGATAATCAAACTCGAAACTACTTCACAGGACGGGTCAGGCGGGCGCCCGCGTCGCGCGGCACCTTCAGGAACGCCAGCATCACCGCGGCGACGATCAGGCAGCCGATCGGGAAGTACAGCCCGACCGTCACGTCGGTCTCGGTCGCCGCGAGCCCGATCGCGTACGGCCCGAAGAACCCGCCGAGCGCGGCGATCGAGTTGATCGCGGCCAGCCCGACCGCAGTGTGCTCCTTCGACAGCACCCGCGCGGCCATCGCCCAGTACGGCGCGAGGTAGCCGAGCACGCCGATCGCCGCCAGCGAGAGGCTGATCAGCGACAACGTCGGCACGGTCTTGAACTGGATCGCGCCGAAGAACCCGATCGCCGCCACCAGCACGGTGCCGATCACGTGGCCCTTGCGCTCGCCGGTCCGGTCGGAGTTGCGGGCGAGCAGCAGCATGCCGACCGCGCCGACGACGTACGGGATCGCGCCGAGCAGGCCGATGTTGGTCGAGGAGTACTTCGGGTCGAGCTGTTTCACGATCAGCGGCAGGAAGAACGTCAGCCCGTACAGGCCGCAGGCGATGAAGAGATTGGAAATCGCCAGCAGCATGACCTTGCCGTCGCGCACCGCGCGCAGCTGCCCGAGGAACGTCTCCTTCTCCTCCGGCACGTACTCGCGGTCGATCTCGGCCTGCAGCCAGGTGCGTTCCTCGGCGGTCAGGAACTTCGCGTCGGCGGGCTTGTTCGGCAGGTAGAAGAAGGTCAGCAGGCCGATCAGCACCGCGGGCGCGCCCTGCAGGATGAACACCCACTGCCAGCTGCTCATGCCGGCCCAGTGCACGTGGTCGAGGATCCAGCCGCCGAACAGGCTGCCGAGGATCAGCGCGATCGGCTGCGCGAGCGCGAGCGTCGCGATGGCCCGGCCGCGTTCTTTGCCGCGGAACCAGAAGGTCAAGTACAGCAGCAGACCGGGGAACAGGCCCGCCTCGGCGATGCCGAGCAGGATCCGCGCGATCATCAGGTGCGTCACGCTCGCGACGAACCCGGTCAGCACGGTCACGATGCCCCAGCTGACCGCGATCCGGCTGAGCCACAGCCGGGCCCCGACCTTCTTCATGATCATGTTGCTGGGGACCTCGAACACCACGTAGGCGAGGAAGAAGATCGCCGACGCGACGCCGAAGGTCGCGGCCGTGATGGTGAGTTCTTTGGCCATGCCGAGCTGGGCGTAGCCGATGTTCGCCCGGTCCATGTAGTTGAAGATGTAGAGCAGCAGGACGATCGGCATGACGCGGACGCCGACCTTGCGGACGGTGCGTCTGGCCAGCGGGGAGTCCGCCGTGGTGGCGGCTGCGGCGGGGACGGACATGGGGTTCTCCTCGACAGTGAGCAGTAAGTCTGAAGGGTCAGGCAGCGGCGGAGCGACCGGCGATGCGGCCCATGGTGACGGCGTTGGCGACCGCGTTGCCGCCGCCGACATAGCGGAAGCCGAGCACGCCCGCCCCGGCCTCGCCCGCGGCGAACAGTCCGGGCACCCGGTTCCCGCGAACATCGAGCACGGCGGCGCTGGAGTCGATCTCCAGCCCGGCGTGCGTGCAGACCAGTTCGGCGGGCAGCGTGCGGGCGGCGAAGAACGGACCGGTGGCGATTTTCGCGGGCGGCTCGGTCGCGCCCTTGGCGGACAGCGTTTCGTGCCGCAGGAACTCTGGATCCTCGCCGGTGGGGAGCTGGGCGTTCCATCTGTCCACAGTGGCCCGGAGAGCGTCGGCGGGCACGTTCATCTTGCCCGCCAAGGCCTCCAGCGTGTCGGCGCGCAGGGTGCGGCCAGCGTCCGCTTCGGACAGTACGTGGTCGGCGTTCCAATGCGCGTAGCCCGGCGGGAGGTCGCGGCGCGCCCGCTCGTCGAAGACCATCCACACTGGACCGTCTTGTGCGGAAATGATGCCGCTGGACACCGCGTACGACGCGTCCTCGTCCATGAACCGGCGGCCGTGCGCGTTCACCAGCACGCGCGAGCGCGGCGGGAAACCGGACTGCCAATGGTGCAGGCGCTGGAAATACGCCGTCGGCAGCAGCAATCCCCAGCCCTCGCCGGTGATCGAAGCGGACACCTGCTCGCCGAACGCGAAGTGGTCGCCTCGGGAGCCGGGCGCGGCGACGACGAACAGATCCTCGCCCGCCGCGTCCGCGTCCGGGTAGTACCGCGAGCGCAAGGCCGGGTCCTGAGCGAACCCGCCGCTGGTCACGATCACTGAGTTCGCGCGGACCTCGATGCCGTCGGCGACCACGCCGGCGACCCGGCCGTCCTCCACGAGCAGCCGTTCGACGCGGGTGTTCAGCACCGCTTCGGCACCAGCCTTGCGGCGAGCGCGGTCGAGCACCTGGACGAGGCCGTAGCCCTGGTCCTTCGGCACGTGCCCGCGCCAGACGTCCTCGACGCCCGCGCGGGTCAGCCCCGGCGTGTGCGCGTCGTGCGACACCTTCGCCGGGATCTCCGCGCCGAGCCCGATCAGCCATTCGACAGCAGGACCGGCTTCGCGGCAGAACGTCTTGAGCAGCCCGGGTTTCAGCTGCCACTGGTTGAGGTCGAGGTAGTGCTGGAAGAACCGTTCCGGAGCGTCCTCGATGCCCAGTTCGCGCTGGACGCTCGTGCCCGCCGCGGTGAGCATGCCCGCGGACAGCTGGGTCGAGCCGCCGAGTTCCTTCTCCGACTCGAACAGCATCACCGAGGCACCGTGCTCGGCCGCGGACACGGCGGCGGCCAGACCCGCACCGCCTCCACCGATCACTACTACGTCAGCGTCGACGCTCATCCCAGATCACCTCCGGTTTCGGCGAGAATGCGATGGTAGAGACCGTTCGAGACAAGGCCGCCGTCCACCGTGACCTCGCTCCCGGTCAGATAGGTGGAGCGATCCGACAGCAGGAACAGCACCGTGTCGGTGATTTCCTTGGGGTCGGCCATCCTTCCGGCGGGCACACTGTCCACAGCGGACTTGACGAACGCGTCCGCACCCGCCAGCAGCCCGGTGCCGACCAGTCCGGGATGGACGGAGTTGACCCGGATCCGCCACTTCGCGAAATTGCCCGCGGCGGACTTCGACAGTCCGGTCAATCCCCATTTGCTCGCCGAGTAGGCGGGGGAGAAGTAGCCGATCTGGCCGGAGATCGACGAGATGTTCACGATCGAACCGCCGCCCGAATCGCGCATCAGCGGCGCCGCCGCGCGCATCCCGTGGAACGGCCCGGACAGGTTCACCGCGAGCACCCGGTCCCAGACCTCGGCGGTGGTGTCCTGGAATTCCAGCCGCCGGGAGATGCCGGCGTTGTTCACGAGCCCGCCGAGCGAACCGTGCTCGGAACGGATCTTCTCGAGCACGCGAGTCCACTGTGCTGGTTCGACAACGTCCATTGTGTACGGAGTCGCCGCACCGCCAGCTGCGCGGATCTCGTCCGCGATTTCTTCCGCACCAGCGAAATCCGCGACGCAGACGTGCACGCCGCGTTCGCCGAGCGCGCGGGCGTGTTGCGCGCCCATCCCGTTCGCCGCGCCCGTCACGAGCACGACGTCCGGGTAGCGCACGGCTTCGGTGGCGTCAGACATGCCGAGAGCCGCCGTCGACCGCGAGGCTGTGCCCGGTCACGTACCGCGAGCTGTCCGAAAGCAGGAACAGCAGCACGCCGCACACCTCTTCCGGCGAGCCGATCCGGTGCAGCGGAACCGCGTCCAGCGCCTTCGCCAGCGCGGGCGCGTCGTCCTGGATCCAGCGGGTCATCTCGGTGTCGATGTAGCCCGGGGCAATGGAATTGACGCGGATGTCCTGGTCGCCGAGTTCCACCGCGAGCGATTCGGTGAGGTGCGCGACGGCCGCCTTGGAGCTGCAGTACGCCGCGCGGCCCTTGCGCACGCGGACCGCGGACACCGACGCCATGTTGACGATCGCGCTGCCCGGTTCCATCCGCGCGGCCGCGGCCTGCGCGCCGAACAGCACGCCCTCGACGTTCACCGCGAGCGTCGAGCGGATCTGCTCCGGGGTGATGTCGGGAACCTCGCCGTAGGGGAAGATCCCGGCGTTGTTGACCCAGAAGTCGATGCGGCCGAACTCGTCGATCGCGCGCTGGGCGAGCGCGACGTGGTCCTCGGCGCGGGTGACGTCCACCGCGGCCGCGACGATCCGGCCCGGCTTGTCCTCAATGGACTCGGCGGCGAGCGCGGCGGTCAGCTCGTCGGCGGTGGCGGTCATCGCGGCGGTGTCGAGATCGCCGCCCACCACGTGCACCCCGCGCGTGGCGAGACCGGAGGCGAATCGCGCACCCATTCCGCGAGCGGCGCCGGTGACCACGGCGACCTTGCCCGGCATCTCCGGGTACCGCGCGGTCGCGGGCTGGTGCAGCACCCGGCCGGGGCCGGTGGGCTCGAGAGTGGTCATCTGCGTTTTCTCCTCGTTGTTTCTCAGGGCTCGCGGTGCACGGTGCGACGGCGCACGCGCCAGCCTTCCGCGGTGCGCACGAGTTCGTCGTCCAGCACGGTGAGCCGGTGCAGTCGCGGGGATCCGCCTTCCGGCGTCCCGACGATCTGCAGATAGGCGAGCGCTCGCAAGGCATCCCCGGACTGTCCTAACCGGACCTCCACTGTGGACACGACGTGCCGCAGCCGCTCGCCGGACTCCACGCACCCGGCGTGAAAGCGTTCGGCGAACGCGGTCAATGCGGCCGTGCCGACAGCGGGTTCCGGGTAACTGGGCGAGACGAACTTCCCGTCCGGCGTGAACGTGGCGGCCCAGCGCGCGGCCTGCCCGGAGTCGATGGCGTGACTCTGGCGGCCGTAGAGCTGATGCACCGCCACCACGTCCTCGACGGGGACTTCGCTCATGTCAGGGACCTCGATCCGCGGGGAGTTGCCTCGAGCGGCAAACGTGCTATATTCGCACGCACCGTGCGATATGTAGGAACAGTAGGTCGCCGGACAAGCTGTCGTCAAGGGAGTCGTGTGTCCGAAACGGGGACGTCGAAGACGCTGAGCCACGGGCTTCAAGTGCTGGAGCTGCTGGTGGAGCATCCGCAGGGGCTCACGATGACCGAGATCGCCGAGGGGATCGGCGTGCACCGGACGGTCGCGCACCGCCTCGTGCGCACGCTGGAGGCGCACCACCTCTGCCGGCGCGACCGGTTCAAGCGGATCTCGCTCGGCACCGGCCTCGTGCGCCTGGCCGAACCGGTGGAACAGGACCTGCGCACGCTCGCGCGCCCGGTGCTGGAGGAGCTCTCGGACGCCGGTCGCGCGTCGGCGCACCTGGTCGTCCGGGAAAACGTCGAACAGGTGCGGATGCTGATGATCGTGGAACCGCGGCAGGCGCGGATGCACGTGTCGTTCCGCAGCGGCCAGCTGGACCCGATAGGCCGCGGTTCGGCCGGGCTCGCGCTGCTGTCGGCGGAGCCGCCGGTGGAGGGGGAGCGTGAGGAGATCACGCGCGCCCGGTCCCGGGGTTATGCGGTGTCGGTGGGGGAGATCGCGCCGGGGATCACGGGGATTTCGGCGGTGGTGCCGACTGGTCGTGACGCGCCGGGTACGAGTATCGGGCTGTCGTTGTTCGAGGCTCCGGACCCGGACGAGCTGGGCCGGTTGGTGGTGGCGTCTGCACAGCGCCTGGGCTCGCTGTTGAAATAGCTACCGGCCGACGAGCCCGGCCTCATGCGCCAGCAACCCGGCCTGGGTCCGGTTCGCGCAGTCGAGCTTCACCAGCATCCGCGACACATAGCTCTTCACCGTCGCCTCCGCCAGATGCAGCCGACCGGCGATGTCCGCATTGGACAGTCCTTCTCCCAGGCAGGCCAACACATCCCGCTCGCGGTCGGTCAACCCGGCGGTCCGGCGGCGGGCCTCGTCGTCGCGGCGGTGGCCGTCCGACGACAGCGCCACCAACCGGCGCGCGGCCGATGGCGAAAGCACGGTGTGCCCGTCCGCGGCGACCCGGATCAGGCCGATCAGGTCCTCCGGCGGCGTCGACTTCACCAGGAACCCGGCCGCGCCCGCGCGGAGGGCGCGGATGACGTAGGTGTCCGCGTCGAACGTCGTCAGCGCGACGACCGCGGGCGGCTCCGGCAGCGCGCAGATCCGCTCGATGGCGGCCAGCCCGTCGACGCCGGGCATCCGCAGGTCCATCAGCACCACCGACGGCCGGTGCCGGACCACTTCCTCGACCGCTTCGGCGCCGTCCCGCGCCTGTGCGACTACCTCGATGTCGCCGGCCGAACCGAGGATCGTGCGCAGGTGCGCGCACACCATCGGCTCGTCGTCGGCCACCACGACCGTGATCACCGGGCAGCACCTTCCGTGGTCGGGACGTAGGCGGGAAGTATCGCACCGATCCGGAACCCGCCGCCGGGCACGGGGCCCGCCTCGAAGGTCCCGCCGACCAGTTCGACCCGCTGCCGCAACCCGCTCAGCCCCGCGCCGGAGCCACTGCGCGCGAGCGTCGCGTCCGGCGGCTTGACTGAGCGGGTGTTGGCGACGGCCACGTCCAGCCCGCCCGGGTGATAGCGCAGCGAAACCGTCGCCGAGCAGCCCGGCGCGTGCTTGCGGATGTTGGTGAGCGCCTCCTGCACCACGCGATACGCGGTGCGCGCCACGGTCGGCGACACCGAAGTCCGGTCGCCGGTCACGGAAAGCTCGGTCGCGATGCCGACCGCCACCGATTCGGCGACCAGGTCCGCCACCTCGCCGGGAAGCGGCGGATTCGGCACCGGCGGTTCGATCCCGGTGCCGTTGCGCAGCACGCCGACCAGGTCGCGCAGCTCGTCCAGGGCATGCGCGCCCTCGCGCCGGATGTCCTCGGCAGCCGACTTCACCGACGGATCCGGCGACGTCACGCCGAGCGCGCCCGCGTGCAGCACCATCAGGCTCAGCCGATGGGTCACCACGTCGTGCATCTCGCTCGCCAGCCGCCGCCGCTCCGCCGCCAGCGCCTGTTCGGCGAGCAGATGCTGTTCGCGTTCCGCGCGTTCGGCCCGGTCCCGCAACGAACTCAGCAGCTGCCGGCGCGCCTCGAAGTACAGCGAGACCGCCACCGGAAGCGCGGTGCTCAGCAACCCGAACGGCGTCGTGTTCCAGGCCGGGTTCCACGGCCGCGTCGCCAGCAGCGCCAGGAATCCGGCGATCCACAACAGCCGCCGCCGATCCAGCTGCCGGACGAGCTGCGCCAGCACGATCGGCGTGATCGTGGGAACGGTCATTAGCGTCGGCTGGCGCGTGGGCACGAGCAGGCCGGGGGAGAAGAGGTCGGACGCCAGCATCGCCAGCGAGGCCACGATCAGCAGCCCGGCCACCGCGTTCGGGAAGCGCGCCAGGAGAAGGAGGGACGCGTCGCAAACCAGTTCCAGGACGAGCGTCGCGTACGGCCCCAGGAAACCGGTGGTGGGTCCGGAGGCGAGAAAGAGCCCGAAGTCGAGGCAGGCGAACGCCAGCGCGGCGCCGCCCAGCCAGAGCCAGTCGGTCGACCGCGGCCAGGAACGGCACGTGCTGGTCACCCGGTCACGGTATCCGTTCGCCCGTCCGCCCGCGCCGGATCCGCACCGCCCGGGTGGGCGGCTACCGCCGAAAGTTGCGGCTCGGCCGGAAGTGATCCACTTTCGTCGCTGCGAGTCGCTACCGAGCACGCTTACCCCGCACCCGCCCGGCGCGGTGGACTCGATGCCATGACGAGCGAAGGAATCCCGCGGTTCGCCCGGCTGCCGGTGCTGGCGGTCGCGGCGGCCGCCGTCGCGCTGCTGGTGGCGACGAGCACCCGGTACGCGCACGGGTTCGACGAGCTGTACTTCCTCGTGGCCGGTCGAGATCACCTGGCCTGGGGGTATTTCGACCAGCCGCCGCTCGTCCCGCTGCTGGCCGGGGCACTTGACCAGTGGTTCCCCGGTTCGCTGGTCGCGTTGCGCTTGCCGATGGCGCTCGCGGCCGGCGCCGGGGTCGTGGTGACCGCGTTGACCGCCCGCGAACTGGGCGGCGGGCGCGGGGCGCAAGTGATGGCTGCGGGGGCGTACGCGACGTCGGGGCTGATCATCATCAGCCACTGGGTCGCCACCTACGTGCTGGATCCGTTCTTCTGGACGCTCGTGGTGTTCCTGCTCGTGCGCTGGACCCGGACCCGGCGCGACGGCCTGCTCGTGTGGGCCGGAGCGGTCACCGCGGTGTCGCTGCAGACGAAGTTCCTGATTCCCGCGTTGTGGGGCGCGGTGCTGGTGTCCGCGCTCGTTCTGGGACCGCGAAAGCTGGTTTCCCGGCCGAAACTGTGGCTGGGCGCGCTGATCGCCGTCGTGGCGACCCTGCCGACGTTCTTCTGGCAAGCCACGCACGGCTGGGCTTACACCCAGATGGGCGAAGTCGTCGCGGCCGAATTCCCCGGCTACCTCACCTTCGCACGCGACGGGGTGCTCGGTGCCGGAATGGGAATCGGCGTGCTGGCGCTGCTGTACGGAATGTGGCGGCTGTTCCGTTCGCCGGACCTGGTGCCGTACCGCTACCTCGCGGTGGCGTTGCTGCTGGTGGTGGCGGTGATCATCGCGACGCACGGCCGCTCGTACTATCTGATGAGCCTGTATTCGCTGCCGTTCGCCGCCGGGGCGACGGAGCTTTCCCGGCGGAATCTGGTGCGGTGGTGGAAGATTCCCGTCGGAATCGCGTTCGTGCTTTCGGCGGCGGTCACCGTGGCCGGGCTTCCGGTGTGGCCGGCGTCGATGAAAGCGACGTCGTTCGGCCCGATTTCGCTCGGCACTGTCTTCGCGGCAGGGGAGACCGCGCAACAGCAGGTGGCGGACGGCGTCGGGCAGACCTATCGGTCGCTGCCCGATTCCGTACGGCGAGAAACTGCGGTATACGGGGAAATCTACCCGTTCGCCGCGGCCGTGGAGTATTACGGCCCGCGGTACGGGATCAACAATGTCTACAGCGGACATCGAGGATACTGGTACTTCGACCGGCCGCCGGATTCCGCGAAGAACGTGCTTTTCGCGGGCTTCGACCCGGCGTTGCTGAGACCGTACTTCTCTTCGGTGACTGAAGTGGTGCCCGGACTGATGTGGCTGTACACCGGGCGGAAGCAATCCTGGGAAACGATCTGGCCAGAGGTGAAGAAACAATGAGTGATTCCTTGCCCGCGCGAGCGTATTTTCTCGCCTGCGACCCGGAAGGCGGCCCGGTCTCCCGCCGCTCCAACGCGGCCCTGCTGGTCCGCGCCGCCGCGGTGACCGACCTGGTGCTGCGCGGCAACCTCCGCGACCAGCGCGGCCACGCCGAACCGACCGGTGCCGCCCCCACCGGCGACCTCCTTCTCGACGACCTGCTCGCCGATGTCCGCGCGCACCGCCCCGGATCGTGGCGCGCGTTGCTGCGGCGCGGAAAGAACGACACGCTGCAGTCGCTGGAAACGCAGCTCTCCGCGGCGGGTTTGCTCGAAGAGGGAACAAGCTCGGTCTTGCACCGCAAGGTCTTGGTCCCTTCCGACCCGACGCGAGTACGCGACGCGCATGCGCGGCTCGACCACGCCCTGACCGCCCCACTGTCCGAAGTGGACGCCCCAACCGCGGCGCTGGCCGCCCTGGCCGCTGCCTCCGGGGCCGGGATGTCCCGATCGGACGCGCGGCACCATGCCGATCGGCTGGCGGAGCTGGAGAAGCTTGCCGGACCGGCGGTGCCAGCGCTCCGCAAGGCGGTAGCGGGCCGACGGGCGGCACGGATCGCGGCGTTCTCCGGCGGTTCCGGAGGCTGAGCTGGGACTGTCGGTCAGCCGAGGGGGCTGACCGACGGTTCGGCCGCTGCCGAAGCGTCGAGGTCGTACCGTTGCGGACATGACCTCCTTCGCCGCGTTGCACGTCCCGGGCCGTCCGTTGCTGCTGCCGAACGTCTGGGAGTTCGGTTTCGCCGCCGCCCTCGCCGACGCGGGCCACCCGGCCGTCGGCACCACCAGCCTCGGCGTCTCGGCCGCGGCCGGGCTCGCCGACGGCGCCCCGGAATCCCGCGCCGCGACCGTCGCACTGGCGAAATCGCTGGCACCACTGGACATTCTGGTCAGCGTCGACCTCGCCGACGGCTTCAGCACTGACCCCGCCGAAGCGGCGGATCTCGTCGCGGAACTCGCGGACGCCGGGGTCGTGGGCGTCAACCTGGAAGACGGCCGAGCCGACACCCTCGCCCCGATCGTCGTTCAGGCCGCGCTGCTGGCCAAGGTGCGCGAACGAGTCCCGGACATGTTCCTCAACGCCCGCACCGACACGCACTGGCTCGGCACCGGCCCGGTCGCGGACGCCATCACCCGGGCCCGCGCGTACGCCGACGCTGGCGCCGACTGCGTCTTCGTCCCCGGCCTGCACGATGCCGCGGACGTGACCGAACTGGTCGAAGCGGTCGAAGTCCCGGTGAACCTGCTGTACCTGCCCGGGAAAGCCACTTTCTCGGAATTGGCTTCTTTGGGCGTGGCGAGGGTCAGTCTCGGCTCAACGCCTTACCGCGTAGCACTTTCCGCCGCACTGGCCACAGTGGACTCGGTACGGGAAGAGACGGAACTGCCGATGAATCCGCCGTCGTACGGTGATATCACGGCGCTGCTCCCGTAATCTTCACGGCATGATCTTCGGAGGAAGCACCGACTTCGCTGTCCCCGCCGGCTACCTCAACACGCCCAGCATCGGAATCCCGCCCGCGCCCGTCGCCGAAGCGGTCGACGCCGCGGTCGCCCGGTGGCGCACCGGGCAGGACACCCCGTCGGACTTCGACGAGGCGGTGTCCCGTTCCCGCAACGGATTCGCGCGGCTCGCGGGCGTTCCGGCGGATCGGGTGGCGATCGGCGCGTCGGTGTCGCAGCTGGTGGCGAACGTCGCCGGCGGGCTGGCTCCGGACGCCCGCGTTCTGGTGGCGGAGAACGAATTCACCAGCGTCACGTTCCCGTTCGCGCAGCGGGCGAATGTCACCGAGGCGCCGCTCGCCAAGCTGGCGCAGCACGTCGAAGGCCACGACCTCGTCGCGGTCAGCCTCGCGCAGTCCGCCGACGGCGCGCTCCTCGACACCACCGCGCTGCGGGCCGCCTCCGAAGCCGCGGACGTGCCGGTCCTGATCGACGTCACGCAAGCCGCCGGCTGGCTCCCGCTGGACGTCGCGTGGGCGGACTGGATCGTCTGCGCGGGCTACAAATGGCTGTTCTCGCCGCGCGGCTGCGCCTGGCTCGCGGTGCACCCGCGGGCGCACGAGCGGACCCGCCCGGTCGCCGCGAACTGGTACGCCGGCGACGATCCGTGGTCCTCGGTATACGGAATGCCACTGCGCCTGGCCGGAAACGCCCGCGGGTTCGACCTTTCGCCGGTGTGGCTGTCGCACGTAGGCGCAGCGGAATCGTTCGACTACTTCGCGTCACTGGACCTCGCCGCGGTGCGCGAACACAACACCGGTCTGGCCGATTCCCTGCGCGCCGCAGCGGGTCTGGAGCCGCAGGGGAGCGCGATCGTGGCACTGGAAGCCGATCCGGCGCGGCTCGCCGAAGCCGGGGTCGTCGCGAGCGTCCGCAACGGGCGGGTACGGGTCGGTTTCCACCTCTACAACGGCCCTGACGACGTCGAACGCGTTCTGGGCGCCCTGGGCTGAGCGTCTGGGCTCACCGCCGGGGAAGCGGTGAACTACGGTGGTCGCGTGTCGCACCCGCAGTTCACCCCCGGTACCCCCGGCCTTTCGGACACGGCCCCGATCCCGGCCGTGCCCGCGCAACCGGGCCCGCCGCCGTCCGGCCCGCCGCGCAACAACCGCACTCTGCTGCTGCGCGGCGCCGGACTCGTGGCGATCGCCGTCGTGGCCGGACTCGTCTGGTACCTGATCCGGCACGAAAGCACGCCGGACACGCCCGTCGCCGAACCCCCGGCGACCACGACGAAGCCCGCGTTCGACTACAAGCTGGCCGAAGGCCCGGTCAAGGCCACCGACTGCGCCGCCAACGCCTACACGGACGCCAAGAAGTTCTTCCAGGACAACCCGTGCAAGTCCCTGGCGCGGGCGCTGTACACGGTGCAGTCCGGCGACGCGAAGGCGCTGGTCTCGGTCGTGCTGGTGACGATGCCCGACGCGGCGAAGGCGACCGAGCTGAAACAGCTCACCGACCGCGACGGCACGGGCAACGTGAGCGACCTGGTCCGCGACGGCACCTTCCACGACACCGACGCCCCGAAGCTGAGCGGCGACCAGGCCGCGTACGAGTCGAAGGCCAGCGGCGCCGAGGTGACGATCGTGCTGACCGATTTCTACTACGGCCACCACGACAAGCAGCTGCTGGCCCGGATCGCGAAGAACGCGGTGAAACTGTCCGGGAAGCTCCGCTGAGGTCTCGTGCGTGCTCGTACCGGTGAGAACCGGACACGTGCTGGCTGCCTACGGTGGCGAGCGCCCCAATGCCACATTGGGTGCATCTGACGCACCCAATGTGGCGTTCGATGCGTTGAGCGCACCCAATGTGGCATTGGGGCGCGCAAGGCCGCGCACCACCCGAACCCGTAGAGCGCCACAGTCTCGTGCGTGCTTACGCCGGTGAGAACCGGCATGAGCACGCACGACCTCCGCCATGAACCCTCACGACATCCGCCCGGCCTGCGCGCTTTTTCTAGGAAGGCTGCCCGGGGAGTGCCACGGCAGCGGGCTTCTGACCCGCTTCCTGCCGCCAAGGCATCCCGCGCCGCGAAGCAGCCACCAGCGCCTGCAACGCCATCCCGCGCAACCCCGCGTCATCGGTATGCGTAAGCACGGCAAGCCAAGCCGCCGCCGTGTCCGCCTCCGCGCTCGCCACGAGCGCAGCAGCCGAAGCAGTGTCCGTAACCGGCTTAGGCGGCACGTACGCGGCTTCAGGCGCAACCGGCGTAGCCGAAGCCGAAGTGATCATCTGCGTCACCACATCGCGTCGCGCGGTGTGTTCCGCGCGACCGGCCTTCACCGCGTCCCCGAAATCGCCCGGCAGGAACGCCGTCACCAGCCCGTACACCCACAGCGACGCGTGCTCGGCCGCCAGCGCCTTCTGCAGCGGATCCACCGCTTCCTTCGGCACCGACGACGGCGCGGCCGCGGCCTTGGCGTCGGCCCCCGGCCCGAGTTCCGGCGCGATCCGCTGCAGCCCGGCGCATCCGGCGGCCACCGAGGCGACCAGCCCGGCCCGGTACGCGGGCAGTGCCGCCACCAGGTCCTCGGCCTGCTTGCGCGCGGCGGCGAGCCGGTCCTTGAACCCGCCCAGATCCGCGGGCGCGGGCGGGACGTTCGCCGCCTTCTTGGGCCGGTTCAGCCGGTCCACCTCGGCCTTCAGCGCGGCCGCCTGCGCGGCTCTGGCGTCGGCCACCTGGCCGGCCGCGTCGCCGCCGGACGGCAGCTTCTTTGCCGCGGCGGCGTCCGCCTCGGCCATCGCCAGCAGCGGGGCCAGCGGATCGGGGGCGTCGTCGTAGCCGCCCGAGCAGGCGGCGAGCGGCACAGCCGCGGCGACAGTGGCGCTCAGTGCGCCCAGACGCAGCACGGCGCGCCGGGAGAGGTCTGCGGTCACGTCGGCCCATCCTGCCAGGCCGCCCGGGTGCGCCGCCGCTCGCGCGTCTTCGCGGGGGCGCAGGATAAGCTTGACCTTCACCGACCACAGCCGTGACCAGCCCGCGTCACGACGGCCGAACAGGAGTGCTCCACGTGCCCAACGAACTCGCCAGCCGGCTGGAGCCGATCGTGGCCGAAGCCGTCACGACCGCGGGCTTCGACCTCGACTCGCTCGAGGTGCAGCAAGCCGGACGGCGACAGCTGGTGAAGGTGGTCGTCGACTCCGACGACGGCGTCGGGCTGGACGAGGTCGCCGAGGTCAGCCGCACCGTCTCGGCCGCACTCGACGAGAACGAGCACGTGCTGGCGAGCGCCTACACGCTCGAGGTCACCTCGCCCGGCCTCGACCGGCCGCTCACCGAGCGGCGGCACTGGCGGCGCGCCCGGTTCCGCCTCGTCAAGATCACGCCCGTCGAGGGCGCGGCCTACCTCGCCCGCGTCGGGCACGCCGGCGAGAAGAGCGTGCGCGCGCTCGTGGACGGCCGGATCAAGGACGTGCACTACCAGTCCGTCGCGAAGGCAGTGGTGGAAGTCGAGTTCAAGCAACCGCCCGCCGAAGACCTCAAAGCCCTGACCGAAGACGGCCCTGCCGAAAACGAGAAGAAGGAGGAGTCGAAGTGAACGTGGACATCGCCGCGCTGCGGGCGATCGAACGGGACAAGGACATCCCCTTCGACACGGTCATCGAGGCCATCGAGACCGCATTGCTCACCGCGTACAAGCACACCGAGGGCCACCAGTCGCACGCCCGCATCGACATCGACCGCAAGACCGGCCTCGTCCGCGTCCTCGCGCACACCCTCACCTCCGAGGGCGAGGTCGACGAGGAGTGGGACGACACCCCCGAGGGCTTCGGCCGGATCGCCGCGACCACCGCGCGCCAGGTCATCCTGCAGCGGCTGCGCGACGCCGAGCACGAGAAGACCTACGGCGAGTTCTCCGCCAAGGAGGGCGAGATCGTGGCCGGCGTGGTGCAGCGCGACGCGCGCGCCAACGCCCGCGGCATGGTCGTGATCCAGGTCGGCGACACCGAGGGCGTGCTGCCGCAGGCCGAACAGGTCGCGGGGGAGTCCTACGAGCACGGCACCCGGATCAAGGCGTTCGTGTTCGGCGTGTCGCGCAGCAACCGCGGCCCGCAGATCATGCTGTCGCGCTCGCACCCGAACCTGGTGCGCAAGCTGTTCGCGCTGGAGGTCCCGGAGATCGCCGACGGCACCGTCGAAATCGCCGCGGTCGCCCGCGAACCGGGACACCGGTCGAAGATCGCCGTGCGCTCCACCATCCCCGGCGTGAACGCCAAGGGCGCCTGCATCGGCCCGATGGGCGCGCGCGTGCGCAACGTGATGAGCGAGCTCGCCGGCGAGAAGATCGACATCATCGACTGGTCCGACGACCCGGCCAAGTTCGTCGGGAATGCATTGTCGCCCGCGAAGGTTGTCTCGGTACGTGTCGTGGACGAGCGGGCCAAGACGGCGAGGGTCGTCGTGCCGGACTTCCAGCTGTCGCTCGCGATCGGCAAGGAAGGCCAGAACGCCCGGCTGGCGGCCCGGCTCACCGGCTGGCGGATCGACATCCGGAGCGACGCGGCGCCCGCCGAACCGGCCGATCCGACCGAGGGTGAGCAAGACCACGCCGGCCAGGCGCGGCCCGCCGCGGCAACCGGTTCGGCCGACTGAAGGTGCAGGCGCTAGACTCGACAACGGTTCAAGACCCGCGAAGGGCTACTGGGGACACCCCCGACCTCCAGCGTCACCGGCAGTCGCCGGTGCGCACGTGTGTCGGCTGCCGGAAACGGGACTTGACCGGTGAACTGCTGCGCGTGGTCGCGGCGGACGGGCGGCTGGTCGTCGACGAACGTCGGCGGCTGCCGGGCCGGGGAGCGTGGCTGCACCCCGGAACGGACTGCCTGGCCAAAGCCGAGCGGAAGCGGGCGTTCCCCCGGGCTCTTCGAGTCCAGGGCGCGCTCGAGGCCGAAGGGCTGCACGACCACGCGGCGTTCGCCGCGGACGACGACTCCGGGACCAACCCGGGATCGCGAGAAACAAGGAAGCAGGTCGACCCGTCATGAGTCAGCCGTGAAGCTGAAGCCATGAACGCGCGACGATAAGGACGAGGTCAGCGGGTCCCCGCCTGGCCTCCCCTAGATGAGGAGAGCTGTGCCAGGCAAGGCCCGTGTACACGAGCTCGCTAAGGAGCTCGGGATCACCAGCAAAGAAGTTCTCGCCAAGCTCAAGGAGCAGGGCGAGTTCGTGAAGTCCGCGTCGTCCACCGTCGAGGCGCCCGTCGCCCGCCGGCTCCGCGACGCGTACCCCGCCAAGGGCGGGAAGAAGCCCGGCCCCACTCCGGGACCGCGGCCCGCTCCGGCGGCCCCGAAGCCGCCCGCCCAGCAGCAGAGCGCTGCCCCGCAGGCCCCGGCCCAGCCGGCTCCCGCGCCGCAGCAGCAGGCCCCGGCCGTGAAGCCGGGTCCGCAGGCCGTGAAGCCGGCCGCCGCCGCGGGCCCGAAGCCCGGCGGTCCGCGTCCCGGTCCGCGCCCGCCCGCGCCGGCCCAGCCGGCCCCGGCTCCGGAGGTCCCGGCCGCCAAGGCCGAGCCCGCCGCGCCGAAGCCGGCCCCGAAGCAGCAGGACTCGTCGTCCGCCGGTTCGGTCGTGCCGCCCAAGCCGCAGGGCCCCAAGCCCAGCGGCCCGCGTCCCGGCCCGCGGCCTCCGCGGGTCGGCAACAACCCGTTCGGCGTCGGCTCCGGTTCCCCGGCTCCGCGTCCGCCCGCTCCGCGTCCCGGCCCCGGCCAGGGCGGCGGCGACCGTCCCCCGCGTCCGGGCGGCGGCCAGGGCGGCGGAGAGCGTCCGCCGCGTCCCGGCGGGCAGGGCGGCGGCAACCGGCCGAGCCCGGGCAACATGCCCCCGCGCCCGAACCCCGGCATGATGCCGGGCCGCGCCCGTCCTGCCGGACCGGCAGGCGGCCGAGGCGGTCCCGGCGGCGGTGGCGGTCGTCCCGGTGGCGGTGGCGGCGGTCGTCCCGGCGGCGGTGGCGGCGGCTTCCGCGGCGGCCCCGGTGGCGGCGGCGGTGGCGGCGGTTTCCGTCCCGGCGGTGGCGGCGGCGGTGGCGGCGGCTTCCGTCCGGGCGGCGGCGGTGGCGCCCCGGCCGGCGGCGGCGGTTTCCGCGGTGGCGGCGGCGGTCGTGGCGGCCCCGGCGGCCGCGGCGGCACGGCCGGTGCCTTCGGCCGTCCCGGTGGACCCTCGCGCAAGGGCCGCAAGTCGAAGCGGCAGAAGCGCCAGGAGTACATGGACAACATGCAGGCGCCCAGCGTCGGCGGCGTCCGCCTGCCCAAGGGGCAGGGCGAGACGATCCGGCTGCCGCGCGGCGCTTCGCTGACCGACTTCGCCGAGAAGATCGACGCCAACCCGGCTTCGCTGGTGCAGGTGCTCTTCCACCTCGGCGAGATGGTCACCGCGACGCAGTCCGTGTCGGACGACATCCTCGAACTGCTCGGCGGCGAGATGAACTACGTCGTCCAGGTCGTCTCCCCCGAGGAGGAGGACCGCGAGCTGCTCGAGACCTTCGACATCACCTACGGCGACGACGCCGGCGGCGAGGAGGACCTGCAGGTCCGGCCGCCGGTCGTCACCATCATGGGTCACGTCGACCACGGTAAGACGCGACTGCTGGACACGATCCGCAAGACGAAGGTCCGCGAAAGCGAGGCCGGCGGGATCACCCAGCACATCGGCGCCTACCAGATCGAGACCGAGCTCGAAGGCGTCGAGCGGCTGATCACCTTCATCGACACCCCGGGTCACGAGGCGTTCACCGCCATGCGTGCCCGAGGCGCGAACTCGACCGACATCGCGGTGATCGTGGTGGCGGCCGACGACGGCGTCATGCCGCAGACGGTGGAGGCGATCAACCACGCGCAGGCCGCGAAGGCCCCGATCGTGGTCGCGATCAACAAGATCGACAAGGAGGGCGCGAACCCGGACAAGATCCGGCAGCAGCTCACCGAGTACAACCTCATCGCCGAGGAATACGGCGGCGACACGATGTTCGTCGAGATCTCCGCACGGGAGAACATCAACATCGACGGGCTTCTCGAGGCGATCCTGCTGACCGCGGACGCGGCCCTGGACCTCCGGGCCAACCCGGACATGGAGGCACAGGGCGTCGCGATCGAGGCACACCTCGACCGCGGCCGCGGCCCGGTGGCCACCGTCCTGGTCCAGCGCGGCACGCTGCGCGTGGGCGACTCGGTCGTGGCGGGCGACGCCTACGGCCGCGTCCGCCGGATGGTCGACGAGCACAACGAGGACGTCACCGAGGCGCTGCCCTCGCGTCCGGTCCAGGTCATCGGGTTCACCTCGGTGCCGGGAGCGGGCGACACCTTCCTGGTGGTCGACGAGGACCGCGTCGCCCGGCAGATCGCCGAGCGCCGCTCCGCCCGCACCCGCAACGCGCTCAACGCGTCGCGCCGCAAGCGGGTCAGCCTCGAGGACCTCGACTCCGCCTTGAAGGAGACGAGCAGCCTCAACCTGATCATCAAGGGCGACAACTCGGGTACCGTCGAGGCGCTCGAGGCGGCGCTGCTGCAGCTGGACGTCGGCGAAGACGTCGAACTGCACGTCGTGCACCGCGGCGTCGGCGGCGTGACCGAATCGGACATCGACCTGGCGACCGCGTCCGACGCGATCGTCCTCGGGTTCAACGTCCGGGCGCAGGGCAAGGCGACCGAGCGGGCCACCCGCGAGGGCGTCGACGTGCGCTACTACACGGTCATCTACCAGGCGATCGAGGAGATCGAGCAGGCCCTGAAGGGCATGCTCAAGCCGGAGTACGAAGAGGTCGAACTGGGCCGCGCCGAGGTCCGGGACGTCTTCAAGTCCTCCAAGATCGGCACGATCGCGGGTTGCCTGGTCATGTCCGGCGAGATCCGGCGCAACGCCAAGGCCCGCCTCCTGCGCGACGGCAACGTCGTGGCGCAGAACCTGCCGATCAACTCGCTGCGCCGCTTCAAGGACGACGTGGTCGAGGTCCGGGAAGGGTACGAGTGCGGTCTCACGCTGGGCTCGTACAGCGACATCAAGGTCGACGACGTGATCGAGACCTACGAACAGCGGGAGAAGCCCCGTGCGTGAGTGACCGGTCCGGGGTGCGCCAGGCGCGCACCCCGGACCGCCCTCGCGGCATAACTTCGCTGCCTATGTTTGTCGGAGCCTTAGAGCTCGACCTGCTGCTCGACGACGTGCATTCGTTGAAGCAGAAGCGATCCGTGGTGCGGCCGGTGGTGGCCGAACTGCGGAAGCGGTTTTCCGTCTCGGTCGCCGAGGCGGGACATCTGGACCTGCACCGGCGCGCGCTCATCGGCGTCGCCGCGGTCGCCCCCGACGGCGAGCACATCCGGGACGTGCTCGACGCGTGCGAGCGGTTCGCGGCCGGACGCCCTGAGTTCGAACTGCTCTCCGCGCGCCGCCGGCTGCTCGGCCCGGACGACTAGAACACCCGGACACCCCGGAACCCCGGAGAAGGAGACCTCAGCCATGGCCGATCCCGCTCGGGCACGCAAGCTCGCCAAGCGGATCTCGCAGATCGTGGCCTCGGCGATCGAACACGACGTCAAGGACCCGCGACTGGGCTCGGTGACCATCACCGACGCCCGCGTCACTGCGGACCTGCACGACGCCACGGTGTACTACACGGTGCTCGGCGAAAGCCTCGACGCGGAGCCGGACTTCGCGAGCGCCGCGGCGGCGCTGGAAGCCGCGCGCGGCGTCCTGCGCACCAAGGTGGGACAGGGCACCGGCGTCCGCTACACCCCGACGCTCGCCTTCGTCGCGGACAGCGTCCCCGACGACGCCCGCCGCATCGAAGAACTGCTCGCGAAGGCCCGCGAGTCGGACGCGGAGGTGGCGCGCCGGGCGACCGGGGCCCAGCCCGCGGGCGAAGCGGACCCTTACAAGGCTCCTCGTGCCGAAGAGGACGAGGAGCAAGCAGAAGAGGAGACGCGCGGCTGAAGCGATGCGGTCAAAGCCCGGTGTCACGCGACGCGGCCTCCTGCTCGGCAGTGCCGCGGCGCTCGTCTCCGCCTGCACCGGGCGCTCCGCCCCGGTGGCTGCGCCGACCTCGGCTGCCCCGGCCTCCAGCCCGTCGCCCCTGAGGGCGTCGATCACGATCCACCGCAGGCACTCGGCGGCCCGCGGCCGGGACGTCGACGTGGTGCTCATGACGCCCGACGGCGTCCCCAGCCTCGGCCTGCCGGTCTGCGTCGCGCTGCACGGCCGCGGCTCGAACGCCCGCACGTTCCTGGACCTGGACCTGCCCGCGGCCCTCACCGCCGGGGTGCGGTCCGGCGTCCCGCCGTTCGCGGTCGTCGCGGTCGACGGCAGCCACTACTGGGTCCCCGACGGCAGCGACGACCCGCGCCGCATGCTCGCCGACGAACTCCCCGGCTGGCTCTCCGAAGCCGGTCTCCGCCCGATGACCGGCGTCCTCGGCATCTCCATGGGCGGCTTCGGCGCCCTGAACCTCGCCCGGCGCCGCCGCGACGTGCGGACCGTGGCCACCTGCAGCGCGGCCCTGTTCCGCACCTGGCCCGAAGCCCGCACCCGGCACATCTTCCCGTCCCAGGACGACTGGACGGCCGCCGAACCGCTGCAGCACGTGGACGAACTCCCGACCCGAGGCCTCGGCGTGTGGTGCGGCGACGGCGACCCGTTCCTGGCGGCCAACCGGAAGCTGATCAGCAGCGCCAAACCGGAGGTCTCGCGGATCACGGCGGGGGAGCACACGGAGGAGTACTGGCGGGGTGTGCTGCCGGAGGTGCTGCGCTTCCTCGGATCGCGGCTGGCGTAGCGGGATCACCGGTTCGGGTAGCCGGGGTTGTGTAGGCAATTGGTAACACCGAGCTTTCCCTGGTGACCAGTGAACGAGCGCGGGACGGTGCGGCTTCATCCGTCGTCCTCGCCCGGCACCGAAATCTCCCAGTCCGGCGCGATCTCCCCGCGCGGATCGAGGCCGTGCTTCCGCAACTGCGTGTGCTCCCAGGCGCGGCCGTCCGCCGCGTCGAGGAGATGGTTGATCCGGAGGCGCGCGCCAGGATGGCCGTGGGCCAGCGCGAGGCAGTAGAGATCGAGCACCCTGGTCTGATCGCCCGCGCCCCGGCGAAGATCGCCCAGCAGCACCAAGGATTCGACGTCCCCGCCGCGCGCCCCGCGCTCGGCGATGTCCTGCGCTTTGACGTACTCCTCGTGCAGGTTGAAGCCCCGGGCGACCCCGGCGGCCGCGCTGAAGTCGTCCTCGTCGAGCAGTTCTTCGAGCAGTTGCTCGGCGTCCTTCAGCGCGCCGTGTCCGGCGAGGGCTTCCGCCAGCAGCGCCCGCAGCCGCCGCGGCACAGTCTCGTGGCCCGAGCGGATCAGGTGCATCGCCTCGACGAAGTTGCGCGCGTCCATCAGCAGGCGGACGGCACGTTCCTCGACCCGCGGGGTCCCCGACTTGGCGGCCTCCTTGTACAGCCGGCCCGCCAGCACCAGCCGCGAGGAGGTCGCGTGGTGCGGGCCATTTCCGCTCACCGTCGTCCGGCCGGTTCCGCTGTATGGGGCTCCGAGGAGTTCGTCGGCCACCCAGGCGAGCGCCCGCCACTGCGGAAGGTTTTTGCGGGACCGGACAGCCTCGGCCACCGTCATCGCTACAGGGAAATCCTTGATATGCCGGGCGACCGGAGCGATCGACCCCGGAACCGTGGCGACGTACCATTCCAACGCCTCAGTGACCTTCCCAGCAGCGCAGAGCAACCGGACGATCTCGGCCGGATCCGGTGCGCAGCCAGCCAAGTTCGCCCGCCGGTAGTAACCGAAGGCTTTGTCGAGCATGCCGTGCCGGGCCGCGGCGAGCGCGGCGGCGCTGAAGGCGGCGGGTGCGTCGCCAGGCACCGCGTCGTCGTAGCACTTGAGCGCTCGGTCCGGAAGCGGGGGATCGGATTTGGCGAAGGCGTAACCGACCTCGATCAGCGGAGCCGCGTCTCCCTCCGCCGCGGATTCGAGCGCGCACTGCTGGGCCGCGTCGAGCAGGCGAGCGCGCAGATTCACCCGCGCTGCGACAGCGGCGCTGCCGGGGACGCCGTGCCGCCGAGCCGACTCCACCCACGTCAGTGCTTCTTCGGCCCGCCCGACCGCAGACAGTGCTTCGGCACCAATCAGATACGCGCCGGGCAGGTCGTAGTCGGTCGCCTCCTCGGAAAGCATCTCCAGCACCGCGTCGATCCCCAAGGCGTCCATCGTCAGGTCAGTGATCAGGGGAAGCAGATCGCACTCGAGGCGCCCAGCCAGTCCGGTCAGCCAGCGCACCGCTTTGTCGAGTTCTTTCCGACGGCGGATCCGCTGTTTCTCTCGGTCCTCGGCAGACAGCGGACCACGGGAATCGACCAGGATCTCGGGCGAGACCATGCTCGCCGCCACGTAAGCCGCCGATCGCAGGTCGCCGTTTTCCGCACGTCGGCGGTGCACGGCCAGCGCCCGTTCCGGCTGGCTACACCGGATATGGGCGACCTCGACGCGCAACGCGGCCGAACGGTTTCCCGTTTCGGCGAGCGGGCCCAGCCAGTCCAGGACGTCCTTTTCGCGCTCGGCCTCGAAGAGAATATGCGCCCCCTGGCTGATCGCTTCCTCGACTTCGGCACCGATCCGCGTGAGCATCCGGCACAGGGCGACCGCCTCGTCGATTCGCTCAGCCTTCGCCAGCATCGCGGCGAGTTCAAGATGCGCTCGCGGCGTGCCGTTCTGCAGGTAGAACTGAGCGCTCAGTTCCAGGAGATGGCGTCGTCGGCATTCCCGGGCGATGTCGAGACTGTCGTGCCCCGCAACGGTTTCCAGCAGTACGGGCCACAGGCTCGCGCGCGGAAGGATCGGCTTCGGCGCCTCGGTCGCGTACAGTCGGTCGAGACACGGGGCAAGCCGATAGCCGTCCGTTTTCGTCTCTTTGGTCAGTACTGCGACACCGCCGCGTACTGGCGTCGTCAGTTCTTTCAGCGCCTTGTCGAACGACTCGTCGGTGTCCGGTCCGTCGGGGAAGGCGTGCGCACCCTTGCGGAGGAGCGTCCAGGACATCGCTGGGCCGTGGCCTGCGTGCCGGGCCTCGATCACGAAATCCAGGATCGCCCGAGCGAACGGGCTGATCCGCTGGCAGCGCGTGCGCAGTGCCGGTCCGGCGACAAGAGTCTGGATCACCTGGCCGTTCGGTGCGTTCGCCGCTGCTTCGGAGACTCGCGGGTCAGGGGAGGCGAGTGCCCGGGTGACCTCGGTTTCGGTGAAGGTGTCGGGCACCGTGATGCTGGTGCCCTGCAGCAGCAGGTGGACGTGCGACCGGTCGACGCCCCCTTCCGGCGGTGCGGTGAGGTCTTGCCAGTACTCCGGGGTCAGGCTCGCGAGAATCAGAATCGGCGCACGCTTGGCGTCGAGCAGCAGATTCCGCAGGCTGTCGGCAACTTCATTGCCTTTTTCGTGGCCGCACACGAAAAAGTCACGCTCTGCGGAAGGAAGCCACACGACGGTATTTCTCTGAAATCCCTTCGCGCTCGCCAGCAGTTCCTCCGGGTTGCGCGGACTGAGACCGGGCCAGATTTTCCAGCCGTAGAGCAGCAATTGCCCATCGGAACCCTTGGTGTACGCGGCTTCCAGCAGCGCGCGTTTCTTCCCCGTTGCCGGTCCGCCAACGACGGTGACGATTCCGCTTGTCCCGCATGCGGCGGCCTCGACGATGGACGCCAGTCTGCGATCGTGGGCACGACGACGATAGGAAGTCAGGTAGGGCAGAGACTCGTCGGGCTGACCGGCCTCGCTCAACGGGGCAATTTCCAGCTGGCGCGGATGGCAGGTCACCAATTCGACTGCCTCGGTCGCCAAGGGCGGGATTCGCTCTGGTGTCGTGTCCATTTCAAGGCCGACCCTGCCGTACGAAATGCGCCACAGGAGGCTTGATGCGATGAACGGTCAACTCTGAGCGGTAAAAGCACGATAGTGATCCGCCCGTGCTATCTGGCTTTCACTCAATCCAGTGAATGTAGTCTGCGCGCTGTAACAATAATGCCCAGCGAGTTCAGCCGGGCTTTCCCGCCACTACAAGATCCCGCACGATCGCCTGGTCCACCCGGTGCGCCAGTTCCTCATAAGGCCCGCCGGATCGCACCGCCAGCCCCGCGCGTTCCAGGATCGCCACCAGTTCCTCGCGCGGCAGCACGTGCGTGTTCCACGAGATCCCCATCGCCCCGCCCGGCCGCAGCACCCGGTTCCACACCGGGACCGCCGCCGCGAGGAGGTCGCGCGGGCTGCGGGCCAGGCCGGTGTCGCGGTGGCTGCCGTGCTGCACGCCGTACGGCGCGTCGGTCACGATGAGGTCCACCGAGGCCGGGCGAAGGACCTCGTCGGTGGTCAGGGTGTCCGTGTTGAGATAGCTGAGCCGTCGGACGCGGCCGGCCTTGTAGTCGTCCTTGTCGAACGCGTACTCGATGTCCAGCCGACGGCCAAGCCGGACCTTGTTGCGGCGCAGCTGCCCGGCCTCTGCGGTGTGCTTCACGCGCTTCGTGCGCAGCCACGTCTTCACGAACTGCTCGTACGCTTCGAAATCGCGCTCGTCGACGTCCAGACCGGTGGCGTCGAAGCCGTACATGACGGCCTGGTTGAGCGTCGTTCCGCGGCCGCACAGCGGGTCGAGCAGGTGCAGTTCACGGTCCAGCCAGTCCGCGGGCCGCGCGGTCGCCAGCAGAGTGAGGTTGAGCAGCAGTTTGGTGAACTGCTCGTTGGTCTTGCCCGGGTACTTCTGGATGGTCAGCAGGTCCGAGTCGGCCTTCGCCAGCGGATGCACGGCGACCGGCCGCAGCACCCCGTCGCCCAGTTCGAACAGGGCGTACAGCGAGGACAGGTTCGACAGCAGCGCCAAGTCTCGCTCACCGAGAGGCGCCGCGCAGGCGAATTTCACGTACCCGACGCCGCCGAGTTCGATCTCTTCGATCGCCGACACTTCGGCGGAAAGACCAGCGCCGAAGGCCGCCAGCTCGGCGCGCAGCAGCGCCGGCGACGACGCGGCGTACACGCGGTTGGCGGAAGGAAGAACGAGGATCACGTACTCAGGCATCCCGCAGAGCGTAGCGTGACACTTTGTGACAGCTTCCCTGGTACAGGACATCGAGGCCGCCGCCGCACTGCTGGCCGAGGCCACCGACGTGACGCTGCTCGGACACGTGCGCCCCGACGCGGACGCCCTCGGCAGCGCGCTGGCCCTAGGCCACGTGCTGCATCGCGGCGGCGCTCGCGTGCGGGTCGCCTTCGGAGAGCCGGACGAGGCCCCGGAAACACTGGCCTGGCTGGACGTCGACGGCCTGATCACCCCGGTCGACGCCCTCCCTCCGGCCGACAGCCTGCTGGTCGCACTGGACACTCCGACCCTGGCCCGCCTGGGCAGGCTCGCCCCGCGCGTGGCCGCAGTCCGCGATGCGGGCGCTCCGGTCCTGGTCGTCGACCACCACGCGACGAACGCCCGCTACGGCACTCACCACGTCGTAGACGAGACCGCCGAAGCGACAGCGATCCTGGTCACCCGCATCATCGAGGCAATGGGCGTCGAACTGGACGCAGCCGCCGCACGCTGCCTGTACGCCGGGGTGGTCACCGACACGAGCGGCTTCCGCCGGGCAAGCCCCGAAACGCACCGAATCGCCGCGCGCCTCCTGGAAGCCGGGGCGGACCCGGGCGAGGTGGCCCGCCGAATCGTCGACGACCACCCGTTCGCGTGGCTGCCGATGCTGTCGACGGTCCTCTCTGAAGCGAGGCTGGAACCCGAAGCGGCACAAGGATTCGGCTTCGTCCACACGGTAGTCCGCGCGGCGGCTGCGGCGACGGTACGACTGGAAGAGATCGAGTCGGTGATCGACGTGGTGCGCGCCACTCGGGAGGCCGGGGTCGCGGCCGTGCTGAAGGAGGCCGGACCTGGTCCAGTGTGGACAGTCTCGCTTCGCTCGGCCGGTGACATCGACGTGTCAGCCGCCGCCGCGGAGTTCGGCGGAGGAGGCCACCGGATGGCAGCCGGGTGCACGGCGGAGGGCCCGGCAGAGGAGGTATTGGACCGGCTGCGGGATGCGCTGGGGAGGGCGCCGCTGCTGCGAGCTTCCTGACCCGGGCGGGGGTTCTGGCACAGGTTCGCCAGCGCCCCTGGGGACGGTCTCCCGGCACGCATCTGCACCCCCGCGGCCTTGCGATAGCCGACCGCGGGAGATGCGGGCACTGTCCGCCGACTGGCTACCCGCTCCGCGACGTGGTCGGTTAGCGGTGTTCGCGGGTATGTCTGTCTGGCACGTCTGCGGTCGAAGCCGAGTCAGCCGAACGTTCGCCTTGCGGAGAGGCGGTCCGGTGACCGTGCTTCTGGGCGTGCCAGTCCGGTATGCCCGCAGCTGGAGCTGAGCCCAGCCACGCCCCTCCGGCATGTCCGCAACCGAACCCGAACCACCCGAGCAAACCTCCCACATCTCAGGAATCCGCCGCTAACGCAGCCGAATTCCCTTGCCCCACAACCAATTCTCCCACCCCCGTCACCCACTTCAGCGAACCTCCGCCCTCCGCCCCGCCGGAATTGTCGGACCCGGTAGCTACTCTCGTCTCGTGTCCGAAAACGCCACGACCACCGCCGTAAGCGGTGACCGCATCCCGCCCCGCCGAGTGTTCGGGCTCGCCGTGCCCGCGCTCGGCGTGCTCGCCGCCGAGCCGCTCTACGTGCTGGTCGACACCGCCGTCGTCGGCCATCTCGGGGCGTTGCCGCTCGCCGGCCTCGCGCTGGGCGGCGTGGTGTTGTCGCAGGTCTCCACGCAGCTCACCTTCCTGTCCTACGGCACCACCTCGCGCACCGCGCGGCTGCACGGCGCGGGCAGGCGCGCCGACGCGGTCCGCGAGGGCGTGCAGGCCACCTGGCTCGGCGTGCTGGTCGGGCTGGTGCTGCTCGTCGCGGGACAACTGCTGGCGGAGCCGATCGCCCGCGCGCTGTCGGGCAGCGACGAGATCGCCGCGGCGGCCGTCTCCTGGCTGCGGATCGCGTTGTTCGGCGCGCCGCTGATCCTCATCACCATGGCGGGCAACGGCTGGATGCGCGGCGTGCAGGACGCCACTCGGCCGCTGCGCTATGTCTTGGCGGGCAACGGAATCTCGGCCGTGCTGTGTCCGGTGCTGGTGTACGTCGCGGGTCTCGGGCTGGAGGGATCGGCGATCGCGAACGTCGTCGCGCAGGTCGTGTCCGCGTCGATGTTCGTCGCCGCGCTGGTGCGCGAAAAGGTGCCGTTGCGCCCGGATTTCGCGGTGATGCGGGCGCAACTGGGGCTCGGCCGGGACCTGGTGTTGCGCAGTTTCGCGTTCCAGGCGTGCTTCGTGTCCGCCGCCGCGGTGGCCGCGCGCACCTCGACCGAGGCGGTCGGGGCGCACCAGGTGGTCCTGCAGCTCTGGACGTTCCTGTCCCTGGTGCTCGATTCGGTGGCGATCGCCGCGCAATCGCTCGTCGGCGCGGCGCTCGGCGCGGGAGCGGCGCGGCAGGCGCGCGGGGTGGCCAACCAGATCACCGGATACGGCCTCGTCCTGGGCTGTTTCCTGTGCGTGCTGTTCGCCGCGTTGTGGAGCGTCCTGCCGCACGCGTTCACGTCCGATCCGGGAGTGCTCGGCGAAATCCCGCACGCGTGGTGGTTCTTCGTGGCGCTGCAACCGATCGCGGGCGTGGTGTTCGCGCTCGACGGCGTCCTCCTCGGTGCGGGCGACGCCGCCTTCCTCCGCACCGCGACGCTCGTCAGCGCCGGTCTCGGATTCCTGCCGCTGATCTGGCTGTCGCTGGCGCTGGGCTGGGGATTGAGCGGGATCTGGACCGGGCTGTCGCTGTTCATGGTGTTCCGGCTGGCGGCGGTCGTAGCGCGGTGGCGGTCCGGGCGGTGGGCCGTGGTCGGCGCGGTGCGGGAGGCCTGATGGCATAACGGCGAAACCCGCTCGTCGCCGTCGCCCGGCGGATGCGAGGGTGGGCGCATGCCGAAGTTCACCCAGGTCGACGTCTTCACCGACGAGCTCACCCGCGGCAACCCGCTCGCTGTCGTGCACGGCGCGGACGGGCTGTCCGACGAGCGGATGGCCGCGTTCGCCAGCTGGACGAACCTCAGCGAGACCACGTTCCTGCTGGAGCCGTCCGACCCGGCCGCCGACTATCGCGTGCGGATCTTCACCCCGCACGGCGAGCTGCCGTTCGCCGGGCATCCGACGCTCGGGTCGGCGCGGGCGTGGCTGGCCGCCGGGGGAGTGCCGAAAGCCGGGCACCTCGTGCAGGAATGCGGGGCCGGGCTGGTCCGGGTGCGTCGCGACGGCGACCGGCTGGCGTTCGCCGCGCCTCCGCTGCGCCGTGGCGGCCCGGTGGACGACGCCGACCTCGCCGCGGTGAAACGCGGTCTGCACCTCGGCGACGCCGACGTCCTCGACGCGCGCTGGGCGGACAACGGCCCCGGCTGGGTCGCGTTGCTGCTGCGCGACGCGGCGACCGTCCTCGCGATCGAGCCGGACTTCGGTGCGCTCGGCTCGTTCAAGGTGGGCGTCGCCGGTGCGCAGCCCACTGGGTCCGACACAGCGTTCGAGGTCCGCGCGTTCAGCGACGTCGTCGAGGACCCGGTCACCGGCAGCCTCAACGCGGCGCTCGGCCAGTGGCTGATCGGCGACGGCATCGCGCCCGAGTCGTACGTCGCGGCGCAGGGCACGCGGCTCGGCAGGCGCGGGCGGGTGCACGTCGAACGGGACGGCGACGACGTCTGGGTCGGCGGCGAAACGGTCGTCGGAATCCGGGGCGAAGTGGATCTGTGGTGAAACACACCCCGGTCACGGCTATGTCTCGAGGTTGCTGAGGCGATACAACTATCGAGGCGGCAGCGTCGTCGTCCTCCTCTGTCCGACGCTCGCCTGCTCTCTGGAGGAACCCTTGACGCCCGCCGGCCGCGCCCCTGTCCGGTCCTGGCTCATCTGGCTCACCGCGGTCACGGTGTACCTGCTCGCCGTCTTCCACCGCACCTCGTTCGGCGTCGCCGGGCTGAAAGCGGCCGAACGCTTCGGCGTCGGATCCGCCGCGCTCGGCATCTTCACCGTCCTGCAGGTCGGCGTCTACGCGGCCATGCAGATCCCGACCGGCGTACTGGTCGACCGCTACGGCCCGCGCCGCGTGCTCACCGCCGCCGTCCTGATCCTCGGCTCCGGGCAGCTGCTGCTCGGACTCGCCGACACCTACGCGCTCGGCCTGGTGGCCCGCGGCGTCCTCGGCCTCGGCGACGCGCTCACCTTCGTCAGCGTCCTCCGCCTCGTCGCGGCGCACTTCCCAGCCCACCGCTACGCGCTGCTCGCGTCCTTCACCTCGTGCGTCGGCTACATCGGCAACCTCGCCGCGACGGTCCCGCTCACGCTGCTCCTCGACGGTCCAGGATGGACAGTCACCTTCCTCGCCGTCGGCGCGGTGACGGTCCTGTTCTCGGTGCCGGTCGCGCTGCGCGTCCGCGACACCCCGGAAGGCGTGCCGGAACGCAAACGCGAACCCGTGCGCCCGGCGGAACTGGCCATGCAGGTCAAGCTGGCTTGGCGAACCCCCGGCACCCGGCTGGGTTTCTGGGTGCACTTCTCGACGATGTTCGCGCCGAACGTGCTGACCCTGTTGTGGGGCATGCCATTCCTGGTGCAAGGCGAGGGTTTGCCCGCCGCGACCGCGAGCGCGCTGCTGACCGTGTTCGTATTCGGCTCGATGGCGGGCGGCCCGCTGCTGGGCGCGCTGATCGGCCGCTCCCCGGCACTGCGAGTGCCGCTGGTCGTCGGCTACCTCAGCGGCGCGGCGATCGTATGGGCGGTGCTGCTCGGCTGGAACGGCCACGTCCCGGTGGGCGTCCTCGTCCCGGCATTCGCGTTCCTCACCCTGGGCGGCCCGGCGTCGATGATCGGCTTCGCCATCGCCCGCGACTACAACCCGCTGTCCCGCGTCGGAACCGCGACCGGAGTGGTGAACGTCGGCGGCTTCCTGGCGACCACCGTGACCGCCCTGCTGATCGGCATCCTCCTTCAGGTCACCGGCGGCAACTTCCGGATCGCCCTGCTGGTCGTCGTGGCCGTGCTGGCGTTCGGCGCCACCAAGATGCTGATGTGGTGGCGACGGGCCCGCGCCCACGTGTTCGCCGCGGCGGCACGCGGGGAGGAAGTCCCGGTCCAGATCCGGCGGCACCGCTGGGACCACGCACCGGAAGAGGTCGTGGCCGCCGCCTGATCGAACTGCCCGAATCCTTCCCGGCGACAGCCACCCGCCCGCGTCGTCCGGCCTGCTCTCTCCGGGCACTCGTGAGTGGCGATGCCGGGTTCTAACCGGCATCGCCGCTCACGACAACCCAGCCCCTCACCGCTCGCGCCGAACTCCAGCCCGTTTCCGCCGCCCCGGCCGCTAAAGCCATTCGCCCGAGCCCCGTCCTCCGCCCCAGCCAGGCCGCTCGGACCGGTCGCCGTAGCTCTTCCGTCGCCTAGCGCGCCCGGGAGTTCCTTCGTCCGTTCGGCTCCGGCCGTTCGCGCCGGATTCCAACTGGCCTCCGCGCCCCAAGCTCGGCCGCTCGGGCCGGTCGCCCGCAGCTCTTCCGTCGCCTAGCGCGCCCGGGAATCCCTTCCTCTGTCCCGCTCCGGCCGTTCGCGCCGGACTCCAACTGGCCTCCGCTCCCCAGCCCGGCCGCTCAGGCCAGCCGCCCCAGCCCTTCCGCCGCCCAGCGCGCCCGCCCGAACCACCCGCCACCCGCGAAACCCCGGCTAGGTAGGGTTTCCGCCGTGTCTCGCCCGAAAGAACCGCGTCGTCCCGCTCCTCCGCCCGGACTGCTCATCGTCGACAAACCGGCGGGAATGACGTCGCACGACGTGGTCGCGCGGGCGCGGCGGATCATGGGCACCCGCAAGGTCGGCCACGCCGGCACGCTCGACCCGATGGCGACCGGCGTTCTCGTACTCGGCATCGAACGCGCCACCAAACTGCTCGGCCACCTCGCGCTCGACCGCAAGACTTACCTCGCCACCCTGTCGCTCGGCCGGTCCACCACCACCGACGACGCCGAGGGCGAACCGCTGGCCGAAACCGATGCCGCGCCGGAAATCCTCGCCGCGGTCACCGATGAGCAGATCGCCGACGGCATCGCCGCGCTGACCGGCGACATCCAGCAGGTGCCCAGCGCCGTGTCCGCCGTCAAGATCGACGGCAAGCGCGCCTACGCCCGGGTCCGCGCGGGCGAAGACGTCGTCCTCCCGCCGCGGCCGGTGACTGTGCACCGGTTCGACGTTCTGGGGCTCCGCCGCGAGGACGACCGGATCGAGATCGACGCGATCGTCGAATGCTCGTCCGGCACCTACGTCCGCGCGCTCGCCCGGGATCTCGGCGCCGGGCTCGGCGTCGGCGGGCACCTGAAAGCCTTGCGCCGCACCACAGTCGGGCCGTTCACGCTCGCCCGCGCGCGCACGCTCGACCAGCTCGAAGAAAAGCCGGAACTGTCCCTGGACCTGGACGCCGCCGTCGCCGCCGCGTTCCCGCGCCGGGATCTCGACGCGGCCACGGCCAAAGCGGTCCAGTACGGCAGGCGCATCCCGGCGGGCGGAATCGAGGGCACCTACGGCCTGTTCGCGCCGGACGGCCACGTGCTCGCGCTGGCGTCCGACACCGAGGGAGTGACCCGCTCGGTGGTGGTCCTCCTGCCCGCATAGGGTGGGGGCAAAGGCACCTCGCTCGGGGAGAGTTGACAACAGTGCAGCGGTGGCGTGGGCTCGGGGACCTCCCGGGCGGCTGGGGACGGTGCGTGGTCACCATCGGCGTGTTCGACGGCGTGCACCGCGGGCACCAGGAACTGATCAAGCGCACCGTGGCGACGGCGGCCGAACGGGGCGTGCCCAGCGTGGTGCTCACCTTCGACCCGCATCCGTCCGAGGTGCTGCGCCCGGGGAGCCATCCCGCGCAGCTGACCACGTTGCGGCGCAAGGCCCAGCTGGTCGAGGGGCTCGGCGTGGACGTGTTCTGCGTGCTGCCCTTCACCCTGGAGCTGTCCCGGCTCAGCCCGCACGAGTTCGTGCACGAGGTGCTGGTCGACCGGCTGCACGCGGGCGCGGTGCTGGTCGGCGACAACTTCACGTTCGGGGCCAAGGCCGCGGGCAACGTCGCGCTGCTGCGCGAACTCGGCCGCCGCTTCGGGTTCGTCGCCTACGGCGCGGAGCTGCAGGGCCGTTCGCTCGACGACGACCGCGGCGCCAACGACATCACCTTCTCCTCCACCTACGTGCGCTCGTGCATCGACGCCGGCGACGTCGTGGCCGCCTCCGACGCGCTCGGCAGGCCGCACCGGCTGGAGGGCATCGTCGTCCGCGGCGACGGCCGGGGCCACGACCTCGGCTACCCGACGGCCAACCTGTCCACCGCGAGATTCGCCGCCGTGCCCGCGGACGGCGTCTACACGGCCTGGTTCAGCAGGCTGTCCGACCCGGACCGGCGGCTGCGCGCGGCGGTGTCGGTGGGCACGAACCCGACGTTCTCCGGCCGCGAACGCACCGTCGAGGCGTTCGTGCTGGACGTCGACGAGGACTTCTACGGCCAGCACGTCGCACTGGACTTCGTCACCCGGTTGCGGGATCAGGCGCGGTTCGGCGCGTCGGCCGATCTCGTGAAGAAGATCGACGAGGACGTGGCCCGGACCAGGGAAGCGCTCGGCTCCGACAGCTGAGCGGACCTCGTCCCGGGGCGGGCCGGACCCGGGGCGAATCGGGCGTTCCGGCCCGCCGGGGGCGTCCGGAGTGGCAAGATGGGCCGGCGGCGCCGGGCCGGGGGAGCAAGTCCCCCGGCTGGCGGCCGCGGGACGACAGCGCTAGGGGAGCGGAGCTAGGTGGAGGACCACAAGATCGTCCAGCGGAACATCGCGCTGCAGCGGGAGTGGTACGGGGAGCCGCTGGGCGATCGGGTGCGCAGGCTGGTCGTGGCCTTCGACGTGTCGCAGGCGTTCCTGGCCGAGGTGCTGGGGATCAGCGCGCCGATGCTGAGCCAGGTGATGAGCGGGCGGCGGGCGAAGATCGGCAATCCGGTCGTGCTGGCGCGGATGATCATGCTCGAACGCAAGATCCTGGTGCCCGAGGTCGCCGCGGGCGACCGCGACGCGATGCAGGCCGCGCTCGAGGACGTGCGCGATTCGCGGCCCACCGTCGGCCGCGACAACATCCCGGTCAACTCGGACGAGAAGATCCTGCTCGCGGGCATCCGCGACGTCGCCGAGGACGAGAACCTCGCCGAGGCGGCGAAGCTGCTCGACGACGACTACCCGGCGATCGCCGACCTGCTCCGCCGCGCGGGAGCCTCGGGCCAGTAGCCGATGCGGTTGTTCTCCGCGCTGCGCCCGCCCGCCGACGTCGCGGCGGAAATCGACGGCGCGCTCGGCTCCCGGGACCGGCTGCTGCGCTGGTCCGACCCGGCCGGCTGGCACATCACGCTGGCCTTTTACGGCGAGGTCGACCCCGCCGAACGCGGCTCCTTCCTCGACCGGGCGCTGGACGGCCGAAAATCCGTTGACGTCCGGCTTTGGGGTTCGGGAACATTTCCGGGAGTGCTGTGGTTGGGAGTGGCGGGGGAGGACCTGGCCGACCTGGCCGCGGCCGCGGGCTCCGGCGAGGAACGCCCGTACCGGCCGCACCTGACGCTGGCGCGGTGCTCGCGCACGCAGCCGCCCACCGAGTGGACGGAACGGCTCGCGGGCTTCCGCAGCCGCGTCTGGACCGCGGACCGGGTCGAGCTGATGGGCGGCGGCAGCCCGTACCGCACGCTGCGGACTTGGCCGCTGCGGCGCGGGTGAGGCTGTGCTGCCCAGCTAGCCGTACGCGCCTGAAGCCGCAGTTCAACCGGCTGGTAACCTCGGCAACCGGGTCCGGCTGCAGTCCGTGGCGGCCGTGACCGTCTCACCCGGCCGCGTGGCGCGGTGCGGGCCTCACGGCACTAGATGCACAAGGAGCACCACCAGTGGCGCTGTCCACCGATGAGAAGAAGACGATCCTCGCCGAGTACGGGCTGCACGACTCGGACACCGGATCCCCCGAGGCCCAGGTCGCGCTGCTGACCAAGCGGATCATCGGCCTCACCGAACACCTGAAGACCCACAAGCACGACCACCACTCCCGTCGCGGTCTCCTGCTGCTGGTCGGCCGTCGCCGCCGGCTGCTGAACTACACGGAAAAGGTGGACGTGGCGCGGTACCGCGACCTGATCAAGCGTCTCGGCCTGCGCCGATAGCGTGCTGACGAGGGGGAGCGGCTTCGGCCGCTCCCCCTCGCCGCAAGCACACCCCCCCCACACGGCGCGAGCGCGCTGGAGGAACGATCTCGCCGGTCCTCGGTAGTGGTTCCCGGGCAACGGACCCGGGGGCTTCGATCGAAGACCGGCCTCACACCTCCTCGAGCGTCCTCGGGCGAACCGGGTCCCACAGTGGGAGACTCGCGTCGTACGAAGGAACCAAAGAGGAGATTGACCATATGACCGACTCCACCGGAGTCACCGTGTTCGAGACCGAAGCCGTTCTGGACAACGGCCGGTTCGGCACCCGCACCGTCCGGTTCGAGACCGGCCGGATCGCCAAGCAGGCCGCCGGCGCCGTCGTCGCGTACCTGGACGAAGAGACCATGCTGCTGTCGGCGACCACGGCGTCGAAGCACCCGAAGGAGCACTTCGACTTCTTCCCGCTGACCGTGGACGTCGAGGAGCGGATGTACGCCGCCGGCCGCATCCCGGGCGCGTTCTTCCGCCGCGAGGGCCGCCCGTCGACCGACGCGATCCTCACCGCCCGCCTGATCGACCGCCCGCTGCGCCCGTCCTTCGCCGACGGCCTCCGCAACGAGATCCAGGTCGTCATCACCGTCCAGAGCCTCAACCCGGACGACCCGTACGACGTGCTGGCGATCAACGCCGCGTCGGCCTCCACCCAGATCGCCGGCCTGCCGTTCTCCGGCCCGGTCGGCGGCGTGCGCGTCGCGCTGATCGAGGGCCAGTGGGTCGCGTTCCCGACCTGGCCGCAGCTCGAGAAGGCCACCTTCAACATGGTGGTCGCGGGCCGCATCGTCGGCGACGACGTCGCGATCATGATGGTCGAGGCCGAGGGCACCGAGCACACGCTCGACCTGATCGCCGACGGCGGCACCGCGCCGGACGAGACCACCGTCGCGCAGGGCCTCGAGGCCGCGAAGCCGTTCATCCGCGTGCTGTGCGAGGCGCAGCAGCGCCTGGCCGCCGACGCCGCCAAGCCGACCGGCGACTTCCCGGTGTACCCGGCCTACCAGCCGGACATCTACGAGGCCGTCGCCGCGATCGCGTCCGACGAACTCGCCAAGGCGCTGCAGATCGCCGGCAAGCAGGAGCGCGACGCCGCGACCGACGAGGTCAAGGCCGCCGTCCTGGAGAAGCTCGGCCTCGGCGAGGGCGAGGCCTTCGAGGGCCGCGACAAGGAGGTCGGCGGTGCGTTCAAGGCGCTGACCAAGAAGATCATGCGCACCCGCGTCCTCACCGAGAAGATCCGGATGGACGGCCGCGGCCTGACCGACATCCGCCAGCTCTCGGCCGAGGTCGCCGTGATCCCGCGGGCGCACGGTTCGGCGCTGTTCGAGCGCGGCGAGACCCAGATCCTGGGCGTCACCACGCTGAACATGCTCCGCATGGAGCAGCAGATCGACTCGCTCTCCCCGGAGACGACGAAGCGCTACCTGCACCACTACAACTTCCCGCCGTTCTCCACCGGCGAGACCGGCCGCGTCGGTTCGCCGAAGCGGCGCGAGATCGGCCACGGCATGCTCGCCGAGCGCGCCCTGGTCCCGGTGCTGCCGAAGCGGGACGAGTTCCCGTACGCGATCCGCCAGGTCTCCGAGGCGCTGGGCTCCAACGGCTCCACCTCGATGGGCTCGGTCTGCGCGTCCACCATGGGCCTGTTCAACGCCGGCGTGCCGCTGAAGGCCCCGGTCGCGGGCATCGCCATGGGCCTGGTGTCGGACGAGATCGACGGCGAGACCCGCTACGTGGCGCTCACCGACATCCTGGGCGCCGAGGACGCGCTGGGCGACATGGACTTCAAGGTCGCCGGCACGAAGGACATCATCACCGCGCTGCAGCTGGACACCAAGCTCGACGGCATCCCGTCGGCCGTGCTGGCCGCCGCGCTGAAGCAGGCGAAGGACGCTCGCCTCACCATCCTGGAAGTCATCGCCGAGGCGATCGACGGCCCGGACGAGATGAGCCCGTACGCCCCGCGCGTCACGTCGGTGAAGATCCCGGTCGACAAGATCGGCGAGGTCATCGGGCCGAAGGGCAAGATGATCAACTCGATCACCGAGGAGACCGGCGCCGACATCTCGATCGAGGACGACGGCACGATCTACGTGGGCGCGGCCGACGGCCCGTCGGCGGAGGCGGCGATCGGCAAGATCAACGCCATCGCCAACCCGCAGCTGCCGAAGGTCGGCGAGCGCTTCCTGGGCACCGTGGTGAAGACGGCCGCGTTCGGCGCGTTCGTCTCGCTGCTGCCGGGCAAGGACGGCCTCGTGCACATCTCGAAGCTGGGCAACGGCAAGCGGATCGCGAAGGTCGAGGACGTGGTGAACGTCGGCGACAAGATCCGCGTCGAGATCGCCGACATCGACAACCGCGGCAAGATCAGCCTGATCGTGGTCAAGGAAGAAGACGCCGCGAAGCCCGCCGAAGGCGACGCCGCTCCGGCCGAGACCGCCGAAGCCAAGTAACACCGGCACACCGCGAGGGCCTCCTGACCCGACCCCGGGGCAGGAGGCCCTCTGCGCATCCCGCCCCGGCGCTCGCTTCGCCCCTCACCTGACCCCACCGCGGGATCGCGTCGGCGTCTGGAGGGGCAGTGCGCACGGCCCCCCGGGCCGGGTGCACTGCTCCTCCAGACGCCGACTTAAAGGCGATCCCGCCGCGACGGCGGAGCCGGCGCCAAAAACACAGTTTGGCGACCCTCCAACCCCGAAGGACCCCGATTTGGCACGGCAGGTTTCCGGGCACGAGCAGCCCGTAGGCACCACCCGTACGCTCGAGTCCACTTCGGACGGTGCGGTAGTCAAGCGAAGCGTCCTCCCCGGCGGCCTGCGGGTCATCACCGAGCACGTCCCGGCCTCCCGGTCGGCGACAGTCGGCCTGTGGGTAGGAGTCGGCTCCCGCGACGAACCACTCGCCGTCGCAGGCGCCGCGCATTACCTGGAACACCTGCTGTTCAAGGGAACCACCAACCGCGACGCCACCCAGATCGCGGAAGAGATCGACGCGGTAGGCGGTGAATTCAACGCCTTCACCGCGAAAGAGCACACCTGCTACTACGCCCAGGTCCTGGACGCGGACCTGCCCCTGGCGCTCGACCTCGTCACCGACGTGGTCTTCGAAGCCCAGTGCACGGACCGCGACATGGACATGGAACGCAGCGTCGTCCTCGAAGAGATCGCGATGCGCGACGACGATCCCGAAGACCTGCTGCACGAAACCTTCGTGGGCGCGATCATCGGCGACCACCCGCTGGGCCGTCCGGTGCTGGGCACGGAAAAGTCCATCACCGAAATGTCGCCGTCCGCGCTGCGCGGCTTCTACCGCCGCCGCTACACCCTGCCGCGGATGGTGCTCGCGGTCGCCGGAAACGTCGAGCACGGCCAGGTCCTGCGCCTGGTCAAGCGCGCGCTGAAAGAACGGCTGGCCGGCACCTCGACCCCGGTCGCGCCCCGCTCCGGCCGCGCGCGGCTGAAGACCGTGCCGAAGCTGGCCCTCCACCCGGACGACACCGAGCAAGCCCACGTGATGCTCGGGTTCCGCGCACTCCCGCGGCACGACGAGCGCCGGTTCACCCTGTCCGTGCTCAACGCGGCACTCGGCGGCGGCATGAGTTCCCGCCTGTTCCAGGAGATCCGCGAACGCCGGGGCCTGGCGTACCAGGTGTATTCGTCGGTGGCGAGCTACGCCGACCTCGGGCACATGTCGGTGTACGCGGGCTGTCAGCCGGAGCGGCTGGGCCAGGTCGCGGGCGTGATCCGCGAGGTGCTCGACTCGGTCGCCGCGGACGGGCTGTCCGACGCCGAGGTCGCGCGCGCCAAGGGGCAGTTGCGCGGTGGGCTCGTGCTGGGCCTGGAGGACACGTCGTCGCGGATGTCCCGGATCGGCAAGAACGAGCTGAACTACGCCCGGTACCTGGGCGTCGACGACACGATCGCGCGGATCGACGCGGTCACGACCGAAGAGGTGTGTGCGCTCGCTCGCACTCTGCTGCGGCGCCCCGGCGGGGTGTCGTCCGCGGCGGTGGTGGGGCCGTACGCTCACGCCGACGACCTGCCCGACGATCTGCACGAGGTGATCGCGTCATGACCGAGTCCCCGATCCGCGTCGGCGTGCTGGGCGCACGCGGCCGCATGGGCGCGACCGTGGTGAAAGCCGTGGAAGGCGCCGCGGACCAGGAACTGGTGGCCGCGCTGGACGCGGGCGACGATTTCGCCCCGCTGGGCAGCGCCCAGGTGGTCGTGGACTTCACGCACCCGGACGCGGTGATGGACAACCTGCGCTGGCTGATCGCGCACGACCTGCACGCGGTCGTCGGCACCACCGGCTTCAGCGAGGAGCGGCTGACCGCACTGCGCGGGCTGCTGGCGGACAAGCCGCGGCTGGGCGTCCTCATCGCGCCGAACTTCGCGCTGGGCGCGGTGCTGGCGATGCGGTTCGCGGCGCAGGCGGCGAAGTTCTACGCCTCGGCGGAGATCATCGAACTGCACCACAACCGCAAGGCCGACGCCCCGTCCGGCACCGCCGCGCACACCGCGCGGATGATCGCCGCCGCTCGGGCCGAGGCCGGGATCGCTCCCGGCCCGGACGCCACCACGTCCGAAGTGGACGGTGCCCGCGGCGCTTCCGTCGAGGACGTCCACGTGCACTCGGTCCGCCTGCCGGGTTTGGTGGCGCACGAGGAAATCCTGTTCGGCGGCGAGGGCGAAACCCTGACCATCCGGCACGATTCGCTGGACCGGACGTCGTTCATGCCGGGCGTGCTGCTCGGCGTGCGCTCGGTGGTTTCGCGTCCCGGCCTGACGGTCGGCCTGGAGAACGTGCTCGACCTGTGAAAGCCCGCAATGTCGCGCTGCTGATGACGGCGGCGCTGGTGGTGTACCTGGTCCTGCTGGCGGACCGGGCCGTGGCGCTGCTCGCGACCGGGACGCCCGCCGGGATCGCGCTCGGCATCGGCGTGTTCCTGCTGCCGCTGCTGGGCGTGTGGATCGTCGTGGTGACGTGGCGGTCCGGCATGCAGATCCAGCGGCTGTCGCGGCGACTGGACGCCGAGGGCGGCCTGCCGGACGTGTCGGACCTGCCGCGCCGCCCGTCCGGCCGTGTGGACCGCGACGCCGCGGACGCGTGGTTCGACGAGCGCCGCGCGGAAGTCGAAGCGAGCCAAGAGGATTGGCGAGCCTGGTACCGGCTGGCATACGCGTACGACATCGCGGGCGACCGGCGGCGGGCCCGGGCGACGATGCGCAAGGCGATCGAGTTGGAAGGCGCGGAGCGCAAGTAGCGCTGGACAAAGGTCCGTGAAGGGAACCCTGAGGGAATCAGAGTCCCTCAGGGTTCCCCTCACGTACTTCTAGCCGGTTACTGCAGCCAGCCGGCGAACATCGCGGGCGAAGCCGCCAGCAAACTGAACCGCACCCATCGCCCGGCCAGCCCCGCCGCGAGGAACGTCGACAGCCGCATCCGGACCATCCCGGCGAGCACGCTCGTCGCCATGAACGGCGGCAGTCCGACGAGCGAGCTGATCCCGTAGGTGCCGGTCATCCAGTGCGGATGGCGCTGGCAACGCTCGCGCAGCGCCTCGACCTTGCTGCGGATCACCTTGGTGCGCAGCTGCCAGCGGACCCGTCGCGGAGTCAGCGGGCGTTCGCGGTGCAGCCGGTCGTGCAGGAACTTCGGGAGCCGGATCGAGCCGCGAGCGGCCAGGTAGTACAGCAGTTTCCCGGCGATCTGCCCGACCGCGACCGCGCCGCCCAGCCACAGCCAGTGCACGTTGTGCTGGCTCGCGCAGAGGCCGATGACGAAGAGTTCGGCGTTGACCAGCGGCACGATCGCCGAGCCGAAGGCGACGCCGAGGGTCAGGAGCACCCAGCCCATCGTGTCACCCCCTCCGGGTCGTCGCTCACTCCAAGCTATCAGCCATCACGAAAAGATCACGGGGGCTAACCCCACTCTTTGCCCTGGCGCCAACCCCAGAAGATCACCTGGCCGACCGGTCTCGGACACCTTCCGCTGCCAGGATCGGACAGGTGCCTGAGGTGCCGATCGCCGACCGTTTCGCCGGGCTGTGCGCCGCCGTCGCGCGCGTCTTGCCGTTCGGGTTGTCGCGGATCGTCGCGCCGAGTTTCCTCGGTTTCGCGGTGATCAACGGCTTCACGTTCGGCGTCGACCTGTTGCTGCTGACGCTGTTCCACGGCGGGCTCAAGTGGCCGGTGTGGCTGTCGATCAGCGTCGCGTACGTGGTCGCGTTCGGGCTGAGTTTCGTGCTGAATCGCGCGCTGAACTTCCGTTCGCACGCGCCGGTGGGCCGCCAAGCGGTGCTGTACGTGGTGGCGATCGCGGTGAACTACGCCGCGTTCCTGCTCGGGCTGGGCGCGGGATTGACGGCGCTGGGCGTCGAATACCACTTGTCGCGGCTGATCGCCGGGGCGTGCGAGGGCGTGTTCATGTACTCGGTGATGCGCTGGGTGGTTTTCGTCAAGCGCGAAGAACCGGTCAGTGTGTGAGTTCTAGTTCCAGCGTGCCGGTGAGCCGGACTTCGCGCAGCGTTCCGCGGCCGGTGTCGAGGGTGCGGACGGTGCCGTCAGGGGACCAGCCGGCGCGACGATAGAACCCGAGCGTCGCATGGTCGGACTGCGCGACCCAGGTGATGCCGCGGTTCAGTCCATTCGCACGGAGTTCAGCGGCAGCGGTCGCGAGCAATCGTCCGGCGTGCCCCCGACGGCCCCAGCGCGGTTCGACCACCAGCGACGCGATCAGCCCGGGCGCGTCGTCGGCCGGCGACCCGTCGGCCGCGGCGGCTTCGTCTTGCGGGGCCGGGCCCGCGACGCAGTAGCCGACCGTGAACGAGCCTTCGGTGGCCAGGTAGACGCGGGAATCGGGGTACTCGATCGTCTCCGCCCAGGTGCCTTCGAGATCGGCCTTCTCGAACTCGTCGATGGCCTCGGCGCCCAGGAGGTCGGCGTAAGCCGCCCGCCAGGTAAGCCGCTGGATGCGGGCGATCTCCGCGGCGTCGGACGGGTTCGCGGGACGGACTTCGGCGGCACTCACGCGGGCAATGTACCGAAACTGTCGGGGGTGGCTGGCACCATGGCGGAATCATGCAGACGATCAGCCTTTCCGCAGCCCGCCGCACCGCTCTGGCCGCGCAGGGGTTCGCCGACCCCCGGCCCGCTTCGCCCCCGACCCGGCGGCACCTCGCCAAGGTGCTGTCGCGGGTCCAGTTGCTGCAGCTGGACTCGGTCAACGTCGCCGTGCGCGCGCACTACATGCCGCTGTTCTCGCGCCTGGGCGGGTACGACCCGGCGCTGGTCGACGACGCCGCGTGGAGCCACCGCGCGAAACGGCCGCGGCTGCTGGTCGAATCGTGGGCGCACGAGGCGAGCCTGCTGCCGATCGAAGACTGGCCGCTGCTGAAGTCCGGCGCGAAACGGGACGGCTGGTGGCGGAACTACACCCGGGTGGTCGACAAGGTGCCCGGCCTGCTCGACGACGTGCTGGCCGTCGTCAAGGAGCAGGGCCCGATCGGCGCCGGGGCGATCGAAAAGGCGCTGGAGACCGAGGCGGTCCGCCGTGGGCCGGGGGCGTGGTGGGAACGCTCGGTGGTGAAGAAGGCGTGCGAGTACCTGTTCGGCGTCGGCCAGCTGAGCACCGGCACGCGGCGGTCGTTCGAGCGGCTGTACGACCTGACTGAGCGGGTGGTGCCGCCGGAAATCTTGTCCCGCAAGGTTTCCTTGGAGGAGGGCGCCCGCGGCCTGATCGACCGTTCGGCGCGGGCTCTTGGCGTGGCAACGGAAACCGATCTGCGCGACTATTACCGCCTCGGCCCGGACGTCTCGCGGCAGGCCGTCCAGGAGCTGGTCGAGGAAGGCGTCCTGGAACCAGTCCAGGTGGACGACTGGCGCGCGGTCGCCTACCGGCACGTCGACGCGCGCACGCCGAGGGCAGTGTCCGGACGGGCGTTGCTGTGCCCGTTCGACCCGCTGATCTGGGAGCGCGCGCGGACGGAGCGGTTGTTCGGATTCCGGTACCGCATCGAGATTTATGTGCCGGAACCCAAGCGGGTGCACGGGTATTACGTGTTCCCGTTCCTCTTGGACGGCGCGCTTTCGGGCCGGGTGGACCTGAAATCCGACCGGACGGCCGGGGTGCTGCGGGTGCAGGGCGCGTTCGCCGAGCCCGGCGTCGACCAGGCGCGGGTGGCGGCGGAACTGGCCGGGGAACTGCGGACGATGGCGGAATGGCAGGGCCTGGACGGCGTCGTGGTGGGGGAGCGGGGTGATCTGGCCCGGGCGTTGCGGCGCGCGGTTAAGTGAGCGGGAGGCGTTCGCGCTGAGGAGTCCGCCGGGGAGGAGCACTGGCGGCTTGGTGCGGTCCGGCCTGGGAAACGCGCTCGGAGGCGGGAAAGGTTCGCGGACGGCGGCAGGGGGCGCGTTCGGTGGGCGGGGAAGTCTCGCGGGCGGTGACGGGGGAGCGCCGCCGGGAGGCGGGGAAGTCTCGCGGGCGGTGACTGGGGAGCGCGTTCGGTGGGGCGGAAAGACTCGCAGGCAGTTGCCGGGATCAGCGCGCTCAGGTTGGCCCGGTTGAACGGGGATCGGCAGACCTCGCGCTCGCAGCCCTTGCACCCGCAGGGCCTCGCACCCGCAAGGGAATTCCGGCGCACTCAGCTCGAACTGCCTGCCGCATCACGAGTTCGGCTCTCCAACGGCGGAAAAGCCTTGGCGTGCCGGAAAAAAACCTGCGCATACGAAGCGGCGGGCCACCCGGAATTTCTCCGGTGCGGCCCGCCGCCTCCCCCTTGCATCCGTCTGCTCGGCGCACCCGGGGTGTGAGGTATCGGGTGTGTCGGCCAGAAGCAGACGGGATGATCCCGCTGTCAGCCGGCCGCGCGAGTGACCACCGCGTTGCCCGTTCCGGTGCGGGCGCGGACTTTCAGCGCGACCGCGCCCTCCGGCGGCGTGTCCGAGACGTCCAGCTCGCTCGAAACCCGTCCGGCCGCCGACGCCAGTTCGACTTCCGCTCGGACTCCGTTCCGGATGCCGACTCGCACCTCTCCCGAGCCGGTGATCAGTTCGAGCGATCCGGACGCCGCGTCGGCCACCGAGAGGTCGCCGCTGCCGGTGCGGGCCATCACGTCGCCCTCGACCGCGCCCAGCCAGACGTTTCCGGTGCCGGTGCCGAGCGTCGCCGATCCGGCGATCGACGCCGCCTCGACCGAACCGCTGCCGCTTCGCAGTTGCAGCCCGGCGAGGGTCGGGCCGAGTCTCACGGCTCCCGTTCCGGTCCGGATGGTGGTCGCGCCGTCCGCGCGTTCCAGCGACACTTCGCCGGACCCGGTGAGGATGTCCGCGCGGCCCGCGGCGCCGGTCACCTTGACGTCCGCCGATCCCGCGCGCACTTCGAGATGCGACCCGGCCGGTGCGTGGACTGTCACCGACACCGGCACATTCCGCAGCTGCCACGCCTTCGCGGCCCGCACGACGACCCGGTTGCCGGTCTTCTCGATCCGCGCCTGCCGCACCGCGTCGGCGACCGAGAACTCCGGCATGCCGCCGAACTGGTCCCCGAACTTCTCGCCGACCCACGACAGCAGGCTGCTGACGCCGTTCACCCACGACGGCTGCTCGCCCGCGTCGTGCTGCAGTTGCACGGTCACCCCGGACTCCCGCCCGAGCACGACCTCGACCCGCCCGATCGTGACGCCCAGGTCCAGCTCGACCGGACCGTCCGCCTCGAAGTCCTGCAGCCGCACGTACGGACCCGGTTCCGCGGAATCCGAGCCGCCGCCTTCCGAAGCGGACTCAGAGCTGGCAGACGCAGCCCCGGCCGCGCGCGAAGCGGTTCCAGCAGCCTCGGAAACAGACTCGGACCGGCTGCCCGCATCGCTCGCCGCGGCTTCCCCCGCCGCCGTTCCCGCGGACTCTGCCCCTACAGAGGTTCCGCTTGCCGCGGTTCCCGCTGCGGCTCCGCTCGGTGCGGCCCCAGTCCTCGCATCCGCGGACGTTCCGTCTGCCGCGGTTCCCGCCGCAGCCCCGGTTCCGCTCGACGCGGACTCGGCTCCGCCCGCTGCCGCAGCCCCGGCCCCCGAGACGGTCCCGCTTGCCGCGGACTCAGCTCCGCCCGCTGCCGCCCCCGCAGAGGTCCCACTCGCTGCGGACTCGGCTCCGCCCGCTGCCGCAGCCCCCGCAGAGGTTCCGCTCGCCGAAGTCCCGCCTGCCGCAGCCCCAGCATCGCCCCCGACGCCGGACCCAGCCGCGCTTCCGAAGCCAGGTTCCCCAACCTGGCCTTCGATGTTCTTCCCCTGGTCTTCCCGGTTTTCGCCCATGGTGGTGCCCCTTCTAGCCTTCGACCCAGCCGTGCAGCTTGGTCTCGGTGCGGCCCCCGCCGCTGCCGCTGTCCTGCCAGCGCTGGTGCCGTTGCTGGTGCTGCTGCGCCTGGCCGAGCGCCCCCTGCACGGCCTGCGCCACGAACGTGTTCAGCGAAACTCCCTGCGCGGCCGCCGCCTGTTCGGCCTGGCCCTTGATCTGCTCGACCAGCCGCAGGGTGATCCGCGAGATGTCGCCGCCGTCGATCGGAGGCGCGGGAGGCGGCGGCGGGGGAGGTGCGGAAGAAGAACGCTCCTCGCCGCCGGTCACGACCACGCGCACGTCCCGGCCGTCGAGGCGGACGTCCACGACCTGGCCGGGCAGGGCAGCGGTCACCTCGGCCGCGAGGTCGGCCAGCGCGTTCATCAGCGTGAGCCGGACAGCCGGCTCCAGAGCAGACGACAGCAGTGCGGCCGCCCGCCGGGTCTGCTCGTCCCCGGCGGAGGCCGTGTTCGCGAGGTCTTCGCGAAGGTTCGCGATATACGGCGTCAAGTCCATGACACCACTATGGCGTCACTGGTGACGTCACGTCAAGGCGCAGTGATGTCACCCGTGCCGCGGGGTTAGGCTGGCGAAGCCGACATGAGGGGAGCGAGACCGGTGCCGCCCAAGGTGCAGCTGATCGCGAAAACCGAGTTCTTCCCGCCCGAGGACGTGCCCTGGTCCACCGACGCCGACGGAGGCGAAGCGCTCGCCGAGTTCGCCGGTCGCGCCTGCTACCAATCCTGGGAGAAGCCGAATCCGGCGACCGCGACCAACGCGGGTTACCTCGAGCACGTCATCGACGTCGGCCATCTGGCCGTGCTGGAGCACGGGTCGGTCACCTTCTACCTGTCCGGGATCTCCCGCTCGCTCACTCACGAGCTGATCCGGCACCGGCATTTCTCCTACTCCCAGCTGTCGCGGCGCTACGTTCCCGAGAGCGACGCCGAGTTCGTCGAGCCGGACGTCATCGCCGAAGACCCGGTGCTGCACGAGAAATTCGTCAAGGCCACCCAGGCCAGCGCCGCCGCGTACGACGAGTTGCTCGCCGGGCTGGAGGAGAAGTTCGCGGACACGCCGAGTGCCACTTTGCGTCGCAAGCAGGCGCGTCAGGCGGCCCGCGCCGTGTTGCCGAACGCCACCGAAACCCGCATCGTCGTCACCGGCAACTACCGCGCCTGGCGGCACTTCATCGCGATGCGCGCCACCGAACACGCGGACGTCGAGATCCGTTCGCTGGCCATCGAATGCCTGCGGCAGCTGCACAAGGCGGCGGCCAACGTGTTCGCCGATTTCACGATTTCGACCCTGCCCGACGGCACCGAGATCGCCTCGAGCCCGAAAGTGCTGGAAGGCTGACAACGCACTGATGAAACACCTGACGATCGACCTCCGCCCCGGCTCCTACTCGGTCGTGCGGCTGCCCGCCGACGCCTCCGTGCCCGCCGAGCTGCTGGAACCCGGCGAGCCCGCGCTCGTGTCGGTGACCCGCACGCCCGACGAGCTGTCGGTGATCTGCCCGACCGGCCGCGAACCCGAGGGCGGCACCGTCGAGGACGGCTGGCGGCTGTTCACCGTCCGCGGCCCGCTGGCCTTCACTCTCACCGGCATCATCTCCGCGCTCGCGTCCGAGCTGGCGGCGGCGGGCGTCGCGCTGTTCTCGCTGTCCACTTTCGACACCGACCACATCCTGGTGCGCTCGGACGACCTCGACCGCGCTGTGGCCGCCTTCCGGGAGGCTGGCCACGAAGTGCTCCTGCCTGCCTGACAAAGGTCCGTGAAGGGCTCCTTGAGGGAATCAGATTCCCCCAAGGAGCCCTTCACGGACCGTCGGCGCGGCGTGGCGCAGCACACCCTTGCCCCGCAAAGTTCGGCGTGCCTAAACTTTGAGTTGGGGCGACCGATATCAGGGAGTGGGCGCACATGGCGGTGGCGGAAGCGGCACGTCCGCGCGGCGTGGCACGGCTGCGGGCCGGCTGGGCGCTGCTCGGGCCCGCGTTCGTCGCCGCGATCGCCTACGTCGACCCGGGCAACGTCGCGGCCAACGTCAGCGCCGGTGCGCGCTACGGCTACCTGCTGGTGTGGGTGATCGTCGCGGCGAACCTGATGGCCGTCCTCGTGCAGTACCTGTCGGCGAAGTTCGGTCTCGTCACCGGCCAGTCGCTGCCCGAAGCACTGCGCGACCGGCTGTCCAGCCGCGCGCGGATCGCGTACTGGGCGCAGGCCGAGATCGTCGCGATCGCCACTGACCTGGCCGAGGTCGTCGGTGGCGCGATCGCGCTCAACCTCCTTTTCGGACTCCCGCTGGTCGCGGGCGGGCTGATCACCGGGCTCGTGTCGCTGGTGCTGCTCGCGGTGCAGGACCGCGGCGGCCAGCGTCCGTTCGAACGCGTCGTGACCGGCCTGCTGGTGGTGATCGCGGTCGGGTTCCTGGCGAGCCTGTTCATCGAACCGCCGTCCGCCGCCGGGATCGCGCACGGCCTGGTGCCGAGGTTCAGCGGCGGCGACAGCGTCCTGATCGCGGCCGCGATGCTCGGCGCGACGGTCATGCCGCACGCGGTGTACCTCCACTCCGGACTGGTCCGCGACCGGCACGGCAAACCGGAACCCGCGCGTCGCCGGCGGCTGCTGCGAGCCACCCGCTACGACGTCGGGTTCGCGATGCTGCTCGCCGGCGCGGTGAACCTCGGCATGCTGCTCGTCGCGGCGACGAATCTCCAAGGCCAGCAAGGCGTCGACACCATCGAAGGCGCGCACGGGGCAGTCGCCGCGGCGCTCGGACCGGGCGTCGCGCTGCTGTTCGCGATCGGGCTGCTCGCGTCCGGGCTGGCGTCGACCTCGGTGGGTGCGTACGCGGGCGCGATGATCATGCAAGGCTTGCTGCGCAAGAGGATTCCGATCGTGGCGCGCCGGCTCGCCACGCTCACTCCGGCGATCGTCGTGCTGGCGCTGGGCGCCGATCCGAGCGCGGCGCTGGTCGTGTCGCAGGTGGTGCTGTCGTTCGGCATCCCGTTCGCGCTCGTGCCGCTGATCCGGCTCACCGCCGACCGCGGGCTGATGGGCGCGGACGCCAACCGCCGGACGACCACGGTGCTCGCCTCGGTCGTCGCCGCGGTGATCATCCTGCTCAACGTCGTGCTGATCGTGCTCACCTTCGGCGGCTGAAGACAGTCCTAACCGGACGGAACCGGCAGGGCTGCCGGACGGTCCGACTAGCATCTGCGCGAAGCCGACCGAGGAGCCCGACCCCGTGACCGACGAACAGACCCGCCCGCACGACCCGAACCGCACGGCCCCCGCCGGCCGCGTGGTGGCCGGCCGCTACTTGCTGCTCGGCGAACTGGGCCGCGGCGGCATGGGCATCGTGTGGCGCGCGCAGGACCAGGTGATCGGTCGGCAGGTCGCGATCAAGGAACTGCGGCTCCCTGAAGCGGAGGGCTCCGCGGTGTTCTCCGAACGGATCCTGCGCGAGGTGCGGGCAGGCGGACGGCTCAACGACCCGGCCGTCGTCACGGTGTACGACGTGGTCACCGACCAGGGCACCACCTGGATCGTGATGGAGCTGGTCGAAGCGCCCACGCTCGCCGACCTCGTGCGCGCGCACGGCCCGATGCCCGAGCAGCAGGCCGCGATGATCGGGGAGCGGGTGCTGTCCGCGCTGCAGGCCGCGCACGCCGCCGGGATCGTGCACCGCGACGTCAAACCGGCCAACATCATGGTCGCGCCGGACGGCCGGGTGAAGCTCACCGACTTCGGCATCGCGCACGCCATCGACGACCCGCGGCTCACCACGAGCGGGATGATCGTCGGCTCGCCCGCGTTCATGGCCCCGGAGCGGGTCGAGGGCCGCGAGGCGATGGCCGAATCGGACCTGTGGTCGCTCGGCGCGACGCTGTACTTCGCGGTCGAGGGCATCGTCGCGTTCGAACGGCCCACCACGGCCGCCACGCTGCACGCGATCATGACCGAAGTGCCGTACCTGACCCGAGTGCAGGGGCCGCTCGGCGCGGTCATCCTCGGCCTCCTGGTGGCGAATCCGGAAGCCCGGCTCACCGCGACGCAGGCCCGGGCGCAGCTCGCGCACGCCACCGGTCCGACGCAGCGCCCGGCCACCGCCGTGCTGCCGCGGCAGGAAACCCGGGTGGGCGGGCAGCCGACCCGGATGGCCGCGAAGCCGGAGGGCAAGAGCCGCCGCGGCCTGTGGGCGGGCGCGATCGCGGTGCTGGTGGTCGCGGCGCTGGCCGGCGGGTTCTTCCTGGGCAAACCGGTGTGGTCGCCGAAGAAGGACGCGCAGCAGGCCGAGACCGTCAGCTACGGCCCGGACGGCTATCTCAAGACCCAGATCTCCTCGTACCAGATCTGCTACAACGCCGTGGTCCAGCCGGGCGTCGTGATCAGCTCGGACAACAACGTCGACTGCAAGAAGAACCACACGCTCGAGGTCTACGACGTCGCCGACCCGCTGCCGCTGGAGAGCTGGAGCGACAGCGACGCGATCGTCGCCCCGTATCCCGGCCTGGAGGACATCAGCCGGGCCGCGGAGGCGCGCTGCGCGGCCGCGTTCCACTCCGCGGTGGTGCCGCAGCAGCAGCGCGCGGGCCTGTCGTACCGGGCGATCGTGCCGACCCAGCAGGCGTGGCAGGTGCAGCCGGACAACGACAGCAGCAGCGGCCCGAACCGCAAGATCTACTGTGTCCTGTCGCGCACCAGCAACGACCAGATCCCGGCGCAGATCACCGCCAAGGTCAAGTAGCCGCGCGAGAAGTTCCGCCGGGAGCGGCGCGGCGGCGGAAATTCTCCGAAGTTCCCGGTGGCACACCAGGTCGAGGCCTGGTTCGGCGGCCTGAGGAGGTACCGTCGGGGCCATGTCCACCTCACCTGCCGCCGCGCCCGGACGTCCGTTCGGCCGCGTGCTCACCGCGATGGCGACCCCCTTCGACCGAGCCGGGGCGCTGGACGTGAAGCGGGCCCAGGAACTGGCCGAGTACCTCGTGGACCTCGGCAACGACGGCCTCGTCGTCAACGGCACCACCGGCGAGAGCCCGACCACGACCGACCAGGAGAAGGCCGCGCTGATCCGCGCCGTCGTCGAGGCGGTCGGCGACCGCGCGACCGTCGTCGCGGGGGCGGGCACCAACAACACCGCGCACAGCATCGAGCAGGCCCAGTCCGCCGCCGAAGCGGGCGCGCACGGCCTGCTCGTGGTCACGCCGTACTACTCGCGGCCGAGCCAGGCCGGGCTGTTCGCGCACTTCACCACGGTCGCGGACGCCACCGAGCTGCCGGTCATGCTCTACGACATCCCGCCGCGCTCGATCGTGCCCATCGAGGTCGACACGCTGCAGCGGCTGGCCGAGAACCCGCGGATCGTCGCGGTGAAGGACGCGAAGGGCGACCTGATCGCCGGCTCCGAGGTCATCGCGAACACCCACCTCGCCTACTACTCCGGCGACGACGGCCTGAACCTGCCGTGGCTGTCGGTCGGCGCGGTCGGCGTGGTCAGCGTGATCGGGCACGTCGTGGCGGGCCGGATCCGCGCGATGATCGAGGCCTACGAGGCGGGCGACACGTCCACCGCGCGCACGAACCACCGCGCGATGCTGCCGGTGCTGCGGGCGATGTCGCGGGTCGGCGGCGTCGCGTTCAGCAAGGCCTCGCTGCGCCTGCGCGGGTTCGACATCGGCGAGCCGCGGCTGCCGATCGTGGCCCCGTTCGACGACCAGCTGGAGCAGATCGCGGCCGATCTCGCCCAGGGCGGCGTGCCGCTGGAGGACAGCGCGGCCTCGGACTGGCATGGTGCACGGGTGGCACAAGCAGATTCGCAGGCGGCCTACACCGCCCCCACCTCGCACACCAGCGTTGGGACAATGCCCCGGTGACCTCACTTCCCGCCGGACCCGGTCCGACGCACCTCCCGCCCGCACTTCCCGAGGGAGCCCTGCGCGTCGTCGCGCTCGGCGGCATCGGCGAGGTCGGGCGCAACATGACCGTCTTCGAATACGACGGCAGGCTCCTGATCGTCGACTGCGGCGTCCTCTTCCCCGAGGACGACCAGCCGGGCGTCGACCTGATCCTGCCGGACTTCCGCGCGATCGAGGACCGGCTCGACGACATCGACGGCCTCGTGCTCACCCACGGGCACGAGGACCACATCGGCGCCGTCCCGTTCCTGCTCCGGCTGCGCCCGGACGTGCCGATCTACGGTTCGCGGTTCACCAACGCGCTGCTCGCGGCCAAGGCCAAGGAGCACCGCCAGCGGCCGAAGCTGATCGAGGTCCGCGAGGGGGAGCGGCGCAAGGTCGGCGCGTTCGACCTCGAGTTCTTCGCGGTGAACCACTCGATCCCGGACGCGCTCGCGGTCGCCATCCGCACGCCGGCCGGCGTCGTGCTGCACACCGGCGACATCAAGCTCGACCAGCTGCCGCTCGACGGGCGGCTCACCGACCTCGCGGGCTTCTCGCGCCTGGGCGACGAGGGCGTGGACCTGTTCTGCGTCGACTCCACCAACGCCGAGGTGCCCGGGTTCGTCATGCCCGAGCGCGACATCGGCCCGGTGGTCGACGACGTGATCCGCAAGGTCGACCAGCGCGTCATCGTCGCCTGCTTCGCCAGCCACGTGCACCGCGTGCAGCAAGTGCTGGACGCCGCTGTCCGGCACGGCCGCCGCGTGGCGTTCGTGGGCCGGTCGATGGTCCGGAACATGGGCATCGCGGCCGAACTGGGCCTGCTGAACGTGCCGGACGGCCTGCTCGTGGACCTGGACCAGGCCAGCAACCTGCCCGAAAGCAAGGTGCTGTTCGTGTCGACGGGTTCCCAAGGCGAGCCGCTGTCCGCGCTGTCGCGGATGGCGCGCGGCGAGCACCGGCAGATCTCGATCCGCGCGGGCGACACCGTCGTGCTGGCCAGCTCGATGATCCCCGGCAACGAGACCGCGGTGTTCGGCGTCGTCAACGGACTGACCCGGCTCGGCGCGAACGTCGTGCACCAGGGCAACGCGAAGGTGCACGTGTCCGGCCACGCGTCCGCGGGCGAGCTGCTCTACCTGTACAACGCGGTCCGGCCGAGCAACGTGATGCCGGTGCACGGCGAGTGGAAACACTTGCGCGCCAACGGAGAGCTCGCGATCCGCACCGGCGTCGCGCCGGACAACGTGGTGATCGCCGAGGACGGCGTGGTCGTGGACCTCGTCGACGGCAAGGCCTCGCGCACCGGCCGCGTCGAGGTCGGGCACGTGTACGTGGACGGGCTGTCCGTCGGCGACGTCGGCGAGTCGACCCTGTCCGACCGGCTGGTGCTCGGCGAGGGCGGCTTCATCGCGATCACCGTGGCGGTCGATTCCAACACCGGCCGCGCGGTGACCAGCCCGACGATCTCCGGCCGCGGCTTCTCCGACGACCCGAAGGCCCTCGACGCCGTCGTGCCGCTCGTGGAGATGGAGCTGGCGCGGACGGAAGCCGAGGGCATCACCGACACCCACCGCATCGCGCAATCGGTGCGCCGGGTCGTCGGCCGGTGGGTCGCCGACACCTACCGCAGGCGGCCGATGATCGTGCCGACGGTCATCCCGGTCTGAGTCAGCTTTGAATCAGCTCTGATTCAGCGGCGCGCGCCCGCCAGCAGCAACGCCATCATGACGATCGCTGCCTGGCGGGCGAGCGCGTTGCGCGCTCTGCGTTGTTCAGCTCTGCTCGGTCGGTTGTCCATGAGATCCCCCAGGCGTCTCGTGCGGCTCGCTCCAGTGTGGCGGGCCCGCGGATAGGACACATCCCGCCCGAGGTTGGTTCCCGTCTCCGCCCGCAGGGGGAGTCAGGCCACCGCGGCGGTCTGTCTTTGGACCAGGTACGCGCCGCCGAGCAGCAGTGCGGCGCCGACCGCTTGCGGCCAGGCGAGGGCTTCGCCGAGCAGCGCCCACGCGAACGCCGCCGCCGCGACGGGCTCGAGCAGCCCGACGACGCTCGCCACCGAAGCGGGCAGGTGGCGCAACGCGGAGATCCCCGCGACGTAAGGGATCGCCGTCGACAGCACCACCAGGCAGATCAGCAGGAGCCACAGCGGGGGAGTCCACGGTCCGAACGGGACGGTCTGGCCCGCCATGCTCAGCGGCAGCGTCCACGGCGGAGCGGTGACGCTCACGAGCACCCCGCCGATCACCATGCCCCAGGTGACCAGCCCGAGCGGCTCGCGGTCGGCGACCGCGCGCTCGCCGAGCAGGAAGTACCCGGCCGAACAGAGCGCCGCGCCGCACCCGGCCAGCACGCCGATCGCGTCGAGCCGCAGCCCTTGCCACACCTGCGCGACCAGCGCCAGCCCGATCAACGCCACCGCCATCCCGAACCACAACATGCGCGGCAGCCGCTTCCGCCGCACCACGCGCACCCACAACGCGATCAGCACCGGTGACAGGAACTCCAGCAGGATCGCGATGCCGACCGGGATCCGTTCCGCGGCAATGAAATACAGCAACTGCGTGCCGGCGACGCCGAGCGCGCCGTACGCCAGCAGCATCGGCCATTCCCCGCGCCGGACCCGCAGCGTGTGCGGGGCGAAGAGCGCGGTGCCGATCAGCAGCAGGACTCCCGCCGTCCCGATCCGCAGCACCGCCACCTGTTCCGGCGTCATGCCCGCTTCCATCACCGGTTTGGCGAGCGTTCCGGACGTGCTGAAGAAGACCGCGGCGAGCAGCACGAGCGAGAGGCCGCGGCCCCGGTGGATCACCCGGGGTCGTTCCAGGACAGGGAGTTCGGTGGTCACGCGCGGGACACTACGGAGCGGAACGAGCGGGCGAAACTGAGTTATTCCCCGGTTTTCAGACCTGTCGCGACGTGTGTCGTGATCGTTGCCAGCCGTCGCCCCTGAATCCGCAGTGCCCGCAGTGCGGTGTCGTCTGGTGCCGCGGATTTGCGCGAGACGAACGAGCCGCCGTACGGGTTGCCGGACTCCATCAGGTGCGGGTCGGCGTAGCCGAGGGGGACGACGATCGCGCCCCAGTGGTAGAAGATGTTGTTGATTGCCAGCACGGTCGCTTCGAGGCCGCCGTGCGCGGTGGACGCCGACGTGAACGACGTCGCCACCTTGTCGGCCAGTTTTCCTTGCGCCCACAGGCCGCCCGTGGTGTCCACAAAGGACTTCAGCTGCGCGGCGGGCCCGCCGAACCGGGTCGGGCTGCCGAGCGCGAGCCCGTCCGCCCACTCGAGATCGGCCAACGAGGCGAGCTCATGATGCGGCCCGTCGTCGACCCAGGCCTGCCACCGCCGATTGCTCGCCACCGCTTCCGGCGGCGCGGTCTCGGCCACGGTGCGGACGCGTGCCTCCGCCCCGGCTTCGCCCGCCCCTTCGGCGAGCGCGCCGGCGAGGGCGGCGGTGTTGCCGGTAGCGCTGTAGTAGACAACCAGAATGCGGGTGCTCACACCTCGCGACCCTAGCCGGGCCGGCTGGGGTGTCCCACGATCCGGACTCAGCGCTGCGGCTTCCAGGGACTGACCGTGTCGGTCGGCCGGGTCGGGTCGTGGAAGCGCGGACGAATGGGTTCGTGGCGGCGCAAGGGGAGCATGCCGTCGGTGATGGCCTGCATGATTTTGGCGTGCGCGCGAACGCCCGCGCCCGGCCGCTCCGGCTCGACGTCGGACAGGTCGACCGGGGTCCCGAAATGCACCTTGAACCGAGGCCGCCGCAACGGCGCGCTCAACCCGGATTTCGCCAGCGGCAGCAGATCCGCGGGCCCGTTCACGGTCTCGGTGCCCCAGTACACGGCCTCGTGCGCGCCCCACTGGCTGATCGGAATCACCGGCACGCCCGCCGCGAGCGCGAGCCGGGCCGCCCCTGTCTTGCCGCGCTCCGGCCACAGCCCCGGATCGTGGCTGATCCGCCCTTCCGGATAAACGACGATCGGCTCGCGCGTAGTCCGCAACGCCTCGGCGGCTTCAGCGAACTGCCCGATCGCGGTCGCCGCCTTGGCCCGGTCCACGCGCAAGTGCCCGCTGACTTTGAGCGCCGGGCCGATCACCGGAGCGTCGAGAATCCCGCCGGCGAGCATGAAGCGGGGATTGATGCCGATCCGCTTGCAGGCCGCCATGAGCACGAAGGCGTCGAACACGCCGATGTGATTGGCCGCCATGAGCAGCGGTTTGCCCCGGAGCTCCCGCGGGACCGACCCGGTGACCGTGAGCCGCCCGACGAGGTTCACCAGCCCCCGGTCGATGTTGAGCATCGTCCGCCAGATCGCGGGGGCACGGCGCGGAGCCTCGTCCTGTTGCAGCGCGAACATGGGCAAAGCATTTCACGGGTGAGTCCACCTGGGACAACGCGGTTCTCGGTGAGGTGGGCCGGTGAGTGTCCTGGAGGCTGTCGTGGCTGCTCAGGGCGTCTGTGGGCGCTAGAGGTCCTTGGCTGCTGGAGTGTGCTCGGAGCGGAGGGACTCAGTGGTTCCTGCTGCTCAGGAAGCCGCTGCCGGTCGCGACTCGGTGGATTCCGCGTAACCGGAGTCCAACCAGCGAGTGCAGCCCCCGATGGTCGCCCCGTCGTCCTCGGCATTCCGGATCTGCAGCAACATCCCGGTCGCCGGATCGAACACCAGTTGCCGCGTACTGGCGAACGCCGAATCCGGAACGCTCACGACCACTCCCGGCAGATCCGCGTCTTCCACAACCAGCCCCGGCCGCCCGGCCAGCCACAGCAGCAACAACCGCTGCAACCGCGGCGGCACCACCTGCACCAGCCAAACCGTGGTGAAAGCCTTGGCCGCTCCAGCAGGACTCATCCGGCGACTCAGCGCGGCAGTCACCGACGACAGATCCGTCGCGACCAGAAAGTCCCCCATCAGCCCGCCGGGCGGGAAATAGCCGCTGGGCCGGACGACCGCGCTGCCCTGGGTGATCAGCAACCGTCCGGATCCATCCGGGGCGACCCAGTCCTCGCGGTCGAAGAACTCAGTGCTGGCGGACAGGATCCGGCCAGTGGTAGTCCGGTCGGTGTGCTGATGCCACCCGGACGTCCTGCGGTAGTGGTATCGCCCAGTACCGCGAGGAACAGGAGCGGAAGCGGTCCGGTCGGCAAGCGCGCGCACGACCTCGGCGGGGCTCGGCATCAAGGGACCTCGGCTTCCAGGGGAACGGCGAGGGACACCGTCGATGCTTCCACAAGATCCACTGTGATCTGGAGACGATTGTTTCGGGTGCGCTGCGAGTGGCACATGTGACTATCGGTCCGCGCCCGTTACCGTGGAGGCATGGCTGGGTCGGCGACGAGGAAGCGGAGCACGGCGGGAAGCGGCGGGAAGGCACCGGCGCGTAGTTCGCGTACTCCGGCGAAGTCTCGGACGGCTGCCTCGAGCAGGTCGTCCCAAGGCTCGGCCAGGGGCAGGAGCAGCTCCCGGCCGCGGACGTCGAGCGCTCGGCGCCCAGCCCCCCGGCGCAAGAACGGCGCGTTCGGGCGCGGAGTGCGCAGCACCTGGAACCTCGCCGCCAAGGGGATCGGTTCGCTGGCCCGCACAGTCGGGCGCACGCGGGAACTTGAAGCGGAACACCGTCGTGACGGGCTGGCTCTCGGGCTGATCGCGCTGGCGATCGTCGCGGCGGTCGGCGTCTGGTGGCGCGCGGCCGGGCCGATCGGGGCGGGCGTCGAGGTCGCCACCCGGACGGTGCTGGGCGCGGGGGCGGTGACGCTTCCGCTGGTGCTGCTCGTGGTCGCCGTCGCGTTGATGCGGTCCGAGCCGCAGCCGGAGACCCGGCCGCGGATGGTCATCGGCACGGTGCTGGTCGTGTTGTCCGTGCTCGGGATGCTGCACATCTTCACCGCGCTCCCGGACACCAACGACGGCCGCATGTACGCGGGCGGCATTCTCGGCGCGTTCTCCGGCGGGTTGCTGACCAAGGGCGTCACCACCTGGGTCGCGGTGCCGCTGCTGATTCTCGCGCTGCTGTTCGGCGTGCTCGTGTTCACCGGCACGCCGGTCCGCGACATCCCGCACCGCCTGCGCACCTGGGGCCTCGACGAGCAGGAACTGGCCGAGTACGAGGGCGGCCAGCACGAAGACGAGCACGACACCGAAGAACCCGAGCCCGAGCCGAAGGCCGTCCGGCTGCGGAAGCCGTCGCGGCGGCGCCAGGCCAGCGCCGACAAGGACGGCGAGCAGCTCGACATCGACGCCGCGCTCGCCGAGCCGGCCACGCCGATCCGGCCGCCGAAGCCGGTCGCGCCGCCCGCCGAGGTGCCGGAGAAGAAGCAGAAGAAGGCTCCGGAACCCGCGCTGTCGGTCACCCGCACCGTCGAGGGCGACTACGCGCTCCCTCCGCCGGACCTGCTGAAGCTCGGCGACGCGCCGAAGACCCGCAGCAAGGCCAACGACCAGATGATCGAGGCGATCAGCGGCGTCCTCGACCAGTTCAACGTCGACGCGCAGGTCACCGGCTTCACCCGCGGCCCGACGGTCACCCGCTACGAGGTCGAGCTCGGCCCGGGCGTGAAGGTCGAGAAGATCACCGCGCTGACCAAGAACATCGCCTACGCGGTGGCCACCGACAACGTCCGGCTGCTCGCGCCGATCCCGGGCAAGTCCGCGGTCGGCATCGAGGTGCCGAACTCCGACCGCGAGATGGTGCGGCTCGGCGACGTGCTGCGCGCGCCGTCCACGGTCAAGGACAACCACCCGATGCTGGTCGGCCTCGGCAAGGACATCGAGGGCGAGTTCGTCACCGCGAACCTCACGAAGATGCCGCACTTGCTGGTGGCCGGTTCGACTGGTTCCGGCAAGTCCAGCTTCGTGAACTCGATGCTGGTGTCGCTGCTGGCCCGCTCGACGCCCGCCGAATGCCGGATGATCCTGATCGACCCGAAGATGGTCGAGCTGACGCCGTACGAGGGCATCCCGCACCTGATCACGCCCATCATCACGCAGCCGAAGAAGGCCGCCGCCGCGCTGGCCTGGCTCGTCGAGGAGATGGAACAGCGCTACCAGGACATGCAGGCCAACCGGGTCCGCCACATCGACGACTTCAACGCCAAGGTGCGCTCTGGCGACATCACCGCGCCGCCGGGGAGCGAACGCGAGTACCAGCCGTACCCGTACATCATGGCGATCGTCGACGAGCTCGCCGACCTGATGATGACCGCCCCGCGCGACGTCGAGGACGCGATCGTCCGGATCACCCAGAAGGCCCGTGCCGCGGGCATCCACCTGGTGCTCGCGACGCAGCGGCCGTCGGTCGACGTCGTCACCGGCCTGATCAAGACGAACGTGCCCTCGCGGCTCGCGTTCGCCACCTCGTCGCTCACCGACTCGCGGGTCATCCTCGACCAGCCGGGCGCGGAGAAGCTGATCGGCATGGGCGACGCGCTCTACCTGCCGATGGGCGCCGGGAAACCGGTCCGCATCCAGGGCGCGTTCGTCGGCGACGAAGAAATCGCCGCAGTCGTCAACTTCGCCAAGGAACAGGCGCAGCCGGACTACAACGAGGGCGTCACCAGCGCCAAGGCGGGCGAGAAGAAGGAAATCGACCCGGACATCGGCGACGACCTCGACGTCCTGCTGCAGGCCGCCGAGCTGATCGTCACGTCGCAGTTCGGGTCCACCTCGATGCTGCAGCGCAAGCTCCGCGTCGGGTTCGCCAAGGCCGGACGCCTGATGGACCTGCTGGAAAGCCGCGGCATCGTCGGCCCGTCGGAGGGGTCGAAGGCCCGCGACGTGCTGATCAAGCCGGAGGAACTGGAGTCGGTGCTGTTCATGATCCGCGGCGGTTCCGACGCGGGCGGGTCGCCCGCCGGTGGCGAAGAAGAAGACTTCTGAGCCGCGCGTGCCAGGAACTTGAGCCGCGACCCCGGCCCGCTAAACCGTCCACAAAGGACGCCAAATACGCCGAAATGCCCGATTTGTCAGCATGTGGCCGGGTCTTGAAGTCCGTGAGGGGAACCCTGAGGGAATCTGATTCCCTCAGGGTTCCCCTCACGGACCACTACCGGCTTCCGCTCCCGGGCCCGAGGCCCACAGCGACGTGCGCTCAACCGGGCCGAATCAGCTGAGCTGGGGAAACAAGCCGGAAGCGCGTCCACATCACAGCCTTAAATTCCTGGCATGGGACTCAGAGTCCCTCAGGGTTCCCTCACCGACAGTCTGGTCCCGCCCGACTTAAGTTCTGGCATTGATTCTGAGCCGCGCGTGCAACCTGCCGGCCCGTCCGGCTCGTCCACTGCGCATGGACCTCAAGAAGCTCGCACTGGGTATCGGGACGGCCGCCGCGCTGGCCGGGTGCGCGGGCGGCACGGTCGCCGTCGCGCAGACACCGTCGCGACCGCCTGCCGCTGAACTGGGCGGGAACGTGGCGCTCACGCCCGGCCAGGAGGTGCAGGTCGCCGGCCGGGACCTGACGGTGCGCTACCGCCAGCTGGTCTCGGATTCGCGCTGCAAGCCGGGCAGGCAGTGCTTCGTGGCGGGGGAGGCGGTAGTGGCGCTGGTCCTGACCGAGCCGGGTCGCGGCGAGCACACGTCCGTCCAGCTGCACACCGGCCGCCAGGGCCCGGACGCGACGTCCTTCGCGGGCACGACGGTGAAGCTCGAGGCCGTGGACGGGTCGGGGAACCGGATTCTCGTGCGGTTCTCGTGAGGGTTCAGAACTCGAGCAGCATGCGCGAGTTCCCGAGCGTGTTCGGCTTGACGTAAGGCAGGTCGAGGAATTCCGCGACACCCGGGTCGAGCGAGCGCCGCATTTCCGCGTACACCTCGTGCGACACCGGGGCGCCGTCGATTTCGACGAACCCGTGTCCGGAGAAGAACGACGTCTCGAACGTCAGCACGAACAGCCGTTTCAGCCCCAGTTCGCGGGCCTCTTCGACGAGCCTGCCGACCAGCGCGCGGCCGATCCCGCGGCCGCGCGCCGCTTTGTCGACCACCACGGTGCGCAGTTCGCCGATGTCCTCCCACAGCACGTGCAGCGCGGCGGCGCCCAGCACGTCCTCGGTACCGGCTTCTTCGTCGGTCGCGACCCAGAATTCCTGCACCGCCTCGTAGAGCGTGACCAGATCCTTTTCGAGGAGCACGCGGCCCGCGTCGGAGTCGACGAGGGCCTTGATCTTGCGGACGTCGGCGATCCGCGCGCGGCGGACGGACGGAGGGCGGGAATCGGGCACCCGGTCAAGATAACTACCGCGAGGACCGGGTGTGCCGAGCGGCTCCATCGGGGGACCCCGGATGCGTGACGCTACGAGCCGTCACGTATAGCTAGTGTCCGCACATGACCAGTAGCCGGCGGCCACTGGCCGGCTACCGGCCCTCGGGAGGAACCTGCATGTCCGGCAGCACTGTGGCCGCCCCCGAACGATCCGGCCATCCTCCCGCCGGGCCGAGCGCGCAGGCGCGGTTCCGGCCCGAGCTGCAGGGCGTGCGGGCGCTCGCCTCGGTGCTGGTGGTCGTCTACCACGTGTGGTTCGACCGGATCTCCGGCGGCGTCGACGTGTTCTTCCTCGTCTCCGGGTTCCTGATCACCGGCCAGCTCTACCGCGCGCTGCTGCGCGGCCGGATCGAGCTGCGCGCCACCTGGGGCCGGATGATCAAGCGGCTCTTCCCGGCCGCGATGACGGTGCTGCTGACCGTCGTGGTCGTCTCGCAGCTGCTGCTGCCCCAGGACCGCTGGTTCCAGACCATCCGCGAGGTCGTCGCGTCGGCGCTGTTCTACGAGAACTGGCAGCTCGCGGCCGATTCGGTGGACTACTTCGCCCAGCACAACAGCGCCAGCCTCGTGCAGCACTTCTGGTCGCTGTCCATCCAGGGCCAGTTCTACCTGGTGTGGCCGCTGCTGTTCGTCGGGCTCGGCCTGCTCGTGCGCCGCCTCGGCTGGTCGCTGCGCGGCACGGTGAACCTGCTGCTGGTCGTCCTGTTCGCGGCCTCGCTCGCGTACTCGGTCTACCTCACCGCGGCCGACCAGCCGCTGGCCTACTTCCACGGCCTCACCCGCGTGTGGGAGTTCGCGCTCGGCGGCCTGATGGCGATGTTCCTCGACCAGGTGACGCTGCCGCGCCTGCTGCGCATCGTGCTCGGCTGGGTCGGCGTCGCCGGGCTGGTGCTGTGCGGCGTCCTGCTCGAGGTCGACAGCGTGTTCCCCGGCTGGATCGCGCTGTGGCCGACCGTCTCGGCCGGCCTGGTGCTGGTGGCCGGGCAGACCGGCAGCGTGCTCGGCGCGGACCGCTGGCTCAGCTCGAAATTCCTCGGCTACGTCGGCAATCTCAGCTTCTCGCTGTACCTGTGGCACTGGCCGGTGCTGGTGTTCTACCTGATCATCCGCGACCGGGCGGCGGTCGGCCTGCTCGGCGGCACGTTCGTGGTCGGCGTGTCGTTCCTGCTCTCGATCCTGACCTATCACCTGATCGAGAACCCGATCCGGCTGTCGAAGATCGGCACCGCGAAACACTGGGGCTCCTACCGGTTCGGCGTGCTCGCGCTGGCCCCGGTGCTCGTCGCGAGCGGCGTCTGGCAGGGCGTGAGCAGCGCGCGGGCGAACTACGAAATCGCCATCGGCGACCCGGACCACCCCGGCGCGATCGCGCACGCGCCGGGCTTCGTCTACCGCGGCACGCCGGCGCCGTCGATCGTGCCGCCGACGGTGAAGCTCGCCGACGACTGGGCCCGCATTTCGCCGGACCAGTGCTCGAAGTCGCCGCGCAACAAGGAACTGGAGATCTGCACGGAGGGCCCGGAGGGGCCGCCGACCAAGCGGATCGTGCTCGTCGGCGACTCGCACATCCAGCAGTACCTCGCCGCCTTCCGGCCCGCGGTCGTCTCCGACGGCTGGCAGGTCTCGACCATGCTGAAGGGCGCGTGCCCGTACTCGTCGGGCTCCGAGCTGATGCCCGGCGACAAGAACTGCATCGACTGGAACAAGGCCGCCACCGACGAACTGCTCGACACGCGCCCGGACGCGGTCGTCATGCTCGGCACGGTCAACGCCAAGCCGGGGCCGAACGAGTCGACGCCGAAGGGCTTCGTCGACGTCTGGTCCGAGTTGAACGACGCGAACATCCCGGTCGTGGCCGTCCGCGACAACCCGCGCTACGCGTTCAACATGGCCAGCTGTGTCGCGCAGAAGAGCCCGACCGACGCGTCGTGCTCGGTGCCGCGGCCCGCCGCGGTGGCCCCGGCGCCGTCGTGGGAGCGGGTCGAGGACATCCCGGACAACGTGTCGTTCCTGGACTTCACCGACTACTACTGCGACCAGAAGCGCTGCCGCGCGGTCGTCGGGAACGTGCTGGTCTACATGGACGACAACCACCCGTCCGCGACGTTCAACACGACACTCGCGCCGATCGCGGTCAAACAGCTCAAACAAGCCCTGCAGTGGTGACCGCGGGCGAGGGGCGAACGGGCGACTTCGGCGACTAGCCGTCGCGGAGCGTCCCGGGTTGGGCACAATGGGGCGGCGGCGGGCTTGCCGCACGGGCACCTGAGGGGGAGCTGGTTTTTTTGACGCGCGCAGGGTGGGACGCATTCCAGGCCGCACAGTCCGAGGCGGCGGCGGGCCGGACGGCCGCGCTGACCGGCCCGGACGGCGTCGGATGGCTGCTCGTCCCCGGCCAGGCGTGGCAGCGGCGGCTGCCGGACGGGAGCTGGCAGTACACGCAGCCGCCCGCGGACTCCGGCTACCGCGCGGCCGCCCGGCTCGCTCCGCCGCCGGGCGCACCCGCACCGGGAGCGCCGGGCGGGTACGGCGCGCCGCAGCAGTACCCGGGCGGCCAGCAGGGCTACCCCGGCAACGGACCTCGGCCGCAGTACCCGGGCCCGCAGAGCAACCCGGGCGGATTCCCCGGACCGCAAGGAAACCCGGGCGGTTACGCCGGTCCGCAGGGCAACCCAGGCGGCTATCCCGGTCCGCAGGGCAATCCCGGCGGATACGCGGGACCGCCTGCGCCGCAAGGGAACCCGGGCGGCTACAACGGCCCGCCTTCTCCTCCGCAGGGCTACCGTCCGCCGCAGCCCGGGTTCCCGCCCGCGCCGCAGGGCGGCCCGTGGTCCGGGCAAGTCCCGGCCCAGCCGCCGCCCGCGCCTTCGGGACCGCCGCCCGCCGCCCCGCCGTCCGCGCCGCCGCTCCCCGCGAGCGCCCCGGCGCCGAATACCGCGACTGCTCAGCCGCCGCAGATCCGGGTCGAGAACCTGGGCCAGTCCGGGATGTTCGTCGCCGGAACCGAGTCGATGGCCGAGTTCGTCGCGCGCGCCACCCGGATCGTCGCCTGGGCGGACGCCACCCGGCACGGCACCGCGAACGGCCCCGGCGAACCCCCGCCGCCCGAACCGGAACGGCCGGGTTCGGACGGCTCCGGCAACAACGTGCTCGGCGACATGGCGCGGCATAGCCGGTCGGTCACGCTGGACCTGCTGGCCGCGGGCAACCGCATGTGGCAGCGCAAGGAGCAGTCCCGCTACGAGAAGGCGTACGAGGAGTGGCAAACGGCCTACGCCGAGTGGGAGAAGCGCGAAGCGGCCCGGATGACGGCGGGCACCAAGCAGCCGAACCCGTTCGTCCTGCTCGTGGGGGAGGCGAACACCGGCCAGCGCCGGTTCACCCGGGCGATGAAGGCGTCGCTGACCGAGGCCGAGGTCGGGTTCGACACCGCCCAGTTCTTCGACTGCGCCGCCCTGCTCGCCGAGTACGCCGACGATCCGATCGAGCGCTCGGTGCCCGCGACGATCAACGACATCGAGAACGGCGGCTCCGCGCTGCTGCTCGCGGAGCGGGTCGACGCGCTGTTCGACAAGGATGTCGCCGCCACCGTCCGCCTGCTGCGCAATTACGCGCGCGACCAGGACAGCTGCCGCCTGATCATCCTGGACGGCACCGAGAAGGTGCTCGAACAGCTCCGCACCGAGGCCCCTGACCTGGTGCAGAACATGCTGCAGTACCGGCTGCCCCGGTTCGACCGGCCCGCCGCGGCGGCCGCGCTGCTCGACGTCCTCGCCCAGGAGCGCTCGTTCGGCCTGCCGTCCGACGTGCGCGACCGGCTCGCCGCGCTGGCCAAGGAACCCAGCGCCCGCACGGTGGAGGCGCTGCTGGACGCGTCCTCGCGGCAGGCGATCAGCCGCGGCGCGATGCCGGGCACCCGGATCGAAATCGGCCACCCGGACATCGAGCCACTCGTGGCCGCGGCGGGCCAGCGCGGCGGATCCTCGATCGAGGAGCTGCTCGCCGAACTGGACGGGATGATCGGCCTCGCCGCGGTCAAGGAGCGGGTCCGCTCGCTGACGTCGGAGATGACGATCGACGCGCGGCGGCGGGAAGCGGGCATGAAGGTCGCCGTGCGCAGCCGGCACCTGCTGCTGACCGGAAATCCGGGCACGGCCAAGACGACCGTCGCCCGGCTGCTCGGCAAGATCTATCAAGCGCTCGGCGCGCTCCCGAAGGGCCACGTCGTCGAGGTGACCCGCACCGACCTGGTCGGCGAGTACGTGGGCCAGACCTCGCTGAAGACCCGCGCGGCGGTCCAGCGGGCCGTCGGCGGCGTGCTGTTCCTCGACGAGGCCTACAACCTCGTGAACGACAAGGACGACGACTTCGGCCGGGAAGCCGTCGCGGAACTGTTGGTGCAGATGGAAAACCACCGCGAGGACCTGGTCGTCTTCGCGGCCGGTTACCCCAAGGAGATGGACGCTTTCCTGGAGTCCAACTCCGGCCTGCGCTCGCGGTTCGCCGGCACCATCGAATTCCCGGACTACTCCAACGACGAGCTCGCGCAGATCTTCCGCGCGATGGCGAAGGGCCAGGGCTACGAGCTGTCCCCGGACCTGCTCGCGTCGCTGCCCGAGGCGGTCCGGCGGATCCCGCGCGGCCGCGGCTTCGCGAACGGCCGGTCCGCGCGCGTGCTGCTGGAAGCGGCGATCGGCAAGCAGTCGACCCGGCTGACCACCGACGGCGGCGCGGACCTGGTCACGCTCGTCGCCGCAGACCTGCCGCAGCCTGGCGAGTCCGGAGTGGGCGCGGTGGACGATTCCGGACCACGGCGCAGTCTTCCGGAGCTGCTGGCCGAGCTGGACGCGATGATCGGGCTCGACTCGGTGAAGCAGCGCGTGCGGTCCATGGTGGACGAAATGGCCGTCGACGCGCGGCGCCGCGACGCGGGCATGAAGGTCGCCGTACGCAGCCGCCATCTGCTCTTCACCGGCAACCCGGGCACGGCCAAGACGACCGTTTCACGGCTGGTCGGGCAGATTTACCGCGAGCTGGGCGTGCTTCCGTCCGGACATCTGGTCGAAGTCGGCCGCGGTGACCTTGTCGCCGAATTCACCGGTCAGACCGCGCCGAAGACGCGCGAGGTGTGCGAGCGGGCCGCGGGCGGCGTGCTGTTCATCGACGAGGCGTACAACCTCGTGCGCGACGACAACGACGACTACGGCAAGGAAGCCGTCACCGAACTGCTGGTGCAGATGGAAAACCATCGCGAGGACCTGGTGGTCTTCGTCGCGGGCTATCCCAAGCAGATGGACGAGTTCCTCGAGTCCAACCCCGGGCTGCGGTCGCGGTTCTCCGGCCGGATCGAGTTCCCGGATTACTCCAACGACGAACTCGCCGGGATTTTCACGGTGATGGCGAAGGGCCAGGGCTACGAGCTGTCCGCCGACCTCTCCTCGGCGCTGCCCGAGGCGATCCGCCGCATTCCGCGCGGTCGCGGGTTCGCGAACGGCCGGTCCGCGCGCGGCCTGCTGGAAGCCGCGATCAGCGGGCAGTCCAGCCGCCTGGCCGCCGCGCCGGACACGCCGTCGGATCAGCTGGCCGTCCTGGTCGCCGCAGACCTGCCGGGCGAGGCCGGGGTCGCGGTCAGCGACGACGCCGGGCCGCGCCGGGGACTGGACGATCTGCTGGCCGAACTCGACGGGATGATCGGCCTGGACGAGGTGAAGTCGCAGGTCCGTGCGCTGGTCGCGGAAACGCGGCTGGACGCGCGCCGCCGCAAGGCCGGGCTGCCGGTCGGGGCGCGCAGCAGGCACCTGGTGTTCACCGGCAACCCGGGCACGGCGAAGACGACCGTCGCGCGCCTGATGGGGCAGCTGTACCGCGAGCTCGGCGTGCTGCCGTCCGGGCACCTGGTCGAGGTCGCGCGGCCGGACCTGGTGGGCGAGTACATCGGCCAGACCGCGCCGAAAACCCGCGAGGTGTGCGAGCGGGCGATCGGCGGGCTGCTGTTCATCGACGAGGCGTACAACCTGGTCCAGACCTACTCGAACGGCGCCGACTTCGGCGGCGAGGCGGTCGCCGAACTGCTGGTGCAGATGGAGAACCACCGCGAGGACCTGATCGTGATCGCCGCGGGCTACCCGGCGGACATGGACCGCTTCCTCGACGCCAACGCGGGCCTCCGGTCCCGCTTCGGCGCCACCGTGCACTTCGCCGACTACGACAACGCCCAGCTCGCCGCGATTTTCACGGCCATGGCGGGCAAACAGGGCTACCGCCTCGACGCCGGGCTCGCCGAAGCGCTGCCCGGATTCATGGCCGGTCTCGACCGCGGCGCCGGTTTCGCGAACGGCCGTTCGGCCCGCGGCCTGCTCGAACGCGCGATCCGCGCGCAGGCGATGCGGCTGGCCGGCCCGGACGTCGACCTGGAGGCGCTGGACGACGCGGAGCTGACGCTGCTGACGGTTCCGGACGTGTCCACAGCGGAGTGACCCGCTCGGGCCCCCAAGCCCGGCGATCCGGGTCCGCAGGTCCGTGAGGGGAACCCTGAGGGAATCTGATTCCCTCAGGGTTCCCCTCACGACCGCCAAGAGCCCCGAACCCCGACGCGACTTGATCGCGCCCCCTGGCGGCACCTCGAGCCCTGGGCATCGGCGGAGCGACCCGGCCGGAGGAGACCGGGTCACCGCACTGGGCGACGCCGTCGCGGGGCGGTCCGAATGCGACGGCTACCCTGAACGTCGTGCCTTCTCCAGCCGCTGACTCCGCTCGCGCCCGCCGTGTCTCCCTCGTGACCTTGGGCTGCGCCCGCAACGAGGTCGATTCCGAGGAGCTGGCGGGCCGGCTGGCCGCGGGCGGCTGGGAACTGGCCGCCGAACCGGAGGACTCCGACGTCGTCGTGGTCAACACGTGCGGCTTCGTCGAGTCGGCCAAGAAGGACTCGGTCGACACGCTGCTCGCCGCGGCCGACACCGGCCGCAAGGTCGTCGCGGTCGGCTGCATGGCCGAGCGCTACGGCAACGAACTGGCCGACAGCCTGCCCGAGGCCGACGCGGTGCTCGGCTTCGACCACTACGCCGACCTGTCCTCGCGCCTCGACGACGTGGTCGCCGGCCGCGCGATCGCCGCGCACACCCCGTCCGACCGCCGCAAGCTGCTGCCGATCAGCCCGGTGCAGCGGCCCGCCGCGACCTCCGAGGTCGAGGTGCCCGGGCACGCGCAGCACGGCTGGGGCCCGCGCGTCCTGCGCACGCGGCTGGACGATTCCCCGGTCGCCGCGCTGAAGATCGCCTCCGGCTGCGACCGGCGCTGCTCGTTCTGCGCGATCCCGTCGTTCCGCGGGTCGTTCGTGTCCCGCCAGCCCGACGAGATCGTCGCCGAGGCGGCCTGGCTCGCCGAGAACGGCGCGAAGGAACTGTTCCTGGTCAGCGAGAACTCCACGTCGTACGGCAAGGATTTCGGCCGCGACGGCACCCGCGCGCTCGAGCTGCTGCTGCCGCGCCTCGCCGAGATCGACGGCATCGAGCGCGTCCGCGTGTCCTACCTGCAGCCCGCCGAGACGCGGCCGCAGCTGGTGCGGGCCATCGCCACCACGCCGGGCGTCGCGGACTACTTCGACCTGTCCTTCCAGCACTCCAGCGAGCAGGTGCTGCGCCGGATGCGCCGGTTCGGCTCCACCGATTCCTTCCTCGCGCTCACCGAGCAGATCCGCGAGTACTCGCCCGAGGCGGGCATCCGCACCAACGTGATCGTCGGCTTCCCCGGCGAGACCGAGGACGACCTGGCCGAGCTGGAGCGGTTCCTCACCGGGGCCCGGCTCGACGCGGTCGGCGTGTTCGGCTACTCCGACGAGGACGGCACCGAGGCCGAGACCTTCGACGGCAAGCTGGACCCGGCCGTGGTCGCCGAGCGCGTCGCGCGCATTTCGGCGCTGGTCGAGGAGCTGACCGCGCAGCGCGCCGAAGACCGGATCGGCACCTTCGTGGACGTCCTGGTCGAGCACGACGGCACCGACGGCGACGACGCGGTCGGCCGCGCCGCGCACCAGGCCCCCGAGGTCGACGGCGAATGCGTCATCCTCGAGGACGAAGACACCAAGCCGCTCGCGGTGGGCGACATCGTCCGCTGCGAGGTCGTCGACTCCGCCGGCGTCGACCTGGTCGTCCGCCCGGCGCCGGACGCCGGCCGGTGAGTGCCGCGCCCAGCGGGGCGGGCGAGGGCGTGCCCCGCGCCGCTTCCGAGGGCGGGGCCCAGCTGCCCGAAGCCACCCCGGTCCCGACGCTGAACCTGGCGAACCTGCTCACCATCTCGCGGCTCGTCCTGGTCCCGCTGTTCGTGGTGGCGCTGTTCACCGGCCACGGCGAGGACACCACGTGGCGCGCGATCGCCACCGGGCTGTTCGCCGTCGCGTCGGCCACCGACCAGGTCGACGGCTGGGTCGCCCGCCGCTACGGGCTCATCACCGACTTCGGCAAGATCGCCGACCCGATCGCGGACAAGGCGCTCATCGGCGCCGCGCTGATCGGGCTCAGCGCGCTGGGGGAGCTGGGCTGGTGGGTCACCATCGTGATCGCGGTGCGCGAGATCGGCGTGACGCTGCTGCGGTTCTGGGTGATCCGGCACGGCGTGATCCCGGCCAGCCGGGGCGGCAAGGCGAAGACCATGGCGCAGATCATCGCGATCGTGACCTATCTGCTGCCGCTCCCGGCCGGAGCGGACCCGGTGCGCTGGGTGCTGATGGGGATCGCGGTCGCGCTGACGGTGGTCACCGGCGTCGACTACCTGGTCCGCGCGATCCGGCTGCGCGCTGCCGGCCGGCGCGCGATGGGCTCGTGATGACCGAGGCGCGCGAACTCGTCGCGACCCTCACCCGCCGGGGGGAAACCGTGGCGGCGGCGGAGTCGCTCACCGCCGGTCTCGTCTGCGCCACGCTCGCCCAGGTACCGGGTGCGAGCGCGGTGCTGCGCGGCGGCCTGGTGGTCTACGCCACAGAGCTGAAGACCGCGCTCGCCGGGGTCGACGAGCAGTTGCTGGCCGAGCACGGAGCGGTGCACCCCGAGGTCGCCGCGCAGCTGGCCAGGGGCGCGCGCGAGCGCTGCGGGGCGACCTGGGGCCTCGGCCTGACCGGTGTCGCGGGGCCGGATCCGCAGGACGGCGTGGCGCCGGGAACGGTGTACGTCGGGCTCAGCGGACCAGGCGTGACCACGGTGCGTGAGCTGGCCGAGCCCGGTGACCGGGACACGATCCGGACGGCGTCGGTGCGCGCCGCGTTCGCGCTGCTCGGGGAACAACTAGACTGAAAACGGCGTTCGCCCTTGGCGTACGTACGTGTCAAGTCCTGCACTCGGGGCACCGCTCTGGGTAACGTAGGAGGCACCAGTTCGGGAAGGGAGGCGCGTGATGACCGTGCTGTTGCGCGAGGCGATCGGTGATCGGCTCCGTCATGCCCGCACCAACCAGCGTCGGACGCTGCGTGACATCTCCCGCGCCGCCCGGGTGAGCCTCGGCTACCTGTCCGAGGTCGAGCGCGGCCAGAAGGAGGCTTCCAGCGAGCTGCTCGCTTCGATCTGCGAGGCGCTGGAGCTGCCGCTGGGCGAGCTGCTGCACAAGGTCGCCGCCGACGTGTCGGCTCTCGACAAGGTCGAGGTCGCGCCGGTCGAAGAGGTGGAGACCGCGCCGAACCAGACCGTGCCCGACCGCGGCGAGGCCGGGTTCGAAGGCGGCCGCCTGGTGTCGGAGCTGATCGGCGACGACCTCTCCGACCTGCGGCTTCAGCCCGCTCCGCGGATGAACACGACGTTGCGGACCACGATCGGCGCGCCGAAGCTGGCGTCCACGATCGCGGCGTAACGCCCGCCCTGTTTCGCTGCACGGCCCCGGGGATCTCCCCGGGGCCGTCGGCGTGCGCGGGGTTCCCCTTCCGGGCCGGTCCCGACCGCCGGTCAGGGCTGACCCTGAATTCCCCCGGGGTCGCCTGGAACGGCGGAGGCCGACCTGACACGATGGAACCCAACGCCGGGGTCGGTACGTTGTGCGACTAGGGGAGCGACGCCCCGCCCCGAAGCAATCAGGGCCCGTGGGACGCAAGAAGGCAGGCGGAGGAGATGGCCAACCCGTTCGTGAAGTTCTGGAAGTACATGATGGCGGCGTTCTCGTCGAAGATCGACGAGCACGCCGACCCGAAGGTACAGATCCAGCAGGCCATCGAGGAGGCGCAGCGCAACCACCAGGCGCTGACGCAGCAGGCCGCCTCCGTGATCGGCAACCAGCGGCAGCTGGAGATGAAGCTCAACCGCCAGCTCGGCGAGGTCGAGAAGCTGCAGGCCTCGACGCGCCAGGCGCTCGTGCTGGCCGACGAGGCCCGCGGCAAGGGCGACGAGGCCAAGGCCACCCAGTTCGAGACCGCGGCGGAGAGCTTCGCCGCGCAGCTGGTCACGGCCGAGCAGAGCATCGAAGACCTCAAGACGCTGCACGACCAGTCGCTGCAGGCGGCCACGCAGGCCAAGCAGGCCGTCGAGCGCAACGCGACGATGCTGCAGCAGAAGCTGGCCGAGCGCACCAAGCTGCTCTCGCAGCTGGAGCAGGCGAAGATGCAGGAGCAGGTCTCCGCGTCGCTGAACCAGATGAGCCAGCTGGCCGCGCCGGGCAACACGCCGTCGCTGGAAGAGGTCCGGGACAAGATCGAGAAGCGCTACACCACCGCGCTGGGCTCGGCGGAGCTGGCGCAGAACTCGGTGCAGGGCCGCATGATGGAGGTCCAGGAGTCGGCCACGCAGATGGCGGGCCACTCGCGGCTCGAGCAGATCCGCGCGTCGATGCGCGGCGACTCGGTCGCCCAGGTCACCGACGGCGGTGCGGGCGCGGCCGCGGCCAAGCCGGCCGCCGCCTCGGGCGACATCCAGCGGGAGATCCAGGCCCGCGTGCAGGCGGAACAGGGCAAGAACCCGGCCTGACCGGCCGGGCACGAGCGGCGCAGGGGGTAGCGCGGATGGCCAAGCGGCGGGACTTCAGCGAGTTCAACGCCAAGCTCGAGAAGCACATCGAGCGGTTGCCCGACTACGCCCAGCGCGCTCAGGAAAAGCTGCAGCGGTACTTCCCGCCGGCCGAGGAGGCCGGCGGGAAGCCGCAGCAGAACGGCCGGACCGAACGCGGTCCGGGCTCGCCGCCGCCGGTGCCCCGCCGCCCGTCGAGTGCGGCTGCGTCCGCGGCGTTCTCTTCGGTCGCCGGGCAGGTGCCCGCGGTGGCCGAGGTCCGCGCGAAGTGGCAGCGCTGGAACGAGCCGAGCGCGAAGCACCAGCGCCGGATCCGCCGCACCTCGCGCGTGCTCACGTTGTGGGTGCTGGTCACGATCCTGCTCGGGATCCTCACCGTGCTCACCGCCACCGGCCTGCTCGGCGGAGCGGTGGCCGGTCCGGAGATCGGGCAGGCGGTGTTCTCCGGTTTCGCGACGCTGGTGTTCGGGACGTTCAGCGTCCGCACCGGGATGCGGTTGCGAGAGCTGAAGAAGGTCGAACTTCCCGCCGCGCCCAGCGGCCCGCCGCCGTTGCCCGCAGCCGGTTCGGCCGCGCGCGAGCCGATGGAGCGCTTGGCCGAGTCGGAGGCTTCGCTGCGCGAACTCCTGCGCCAGCTTTCGGTGCCGACTTCGCTGGGCACCACCGCGGTCCCCGAGGTCTCGGTCGCCGACGCCCGCGCGACGGCAGACGAGGCGGCCCGCGCACTGCGCGGCTTGGCGGACCGGATCCAGGCGATCGAACGGGGCCGCAATTCCGCGCCGGAACGCGAACGTTCGGCGTTGCAGGCCGCCGTGGCGAAGTTGCGCGAACAGCTCGACGACGGGATCGAAGGCTACGGCGGATTGGTCGCCGCGGCCGGTCGCGCGGTGGCAGCGAGCAGTGACGGAATGGTCACGTCGCGGGAGGCGCTGACGGACGCGACGGATCGGCTCGCGGGGTTGGCGCTGGCGCTGAAAGACCTTGGCTGACCAGCCTGGTCCGGCCCTGTCGTGGGGCCGTGTGGCGCGGAAGTCCGCTGCGAAACGCTGGGTCTCGGGGCGAATGTGGTCCGGGTGCGTGGCCTCGTGCCGACTCGGGGAATCGCCGCAGCCGGGCGAGCGGTGACGGAATGGCCACCTCGCGGGAGGCGCTGACGGACGCGACGGACCGGCTCGCCGGGTTGGCGCTGGCGCTGAAAGACCTTGGCTGACCAGCCTGGTCCGGCCCCGTCGCGGGGCTGCGGGACGCGGTAATCCGCCGCGGATCTCGGGGGCGAATGTGGTCCGGGTGCGTGGCTTCGTGCCGACTCGGGCAATCGCTTCGGCCGGGTGAGCAGTGACGGAATGGTCACGTCGCGGGAAGCCCTGACAGACGCGCCAGACCGGCTCGCCGGGTTGGCGCTGGCGCTGAAAGACCTTGGCTGACCAGCCTGGTCCGGCCCCGTCGTGGGGCCGCGAGACGCGGTAATCCGCCGCGAAACGCCCGATCCAGGGGTGAATGTGGTCCGGGCGCCCTGGTTCGCGGCGACTCCGGGAATCGCAGCGGCCGGGCGGAAACGCCGTCCTGATGGCCGAGTTTGGGATTCCGGTCGGCGCAACCGGACAGTCCGGCCGCGACGGTGCGTGAGTTTCCCCCGCATACCGCAACAATCGCGTAATCCGATCCTGCTGGTGACGGAAACGTCTGCGGTTTAACGTTTTTCTCATGAGGTCGGTGTTGGCACCCGCCAGGCCCGGCGTCGAGGGCTGAGGTTCGCGGCGCCGGACGTACACAGTGGACTCCTCCGATCCCGCCGAGGAAAGGACGCCCTCGTGACTACGCTCCCGCCGGAACCTGATCCTGTTCCCGTCCCCCCGCCCAGCTCGCACGAGCGGGTCCGCACCGCGTTCGAGCGGCTGGCGAAAGCCGACCGTCCCGGACTCTGGGTCTCGGTGCGCACCATGGAGGAAGTGCTCGTCGAAGCGAAAACCGTCGACGAGCGCGTCCACGCGGGCGAAGACCTCCCGCTGGCCGGAACGGTCTGCGCGGTCGACGCCGACGGCCCGCCCGCGCTCGCCCGCCTGACCGACGCCGGCGCGGTGGTCCTCGGAACCACCGTCGCGGACCCGGAAAGCGCGGCGATCGGTCTCGAGATCGTCGACCTGGCACTGAATTCGTCCGCGCGGGAGATCGCCGCCCCGGCCGGGGTGCTGACCCTCAAGCCGACGCCCGGGCTGATCCCGGCGACGACCGTTTCGGTGTCCGCGCACCGCCTCACGACCGCCCAGCGGGCCGTCGCGGCGATGTTCGGCACGGACTCGGCAATGCGCGAATGGCCGGCCGACGTCCGTCTCGCCGCCGGACGGCATCCCCGCCTCGGCATCCCCGCCGAAGCCAGCCTCCCGCTGCCCGCGAGGAGGGCGTTCGACGTCGCCGCTGCCTCTCTGGAGGCTTCCGGCGCTGTCTTGGTCCCGGTAGACGTCAGCGCGTTCTACGGGGCCGGAGACGCCCCTGGAGCCCGCTCGCTGCTGGCGGATCTGGATGCGTTGCTGCTGCCGACTGTCGGCGTCCTGGAGGCGACTCTGAACGCACTGGACGTCGCCGCGGTGACCGTGCCGGGGGACCGGCGGCCGTACGGGATCACTGTGGTGACGCGGGCGTTCGAGGACCAGATCGGCATCGACCTGGCTTCGGTGCTGACTGGCGAGCAGTCGCCGGACCCGTATCCGAGCGAGAGCGTCGATGTGGTGGTGTTCGGCGCGCATCTGTGCGGCCAGCCGCTGCATGACGAGCTGCACGGGGCGCGGTTCGGTGGTCTGGTCCGGACTGCGGAGCGCTATCGCCTGGTGCTGCTCGACGGGGTCGCCCCGCCCCAGCCCGGAGTGGTCTCCGGCTCGGCTGGCGTGGACGGCGAACGCTGGCGGCTGTCTCCGGCGGCGTTCGGCCGTTTCGCGGAGGGCTTGGCGGCGCCGTTCGTGGTGGGCCGGGTCGAGCTGGAGGACGGAAGCTCGCCGCTCGCGGTGCTGTGCGAACCGTCGGCCGCGGTCGGCGGGGAAGGTCTGGACCGGTACGCGTCTTGGCGGGGGTACCTGCGGTTCGTGAGCACTGGCGGACCGCGGTTCCCCGGCTGAGGCGGAGGGGCCCGAGCGCGCACTCGGGCCCTGCCGAACCGGGGTTCCTGGGCCGGGGACGACGACCTCGGGCCGAAGCTGTACCTCCGGTTCCGCCGAGCAGTCGTTCGCCGATGCGGGCCCCGGCTTGTGTGTCGGTGCCCGGACTTCGCCGTCGGACAGGTGCGCCCGGCCCCGCTACCGGGCGGCGAGTCCCCGGCCGACGCGGCGGACCAGACCGGGCCCGTGCAGTGCGAAGCCGGTGTAGATCTGGACGAGGCTGGCACCGGCGTCGAGCATGCGGCGGGCGTCGTCCGGGCCGAGGATGCCGCCGACGCCGATGATCGGCAGCCTGCCCTCGGTCTTCTCGTGGACGAAGCGCACGACTTCGGCCGAGCGTTCGGTCAGCGGGCGGCCGGACAGTCCGCCGGTTTCCGACGCCAGCGCGGCTTCGGCGGGGGCGATGCCCGCGCGGGAGAGGGTCGTGTTGGTCGCGATGATCCCGGCTACACCGTGGTCCAGACAGACTTCGAGGAGTTCGGCGAGCGCGTCGTCGGTGAGGTCGGGGGCGACCTTCACCAGCAGAGGAGTGTCGCCGCCCAGCTCGGCGCCGGTCTTGCGGAGTTCCGCGAGCAGTTCGGCGAGTGCGGATTTGTCTTGCAGCGCACGGAGGCCGGGGGTGTTCGGGGAGCTGACGTTGATCGCGAAGTAGTCGGCGAAGGGGTGCAGGGTGCGGAGCGAGTAGCGGTAGTCCTCGACGGCCTCGTCCAGCGGCGTCACCTTCGACTTGCCGATGCTGATTCCCAGCGGCACCGCGGGTTTTCCGTGCGCGGCCAGCCGGTCGGCGAGGGCTTGGGCCCCGTCGTTGTTGAAGCCCATGCGGTTGATGACCGCGTCGGTGGCCGGGAGGCTGAAGAGGCGGGGTTTGGGGTTGCCCGGCTGGGGGTGGCGGGTGACCGTGCCTACTTCGACGAAGCCGAAGCCCAGGGCCGGCCAGGCGTGGAGGGCTCGGCCGTTCTTGTCCATGCCCGCGGCCAGACCGATTCGGTTGGGGAAGGTCAGGCCCAGGACATTGGCGGGATCGTTCGTCCGGTACGCCTTGGCGACGGGGCGGAGGGCGGTTCCGGCTCGGCTCAGGAGCGTGACTGTGCGCTCGTGGACTACCTCGGGGTCGTGGTAGGCGAGCCGGTACATCGCTGGGCGGACGATCCTGTCGAAGAGCACGTTGTCCATGCTGCCGTATCGGGGGCGGGTTGGCTGGGGTGGCTTGGGGTTCTTGTGGCGGGGGTCGCGTCTTGGGTGGCTCGTCGCCTGGCGGCGACATCGCTGCGTTGGTTGCGTGGGGCACCCCGAAGGTTGATTGTGCTGACGGTCTGGGGGTGCTTGTCAAGGCGGGAAAGATGCCTTGACAAGCACCACCAGACCGCAGGGAGGCTTCGTATCGGGGTGCGGGGGAGGGGCTGGGTGCCTCGATCGTTGGGTGCGTTGGTTGCGGTTGGGTGGTGCCGGGTTGAGTAGGTGGCTGAGTTAGTCCGCGAGTGTCGGTTGGCGGGTTGCTGTGAAGGGCCTTCGCTCAACCGCAGCTTGAGTGCTTAAGGTGGCCAGCGGAGTCCTGCAAGGGGACGCGCCCACTCGCTTGCCTCGCGCCCGCGCACCCAACTTGACCAGCTACGCAGCCCGCGTCCACCCGTCGAATCGGCACCTGGGGGCCACTCGGCCGGTCACGCAGCCTCCCGTCGAATCGCGGTACGCGCGGACCACTCGGTTACTCGCACAGCTCCGCGCGCGCCCGTCAAACCGGCACCTGCGGACCCAACCTGGCCAGCCGCTCCACCATTGAAGGAATCCAGGTCCGTGAAGGGAACCCTCACGGCACCAACTGCTGCCACCTCAAACGGGCGATGTCTGTGAAGGGCTCCTTGGGAGAATCAGATTCCCTCAAGGAGCCCTTCACAGCACCTAGCCATACTGCGGGCGTCCCAAGATCGCGCCCGGCATCCGTGCCCGGCCACCGCCTTGAGGCAGGCCAGCCTTCACCGGGAGGCCAGTCGAAACATCCGCACTCCGCACCCGCCCAGCGGCGTCCGCGAACTGCCTGGCCACAACCGTCCCGGGCATCAGTTCAACCGGGCGGCGCCAGCTTTCCACTCGTCTTCAAGCATGGCGTAGACCAACTCGTCGGTCCATGCGCCTTTGACGATCTCGTTTTCCCGCAGCCTTGCTTCCTGCCGCATGCCCAGGCGCTCCATCAACGACGCCGACGCGGTGTTGCGGCCGTCGCAGCGGCCGATGATGCGGTGCAGGCCCAGGTCTTCGAAGCCGAGCCGCAGGACTTCTCTCGTTGCTTCCAGGGCCAGGCCTTTGCCGTGGTGGTCGGGGTGGAAGACGAAGCCGATCTCGCCTTGGCGGTGTTCGGCGCTGAGGTATTCGAGGTTGAGGTCGCCGATGAGCTGCCCGGTTTCGGCGAGTTCCACGGCGACGGCGAGGAACTGGCCTTCCTCCGACAGCGTCGCGCTGTGGACGCGCTTCGCCAGCGCGGCGGCCGATTCCGCGCGGCTGCGCGGTCCCCAGTACAGGTAGCGGACGACGTCCGCGCGGGACTGGAACGAGTTCAGGGCATCGAGATCTTCGTCCCTGAAGGGGCGGAGGAGCAGGCGTTCGGTGCTGATCGGGTAGTCCGGCCTGAGCATTCTCCCAGCCTAGCGACTTCCGCGGGTGCGCAGGAACCGCGGTGGTGATCGCCCATCGGGAACAACATGCGGCGAACACCGAAAGCGGACATGGAAATTCCCGGGGCGCCTCCTGGACGCCGTCAGCGTCCAGGCTCGAGCCGGACCGGTGCTCGAGAACCCCGGGAACCCGGTGACTGCCTGATATTCGTCAGCAGGCAGCACGTGAAGCAGGCGATGAGCCGAAGGTGGCTCTGTTGCATCGCTGCTCAAAGTCCCAACACGTGCCATCCGCTAGCGGACAGCCACCTCACGAGTCCTGTGTGAATACAACTTAGGACCACCTCCTCTCTCGTGTACTGTCACGCTAACCGCGAACCTCTCGGTACGGCAACATCATTTGCGCGGCGGTCCATCGGCCGGGACGGGTCCGGGCTGGCAGCGCGGGCAGCACCAGGTCGGGCGCTGGTACGGTCCGTCGCCCTGCTGGCGCACCAGCAGCGGGCCGCCGCAGCGGAAACAGCCTTGGCGGGTGCGTTCGTAGACCCAGGTGCGGCGGCCGCGGCGGAGGTCGCCGGTGGTGGCTTGCTCGTGCCGCCACGCGTTGGCGACCAGCAGCTTCCTGGCGAGCGCCACCGCGCGTGCGGGGTCCACTCCGGACACTGGGGTCCACGGGGAAACTCGCAGCAGGAAAGAGATCTCGCACTTGTACAGGTTGCCGACGCCGGCCATGATCCGCTGGTCCAGCAGGGCGTCGCCGAGTTCGCGGTCCGGTTTCACGGCCAGGTTGGCGGCGGCCAGTGCGGCGTGGTCCTCTGTCCATTGTGGATCCAAGAGATCCGGGCCCAAGTGTGCGACGAGGTCGTGTTCCTCGGCGGTGGGCACGAGTTTCAGGTCGTGCAAACGGAAACCGATCGCCTGGACGTCATCGGTCATTAGCACGACGCGCGCGTGATGAGCGGGCATCGCCCATTTCGCGCCGGCGGGCTGGATCTTCCACGAGCCGTCCATCCGCAGATGGCTGTGCAGCGTCAGGTCGCCGGAGAAGCGCGTGAAGAGGTGTTTGCCGACGGTGCCGACGCCGTGCACCTCGCGGCCCGCCAGGTCCACAGTGGCCAGTTCGGGATGGCGAAACTGGCCGCGCACCAACGTTTTCCCGGCGAGCGCGCGGTCGAGCAGCTTCCCGGCCAGGAATACGGTGTCGCCCTCGGGCACGGTTCAGCCCGCGGTTTCCGACACTTCCGCCTGCGCGGCTTCTTCCTCGGCGCGCACGCGGTGCCGTCCGGCGCGGTTGGAGCGCAGGATCTTGGCGAGGACCATGTTGAAGGTCAGCGCGATCTCCTGTGCGCCAGGGGAATGCCACTCGTGGATCGGGCTGCACGCGCCCTGGGCCTGCTGCACCGCGAGCCGGTCCGGGATCGCGGTCGGCATCACCAGCGAGCCGAAGTTCTCGCGCAGCTCCGAGACCCGGAACTGGTGCTCGTACGACCGCACGCGCAGCTTGTTCACCAGCACGCCGATCGGCCGCAGCGCCGGATTGCTGTCCTCGCGGATCCGTTCGATCGCTTCGAGCGCGCGCTGGGCGCCCGCGACCGCGTACATTGTGGGCTCAGTCACAATAAGCGCGCTGTCGGCCGCCACGAGCGCCGATTTCGTGAGCCGGCCCAGCGACGGCGGGCAGTCGATGATCGCCAGCTCGTACGGTTCCTCGCGCAACGGGTTCTGGTGCAGCTCGTCGAGCGCGCGGGAAAGGTTTTCCAGGCGGCGGCCGTCGGAGTCGGGTTCGTTGAGCGACTCCAGCTCCTCGGCGCCGACCAGCACGTCGATCTCCTCGCTCCACACGCTGGGCGCGATCGCGCGTTCGAGGACGGCCCGCGCGGGCGTCTCGAGCACGTCGGCGAGCGTCGCGTCGGTGAACGGCGGGTCGAGCGAGGTGGTGGCGTTGCCCTGCGGGTCGAGGTCGGCTACGAGCGCGCGGGTTCCCCTACGCAGCGCGGCCGACGCGATACCGAGCGCGACCGTCGTTTTGCCGACACCACCCTTGAGGCTGAGAACGGCGACCGTGTGCACTCGACACAGCCTACGGGCCGTCCGCCGGGGCGGTAGTGCGGAAGGTGGCGAACGCCGCTGCGGCGCCCACGCGGGTCACGGCAAGTGACCGGCGGCCATTACCCTGTCGGCCATGAAGACCGACACCGTGGCCGCCCGGGGTTCGGGCGCTGTTCGCCGGGCGCTCGAGGCCGAACTGCGGGCCGCCCGCGCCCGCGGCGTTGAGCAGCCGGTCGTCGTCGACGTCGGCGGCGGGAGCGGCGGCTGGGCGGTGCCGTTCGCCTCGGCCGGATGCCTGGTCACCGTGGTCGAACCGAACCCGAACGCGCTCGCGACGCTGCGCCGGCGCGCCGAGGAGGAGGGCGTCTCCGGCCGGATCACGGTGATCGCGGACGACTCCGACGCGCTGGGCGCGCACGTCCCGGCCGGGTCGGCGGACCTGGTGCTGGCGCACGGGCTGCTGGAGGTCGTGGACGACCCGCGCGCGGTGCTCGACGCACTCGCCACGGCCGTCTCGCCGGGCGGTGCCGTGTCGGTGCTGGTGGCCAACCGCACCGCGGCCGTGCTGCATCGCGCGCTGGCCGGCCGGATCACCGAGGCCCAGCGGCTGCTCGAAGGTTCTGATGGGGTTGTCGCGGGGGACACCGTACTGCGCAGGTACGACAGTTCCGGGCTGACCGAGTCGCTCGTGGCCGCCGGACTGGAGGTCACGCTGTTGCAGGGCGACCGGGTGATCTCGGACGTCGTGCCGGGCGGAGTCCGTGAGGACGAGCTGGCCGAATTCGAGCTGAGCGCTTCGGCGGTGCCCGCGCTGCGTGACGTCGCGGGCCGGTTGCACGCGATCGCCCGGCGGGGCTGAGAAGCCAGCTGTGTCGAGGTGCGGGAATCGTCCTGGCGGGACGGCGAACCACCCGTAAGCGTGGCCGCCGCGGCTCGAGCGCCGGGAATTGTCGGTGGCGGCAGGTAGCGTCCGGAGGCGTGGGGAGAAACGCCGAACTGCCGAGCGGGATGGCCCGCTACCGCGTCACCACGGGCGCGACCGAGCTGCCGGACGACACCGGCTGCTCGATCCTGCACGTGGACATGGACGCCTTTTTCGTATCGTGCGAACTGCGCACGCGGCCGGAGCTGGCGGGCCAGCCGGTCGTCGTGTCCGGCGGCGGCCCGCGCTCGGTCGTCGCCGCGGCGAGCTATCCGGCGCGGCGCTTCGGCGTGCGCTCGGCCATGCCGTTCGCCACGGCCAAACGGCTCTGCCCGCAGCTGGTGTGCATCCAGCCGACGCCGGGGCTGTACGGCGAGGTGTCGCGCGGCGTCATGGGGATTTTCCGGCAGCTGACGCCGCTGGTCGAGCCGCTGAGCCTGGACGAGGCGTTCCTGGACGTAGGAGGCGCGCTGCGGCGGTTGGGCACCACTCCGGGCGTGCTGGGGGCGCGGATTCGGGAGCGGGTGCAGGCGGAGCACGGGATCGCGTGCTCCGTCGGCGTCGCGAAGGTGAAATTCGTGGCGAAGCTGGCTTCGGGGATGGCCAAACCGGACGGGATGGTGATCGTTCCCGCGGCCGAGACGCTGGAATTCCTGCACCCGCTGCCGGTGTCGGCGCTGTGGGGCGTGGGAAAGCGGACCGAGGAACAGCTGCGGCAGCACGGCTGGCACACGATCGCGGACATCGCCGCCACCCCGCCCGCCCGGCTGCGGCGTTCGGTGGGCCGGGCCGTCGGGGATCACCTGTGGGCGCTGGCGAACGGCCATGACGACCGGGCCGTGGAACCGGAGTCGGCGGAGAAGTCGATCGGAGCCGAGCACACCTTCGACGTCGACGTCCTGAGCCGGGACGAGCTGAGCCTGGAGCTGCTTCGCCTGTCCGAACGGGTCGGGGCGACGCTCCGGTCGCGCGAGCTGCGCGGGAGGACGGTGTCGATCAAGGTGCGGTTCGCCGATTTCCGCACGATCACCCGGGCGCGCACCGTGCTCTCGGCGACGGACGTGGCCCGGGACATCCACCGCACGGCGGTCGAGCTGCTGACGGAGCACGCGCCGACGGGAGCGGTCCGGCTGATCGGGGTGCGAGTGGAAGGCCTGGACACCGGGGACGACGGGGAGCAGCTGTCGTTCACCAATGACGAGCCGCGCTGGCGGGACGCCGAGGTGGCGGCGGACGTGGCAAGGCTGAAGTTCGGCTCGGCGGCGATTCGGCCTGCTTCGCTGCTTTCCCCTCGGGAGGAGTGAGGCCTGGCGGGGTGGGAGAGGGCGTCCGCGAGGCCGGGCTTTCGGTGCGGGGCTGGAGCGGGGTCGGCAGGGAAGACGGTGCGGGCTTGGTCGGGAGGCGCAGGCCGGATCTGGTGTGGGGAGGAGGCGCAGATCGGATCTGGTGTGGGGAGGAGGCGCAGGCCGGATCTGGTGTGGGGAGGAGGCGCAGATCGGATCTGGTGTGGGGAGGAGGCGCAAGTCGGATCTGACGTGGGGAGAACGCCGCGATCCGTGCCGCCGGTCGGCCCGCAGCCGCCTTGCGCGGTGCGGGAACCACCGGGCTGAGGAGCTGGTCTGGATCAGCCAGCCCATCGGTGCTGCGCGGCTCGGTGCGGTGGCGAAGGTGGGTGGTGCCGAGCGGCTAGGCGTCGGGACGGGGCCGAGGTGCACGGTGCCGCGCAGCTGAGTGCGCTCGTGGTCCTTGCGCGAGCCGTGCCGGGTTCGCGGCTGAGCCTCCCGGCACCGGCACCGGCACCGGCACCGGCGTCGGCGGAAGAATCGTCCCCCTCGGTGGTTTCGTGGGCAATTCGCCGGGACAGGCACTTCGTCGGCAATAAGCGTCCGGCGCGGACTCGGCGGCCGCGGTCCGAAAGAGGTCCGGAATAGGGGTTTCGGCGGTCGCTCTGAGTCAGCGGGATCCGTGCTGTCCGCGCGGTGGGGGATTGCCGATCTCGGGGGCGGGCAAGTGAAAAAGTATCGGAGGGTATCGATCGGCGGAAGATCGTCCCGGCCGGGGTGTCGGCAGGGCGGGTGGTCGGCGCGGGGACGCTCTCTCTCCGTGACGAGGGACCCCGCCCGGGGGAGGCCGACAGGGCGGCAGGGGGCTCTGGACTGCGCCGAAGGGGGTGACTTCCGTCGCGGTGACGCACTGTCAACCCGCATCTTGCGGGATTTCCCCCGATTCGATCATTTCCGGATCGGGGATCGGGTAGTCGGACGAGCGCGGGGCTCGTATCCTGGACAGTGCCACCCCGCCTGGGGTTGGCTGTTGGGTCCAGGACGTTGCGCGGCCCGGCGCCCGCGACAGCTGTGCCGGAGGAGGAAAGATGCCACTCTCCGAGCATGAGCAGCGGCTGCTCGACCAGATCGAGCGCGAGCTCTATGCCGAGGACCCCAAGTTCGCATCCACGGTGCGCGGCACCCGGTTGCGCCGACCCGCGCGCCGTCGGCGCATCCAGGGGATCGCCCTGTTCGTGGTGGGCGTTGCGCTGCTGGTGCTCGGTGTGGTGATCCCGGTGTTGCGGGTCGCCGACGTGCCGGTGGTCAGCGTGCTCGGGTTCCTCGTGATGTTCTTCGGGGTCATGATGGCCGTGACGTCGCTGCGCCACAGCGACAGCGGCGGCAAGAACGGCCATGACGACGGAGGCGGCGGGGGGAAGCCGTCCGGCCGCAAGAGCTCTTTCACGCAGCGCATGGAGGAACGTTTCCGCCAGCGCTTCGAAGGCCAATAGCACGTCGGCGAATCCGCGCTTCTCCCCTCGGGGCGGAGCGCGGATTCTCGTGCGTGGGCACGGACTGCACCGGCTAGCGGGACACGGGTTCCCTGCCGGTGGCCTGCGACCTGTGGCCTGCGGGCAAGACGCGTGCTCGGCCTGCGCTGGCTCCGGTTTGCTCCAGTCCGGTGCGGGGCTCGACGCGCTCCCGGTTCGGGAATGCTCGGCCGGAAGCCGGAAGCCGGAAGCCGGAAGCCGGAAGCCGGAAGCCGGAAGCCGGAAGCCGGAAGCCGGAAGCCGGAAGCCGGAAGCCGGAAGCCGGAAGCCGGAAGCCGGAAGCCGGGTGCGCGGCGTTCCCGGGCGACTGTCGGAGAGGCTTGGCGCGGTGGCTGGATCCGGCCTGCCGTGGGAACGGTTCTGAAGCAACGCTTTGACCGTGCCGGTTCGGATGGCGGCCCGGGCTGGTCGGGCGGGCCGTTGCGGTGACCTCGGCGTGTGCGGCTGCCTGCCCGTCCGAGCCCGGGACTGGTCGGAATGGCTTCAGGTGCCTAGCCTGCGGGCGGCCGGGAGCATCGGTCTGAGCAAACCCCCGGCTTCCTCGGACCACTGCTTCTGCGCCGGACCTGCGAAATCAGGGGATCTCGGCCTCGATCTGGGCGAGCTGCGCGGCGAGGATTTCTTCGAACGCAGCGTGGCGGTCCGCTCCGAGGGGGCGGACGTCGCGGGCGAAGAACGCCAACGCGGGAAACCGTTCGGGATCGGCGCCGAGCACCGCGACGCGGAACTGCTCCAAGCCCTGTTCGTACTCCTCCGCGGTGATGGTGCTGATGCCTGCCTCGGACGCGATCAGCGCGGCCAGGAGGATCACGACGCGGTGGTATCGCACCGGGACCTGCTCGTCGGGCAGGCCGGACGCGCGCAGGGCCTGCAGCAGTTCCTCCATGACCAGCCGGGATCCGGTGCCGCCGGAGGCGTAGCGGCCCCACACCGTCGCTAGCTGGGGCTGCTCGCCGAAGGCCGCGTGCAGGCGCAGGCCCAGTGCGGTGATGCGCTGCTTCCAGTCGCCTTCGGGGCGGTAGCCGTCCATGGCGGCCAAGAGGATCCGGTCGGCGACGGCGCGCAGCAGCTCGGTCTTGTTGCGGAAATGCCGGTAGAGGCTCGACGGATCGGTCCCGAGCGCCGCGGCGAGTTTGCGGACGCTGAACGACTCGGCGTCGCTCGTGCGCAGCAGGTCCGCCGCCGTGTCCAGGATTTCGTCGGTCGACCATCGCCTGCGGCCAGTCATCTCGCCCCTCTCGTCGGGGTCAGCATAGCGTATGCACTTGACGATGCACACGGTGTGTGCATAATGAGGACAAAGCGCTGGGCGGACTCCGAGCCGCGCCCGGCGCCTCGACTGGGGAAGAAGGAACCATGAGTGAACTCGCTGCTGAGACGCGCCCGCCGGAGCCGGATTTCTCGGTGATCACGATCGAGGAACTGCTGGTCTACCGCGAGGCGGAGAACCGCTTCCGGGCCTCCGGTGCGGCGCGGGCGATCCTGGGGGAGCCGCATCCCGATGCTGCGATCGAGTGGCGGGAGATCGCGCTGCCTGGCCGCGACCTGCCGGTCCGGGTCTATCGGCCAGCGCGAGACCGAACCGGGCTGCCGCTGGTGGTCCATGTCCACGGAGGTGGCTTCGTGGGCACGGCGGCGCAGTGCGATTGGACCAACAGTCACCTCGCCGCACGGCTGCCCGCGGTCGTCGTTTCGGTCGAGCACCGTCTCCTTGCTCCTGGCAGCCCGCTCGCGAATGCTGCCGACGATGGCTGGGACGTGCTTCGCCACGTGGCGAAGCAGGCGGCGGAGTGGGGTGTCGACCCGGCGCGCGCGGCAGTGTTCGGGGAGAGTTGCGGAGCGCTGATCAGCGCGCTGGCGGCCGTCCGCGCCAGGGAAGCCGGTCTGGAGCTCAAGGCACAGGTGCTGGTCAACCCGGTAGCCGACGTCACCGAGACGATGTTCGACTACCCCTCGATCGCCGAATACGCATACCGCCCGAGCCGGGCCTTGCCGCTGCTGCAGCTTTTCCAGCGGCTCGCCGTCCCGCCGGGAGCCGACGCCAGCGCTGTTTCGCCACTGTCCACAGAGGACCTGAGTGGGCTCGCCCCGGCGCTCGTGGTGGTGCCGACCCAAGACGCGGTCGCCGACCATGGCCGCCGCTACGCCGAGCGGCTGCGCGAGGCGGGAACCTCGGTGCGGCTTACCGAATACCCGGGCGCGAAGCACGCGTTCCTCACCCTGCCCGGCGTGGAGCCGCAAGCCGAGGCCGCTCAGGCGGAGATCGTCGCGTTCCTCCGTGCGGCTCTGGCGAAGTGACGGCGAAAGCGCTGCCGCGCCATGACCGGAAACGAGAGAAGATCCTGATGACACAACGACTTCAGGCACGAGGTCCGCTCGCAGCGATGTACGCGGGCCTCGTGCTCACCGTCCTCGCGACGATCGCCGTCTACCTCGACCGCGGCACCACTCACCTGCTCGCTGACCAGATCCGGACCGGCTATCCCGCCTATTCCCCGGCACGGGTCGACTCGGCCGTCACCACCTACCTGGTCGTGTTGTCCGCCATCGGAGCGCTCGGCGTCCTTGGCTGGCTCACGGCGGCCTGGGCCGTCAAAGCAGGCAAGAAATGGGCCCGCCCGGCCGCGAGCGTCCTGCTCGTGCTCGGGACAAGCGTCGGACTGGCCGGACTGCTGACCAAGGACACCTCCGGCGCGACCGGCCTGCCGCCGGAACTGGGCTGGGCCGGGACGATTCCCTGCCTGGCGGGCGTTCTCGCGGTCGCCTTGCTGCGGACCGGAAGGCGGACGACGTGACGAGCCACGACGCACCATGGAGGACCACCCAATGCAGCGAATAGGCATCATCGGCGTGGGCGAGATCGGCAAGGCCGTCGTCGAGGGTTTGCGCGGCGAAGGTGGTGCGGCACCGGAGATCTTCCTTTCTCCCAGGAGTGTCCGCGTCGCCGCCGAGCTGTCCGAGCGTTTCGAGGGCGTCCAGGTGTGCGCCGACAATCAGGAGGTCGTCGACCGCGCGGACCTGGTAATCATTGCCATGCGCCGCCAGGACCATCGCGAGGCACTCGGCGGGTTGAAGGTGGGTGACGACAAGACCGTTGTCAGCCTGATGGCCGGTGTCGCCATCGACGATCTGCGCCGGACCCTCGCCACTGGTGCCCCGATCGTCCGCGCCATTCCGCTGCCTGCCGTGCGCGAGCGTCGCTCCGTCACGGTGACCTGCCCTTCGCACCCGGCGGTGGACGCTCTTTTCACACAGCTAGGCGGTGCACTCTCCGTCGCCGATGAGGACGCCTTCAACGTCTTCTCCGCACTGACCGGGACTTTCACCGCCCACTACGCCTACCTCGGCACGCTCACCTCGTGGGCCGCCGGCCACGGCATCTCGCCAGACGTCGCCGACCGGTATGTGCGCGGCCTCTTCAAGAACGTCGGCCGCGCGCTGAATGACGAGAGCCGCACCCTGGATCAGCTTGCCGCCGACCACGAGACGCCCAAGGGGAACAACGAGCGGATCCGCACCACGTGGTTCGACCAGCCCAACGCCGCGGCTCTCGCCACAGCACTGGACGGACTCCTCGCCGATCTGCGGTAACCGAGTTCACCGCCGTCGGCGAAGCACCGACCGGGGGAACAACCGTCCCCGCATCGACAACGGAGCTGTCCGGCGCAGACTGTCCCGCAGCTGCCCGAAAGCAGGCTCCAACGTCGCGTCCGGGGCCGGTTCGTCGCTGTACCAGCTGCGTTCCACCGCGCCCAGCACAGTGCGCAAAGCCTCTCGGCCCGGCTCGTCCAGGCGGTGGCGTTCGGCGATCTTTCCGCCGGCTACGCGGACCGTGTCGCTGTCGGCGATCGGCAGGTCCCGGTCCGCGCACTCGGCTTTCAGCTCGCGCCACGCCGCGTCGGCCGCGCCGGGGGAGTGCGTCGCGATCGTCTGGAGGCGGCGGCGGCGCACCAGGTCCCGGATCGCGGCGGGGCCGCCGGTCGCCGCCAGGATCAGCACGACGACCAAGGCGAACCACCACGACACGGTCCCGGCGAGCAGGCCGAGCGCGGCGACCAGCAGGACGGCTCCGGTCAGCGGTAGCCACAAGGCGGCCAGGTGCAGCGGAGTCGGTGCGGTGACGGGGTTTCTGACCAGCACGTTGCCCTCGGGTGCGGCTCCCGGCGGGACACCGGACGGGGTCAAGCCGGGCCGCGGGCGGCGGCGCAGGAAGTAAGCCGCCGCGACGGCCGCGGCGCCGAGGACGGCCAGGGTCAGCGCGAGCCAGGTCAGCCAGCTGTCGTCCGGGGCGGTGTCCGCGGGCGCGGCGGGCGCGGCCTGGTCGTGGGTCTTGTCGGCCGACGCGCCGGTGGACGGCGACGCCGAGCGCGGGGCCGTCGGGAGGTCGTCGGTCGCGTTGGGCTGCTGCGGGTTGTGGGTGTTCTGCTCGAGGTACGGCGGGACGATGCCGCGTCCGTCGGCGAGCGGGGTCGGGTCGAAGCTGACCCAGCCCTTGTCCCCGAAGTACGCCTCGACCCACGCGTGCGCGTCCTGCGAGCTGATCGACTGGTAGTCGCCCTTGGCGACGCCGGGGGTGAAGCCGATCGCGACGCGCGCGGGGATGTGCGCGACCCGCAGCATCACCGCCATCGCCGACGCGTATTGCTCGCAGTAGCCCCGTTTTCCCTTGAGGATGAAGTCGGCGAGCGCGTCGGCGTCGGTGGCGTCGGCGGTCTTGGTGTCGTACACGAAACCGTTCTGCGCGCTGAAGTACTGCCACAGCGCGGTGGCCCGGTCGAAGTTGTTCGTCTTGCCCGAGGTGAGCTGGTCGGTCAGCGCCGAGACCCGCCGGTCGACCTGGCCGATCCGCGTGTACAGCGCGGGGACCTCGTCGGACTTCGGCGCGGCGTCCCGCAGTTCCTCGGCGGTCGGCTCCTTCAGCGACGCGGTTTCCACGTAGGCGGGCGCGGGTTCGCTCGCCGTGGTGAACACCGAGCCGCTGACCCGGTCGTACAGCCACTGCGGCGGCACGCCCCGGAGCGCGCGCGGGGCTCCGTAGACGGGCAGCCAGTTGTCGACCCAGCGCGTCGGCTGGATCTGGATCTGCCGCGACACCCCGGTGCCGTCGTCGCCGGGCGCGGCGGGCAGCGTGCTGTTCGCGAGCACGCCGGACTGCGCCTGGCCGCCGGCGCGCAGGCCCCAGCCCTTGTTCGGGGTGTAGGTGTCCAAGGTGAACGCGCGCATCAGCCGCCGGTCCGCGCCGAGGCCTCGCACCTGGAACAGTTCGGTGTTCTGGCCCTGGTCGAGCAGCCCGCGCAACTGCGTGAACGGCGCGATGCCGAACCCGCCGGTCCCGTCGCCGTCGCCGCCGGGGCCGGACCCGAACGGGATCTTGCCGACGGTCCCGACCACGGTGATCCCGCCGCCCAGCAGGCCGAGCACGATCGCCGAGCTGACCACGGCCACCGGGGCTTGCGCGAGCCGCAGCATGCTGCCGGACCCGGGCGCGTCGCGGTTGCGCCAGCGGCGGTGCCGGTGGTTGCCGTCGAGCGCGAGCAGGCAGGCGAAGGCTCCCGCGCCGAGCACGAACGTCCACCACGGCATCAGTTCGTCCGACAACGCCGCGGGCACCGCGTACACGCAGAGCAGCACGAGCCCGGTCGCGGCAGGCGCCGCGGCGGCGACGGCGAGCGTGTCGACCAGCACCGCGACCAGCCCGACCGCGATCGTGACCAGGCAGAGGATCGGCTGCGTGCTGTCGACCGGCGGGAGGCCGGTCCGGATCTGGTCGGCCGCCGCGGTGAGCGTGGCCTGCAGTTCGCCGAAGGCGGTCGGGCCGGGGAAAATCGTGAGGATGCCCTGCGTCGTGAACGCCCCGGTGATGAGGAAGAGCAGCACGAGCAGCTGCCCGAACCCGGCGACGACCGTCGGCGCGCGCAGCGAGCGCAACGCCAGGCCGGTGCCCGCGACGAGCACGACGGCCACGAAGAGGTACCCGAACCAGGCCCATCCGGAGACGACGCTGGTCAGCGACGTGGCCGCGCACAGCGTCGCGAGCCCGGCGGCGATCGGCGGCAGCACGCTGCTCCGCCACGCGGGCGGCGGATCGGTCGGCTGCGGGGTGGGGGTGTGCGGGATCGGCGGCGCGCCGGACGGGCGGGGAGCGGTGGTGGTCATCGGGTCCCCTTGCGTGCTCGTGAGCGGCAATGCCGGTGAGAACCGGCATTGCCACCCACGACGGTCGTCGTCAGGTTCATCGCGTTCCGCCGATCACCGTTGAGCGATGGGTGCCCGCGCTGCACAGCAGTCCCCACACCTCGGGCATCGGCGTCTTCGGACCGGCCACCACGACGCCCCAGCCCGCTCCGCGCAGCAGCTCCGCCGATTCCTTCGTCGCGGCGGCGAGGTGGTCCGGCGAGGCCGATCCCGCCCAGGTCGGCGTGTCCAGGAGAACGGCGAGGCTGCGGACCCCGCGCGCCCGGTACCGGGTCAGCTCGTGGACCGATTCCGCGCTCACCGTGCCCAGGATCGCGATCAGTTCCTGTCCTTCGGCGGGATCGTGGCCGAGCGTCACGTCTCGCTGGTGCGCCGGCTGGAGTGCGGCCAGCGCGTCGAGCACCAGGTTGTCGTAGCCTTCGCCGCCGTCGCCGGGAGAGTCCGCGAGCGAGACGCCGTGCTCGGTCACCAGCCGGACCCGGTGGCCGGTCCGTCGCAGGTGCAGCGACACCGAAGCGGCGAACGACACCGCCCACTCCAGGCTCGCCGTCGGACCGCTCCCGTGGTGCGCCGCCGCGCGGTGGTCCAGCAACACAGTTGTGCCGCCGCGCCAAGGGCGTTCCTCGATGCGGACCATGATCTCGTCGCGGCGCGCGGTCGAACGCCAGTGGACTTTCCGCATGTCGTCGCCGGTGCGGTAATGCCGCACGATCACGTCCGGCTCGCCCTGCCCGGAATGCAGCCGGACGCTTCCGTCGTCGCCCGCTCCCGCTCCGGCACCGCCGGGCAGACCCCACAACGGCACCACGCGCGGCACGACGACCAGCCGCGAATGGCCGATCAGCTCCCGCTCGAACTCGCACAGCCCGAACGGGTCGGTGATCGTCGCGCGCAGCGGGCCGACCTGCTGGATCCCGCGCATGGCCGGCCGCAGCGGATACCGCAGCAGCACGCGCCGGTCGTGCGGCAGCCGTTCGACCACGAACCGCGGCCGGGAGCCCAGCGCGTACGGCACGCCGTCCTCCAGCAGCACCTCGCCGCCGGGCAGCCGTCCGCTGCGCCACAGCTCAAGGTCGACCTCGCCGGTCGTGCCCGCCGCGACCCGGTCCGGGCGCAAGGCGCGCGCGGCGCCGAGACGCAGCCGGGTGGCCGAGATGTAGGCGGCGACCAGCAGCGGCAGGGCGACCACGAACACCGCGACCCGCAGCAGGTCGCGTTCGTTGAGCACCAGCGAGCACACCGCGGCCGCGATCCCGGCGGCGAGGAGGCAACGGCCTCGGGTGGTGAGGCCGGACAGCGCGCGCAGCATGCGGATTCCCTGTTTCGGGTAGCGGGACGCGCCTCAGCGGGCCGAGCCCTGGGGGACGGGAACGCGGTGCAGCACCGCGCGGACCACGTCGGTCGCCGAACGGCGGGCGGCGTGCGCCTCGGTGGTGAGCACCAGCCGGTGCGCCAGCACGGGCACGGCGACCGTGTGCAGGTCGTCGGGCACCACGTAGTCGCGCCCGGACAGCGCGGCCTGCGCCCGCGCGGCCCGGACCAGGTGCAGCGTCGCGCGCGGCGAAGCGCCGAGCCGGATCTCCGGCACCTGCCGGGTCGCCGACACGACGTCGACGGCGTACCGGCGGACCTCCGGCGCGATGTGCACGCCGCGGACGGTCTCGATCAGCCGCAGCATCGTCTCGCCGTCGGACACCGGGGTCAGGTCCGCGAGCGGATTGTGCCCGGAGTGCTCGTCGACCATGGCCAGTTCGGCCTGCTGGTCGGGGTAGCCGATGGACACCCGCGCGGTGAACCGGTCGCGCTGGGCCTCGGGCAGCGCGTAGGTGCCCTCCATCTCGATCGGGTTCTGCGTCGCGATCACCATGAACGGCGCGCCGAGCGTGTACGTGCTCGTGTCGACCGTGACCTGGTGCTCCTCCATGCACTCCAGCAGCGCGGACTGCGTCTTCGGCGAGGCCCGGTTGATCTCGTCGCCCACCACGATGTTCGCGAACACCGGGCCGGGCCGGAACTCGAACTCGCCGGTCTGCCGGTTGTAGATGGAGACGCCGGTGACGTCGCTGGGCAGCAGGTCGGGGGTGAACTGCACGCGGCTGACGGTGCAGTCGATCGAGCGCGCGAGCGCCTTCGCGAGCGAGGTCTTGCCGACGCCCGGCACGTCCTCGACGAGCAGGTGGCCCTCGGCCAGGAGGGTCACCAGCGCGATCCGGATGACGTCCGGCTTGCCGACGAGGACGCGCTCCACGTTCGCGGCGATCCGGCGGGCGGTGTCGTGCAGTTCGCCGAGCCCGGCCGCCGGGACTTGAGCCAGCCCGTCCGCGGACTCGACCGCCGGGTACGGCGGCTGCCCGGACCCGTTGCCGTGCGGTCCGGCAGGGGAAGCGGACTGGATTCTCGACGTCACTCGACCTCCTGGTGGCGCAATAGCTGGACGCGAACCGGCGGGGATGCGCGCCTTGTCCAGCGTTCTCCCCAGTGTGTCAAACCCGGGAGAACTGGGCGGCGGAACCCCGAGATCGTTTCATGGTGACGCCCAGCCACCCCAGCACTCCTTCTTACGGGTGATTATGAGGCATTTTCAGGTGATCCCGCTGACCGTATGCACTGTCGTATGCTCCGAAACGAAGTCGCCCGACCACGGTTCGACGTCGGAAGAGGTGCATCCGCGCATGAGCGAGGCCGAGGCGGAACGGAAAGCCGGGCTCCCGGGACTGGCCGGCGGCCGGTTCGCGGTCACGCCCGAACTGGCGTCCGCGACGTATTCGAAGCTGGGCGAACTGCAGGACGTCGTCGGCGAGATGGTCCGCGAGGCCGCGGTGCTCGGCCGGTCGGTGCCGCTCGGCGGCGGGTACGCCGGCGAGGTCGGCGCGTTCATGGCGAAGTACGGCCTCGGCCGCGACGGTTCGGCGGTCGACCAGCTCACCGCGTTCGGGAAAGAGATCGCCGGGCTGAAGAAACGCATCGGCGGCGCGCTGGAGAAATACCGCGACCAGGACAGCGAAGCCGCCGAGGGCGTGGACTGCGCCGGTGGCTGACCGTTTCGCGGCGCGCGCCGCGCTCCTTCTTCTCCCGCTCGCCGGGCTTGCGGTGCTGGTTTCGTGCGGCCGGATGCCCGGCATCTCGCACGCCGCTCCCGCGGACGGAGGCCCGCCTGCTCCCGCACCGCCGTCCTCGTCGGCTCCTTCGCTGGCCAAGCTCGACCCGTGCACGCTGCTCTCGCCGCAGGACCGGTCGTCGGCCGGGCTCACCGGACAGGGCAAGCCGAAGACGATCGGCGAGGCGCGCGCCTGCGACTGGACGGTGCCCTCGACCTTCGGCGTCACCGTCACCCTCGACGAAACCAACGGACTGGCCAACCTCGACCTCTCCGACGGCAAGCGCACCAGGAAAGACGTCGGCTCGCACCAGGCGTTCCAGGTGTCCGGCAGCCGCGGCACCTGCGCGGTGCTGCTCGACGTCGGCGGCGCGCAGAGCGTGCAGGTCGACGTGAACAACGCGAACTTCGCCGACTCCGCGCTCGCCTGCTCGCGGGCGGGCGACGTGGCCGGACTGCTCGAGCCGAAGCTGCCGTGAACCCCGTGCGAGGAGGAAAGTCGTGACCGACACCCCGGCTGAGGCCCCGGCCCCCGAGCCGACGGCCCGGTACGAAGCGTTCAGCCACGCGGCGCTGGCCGCGCAGGCGGTCGACGGCAACGACCCGGCCGCGGCAGGCGAATCGGGCACGCGGTGGGCCGGGCTGTCGCAACAGCTCGAGGATTCGATCGGCGGGCTGGTCGCGTTGTCCGCGGGCAGCGAGGAATCCTGGCAGGGCGACGCGGGCGACGCGATGCGGAAGGTGCTCGGCACCGCGTCCGGCTGGCTGGCCGAGACCTCCGTCGTGTCGGCGAAAGTCGGGGAGGCCGTGCAGGGACAGGCCGAGGTCGCCGCGCGGGCCCGGGCCGACATGCCCGCGCCGGTGGACTTCGACCCGGCGGCGATGATCCGTTCCGCCGCCGCGAGCGGGAACCTGGTGCGGCTGGCCGGGCTGTCGTCCGCCATGGACGAACGGCGGGCCGAAGCCGAGGCCGCCCGGCAGAAGGCGATCGACGTCCTGCGCACTCGCGACACGGCGTTGCGCGGGCTCCTGCCCGAGGGGCAGTTCCCCGCGGTCCCGCCGCTCGGCGCGGGGCCGGCTTGATCAGCCTCTCGGCGTCCGCGTTCGACATCGTCTGGGCCGACCTCGGCCTCGACGCGCCGCCCGCGCCGCTGGCGGTGCGCAGCGTCGGGGAGACCGACGCCGACCGGTCCGCGATCCGCGCGGAGGTCTACCGGAACCTCGGCGAACGCGGCCTCTTCGACGGCCGTCTCGACGCCGCCCTGGAGAACAGCCTGCGGCTGCTGGCGTCCGCGGACCGGTATGTGGAGTGCGAGGCGCTCGCGGACATGACCGCCGACGAACCGTTCCGCGCGGTCGCCGCGATCCGGGGACGGAACGCGGTGCTGGCCGTGCAGCCGGCGCGGACGATCGGCGTGCGCGGCATCGGGGAAAGCGAACTGGCCTCGGCGATCGTCGACGTGCTGCCCGAGCTTTCGGCCGGTCCCGGCTATGGCGTCCGGCTGCCCGCGGCGGGCGAGCCGCCCAGCGGCGCGCAGGGGGAGGAGCTGCGGGCGATCCAATCCCGGCCGGTGTACGCGGCGGGGCAGTTCACCGTCCACGTCCGCGACCGGGCGGGGAAACTGTCCCGGACCGGTGGGCTGACGTGGTTCGACACGGACGCCGGGGCCTATTCGGCGGTGTCCTCGCCGGGCTGCGGCGGGCAGGAGTGGGTGACGGTGTCGCCGGTCGACAGCCCGCGGCTCGTGGAGCGGGTCATGGAGCTGCTGCCCGGCTGACCCTCCGGCGGGTCTGAAGTGGACAGTCGCTCGTGCGTGTTCGTGCCGGTTAGCGCGGACACCGCGTGCTGGCTGCCTGCGGTGGGAAGCGCCCCAATGTGGCATTGGGTGCGTCAGACGCACCCAATGTGGCGTTCGGTGCGTTGAACGCACCCAATGCCACATTGGGTGCGTAAGACCGCGCACAACCCGAACCCGCAGAGCGCCACGGCCTCGTGAGTGCCTGCGCCGGTGAGAACCGGCATGAACACTCACGACTGCGGTCAGCGGGCTGCCGATCACTGCCCGTGCGGCACAGCGGCCCCACTCGCCCCCACCGCGCCTGTCCCAGTGCCGCTGCGCGGTTCCCCACCCGCCCCCACCGCGTAATCCGGCCGAGCCATCCGGCTCCCCACGACGGCCTCCACCGGGCCCCACCGAGGTTCCCCACCCCGCTCCACCCGCGTCCCCACCAGCCCCCACCGGTTCCCCCACCAACCTCCACCAGCGGTCCCCACGCTGCCGAAACTCGGACGTTTCACGCGTCCCGAGGTTGCGGAAGACCCCGGTGCGGGGGATCTTCGCCACGGTCCCCCCACCCGGCCCCCACCTGGACCCACCTCCGTGACCTGCGCAAACGCGCCACTCGACGGAGTGGCACGCGCGCAAGACTCGTTGACTGTGGTGAAAAGTGGGGTACGGTGGTGGCCAGTGGGGCGGAAGGGAGCCCCCGAGCCGGAACCGGGCGGGGAGCCAACCGGATCCGGTAGGGAGGTGGAGGCCGGTGTTCCTCGGCACCCACACCCCGAAGCTGGACGACAAAGGGCGGCTCACGCTGCCCGCGAAGTTCCGCGAAGCCTTGGCAGGCGGGCTGATGGTCACCAAGGGGCAGGACCACTGTCTCTTCGTCTTCCCCCGTGCCGAGTTCGAGCAGATGGCCAGGAAGGTCGCCGAAGCCCCGTTCACGAACGAGGCGGTGCGGGCCTACCAGCGCTACCTGTTCGCCGGGACGGACGAGCAACGTCCGGACGGGCAAGGGCGCGTAGCCATCGCGCCGGAGCTGCGCCGGTACGCGGGGCTGAACAAGGAGTGCGTGGTGATCGGAGCGATCACCCGGCTCGAAATCTGGGACGCCCAGGCGTGGCAGGGCTACTTGGACGAACACGAGGACAGCTACGCACAGGCTCGGGAGGAAGTTCTGCCGGGCGTCTTCTAGGAGACGCCTCAGGCGAACCTGCGTCGTCGGGGGACGCGGGTACGCCGTTCGACGCGGATGCCGTGAGGCCTCTGTCCGCTCTTTGACCCTGGCGCACCTTCCCCGGTGCCAGGTCAGCAAGCGGGCGGGCAGGGACCTGACGGCATCCGCCGCATCTTCCCCGGAAACACTCGCGGCAGAAAGGGGGAAGACATGACGGACGCGGCTGAGCACGTTCCGGTGCTGCTGGACCGCATCGTCGAGCTGTTCGCCCCCGCGCTGGCCGATCGCGACGCCGTTCTGGTCGACGCGACCGTGGGCCTCGGCGGCCATTCCGACGCGCTGCTCGCGGCCTTTCCCCGGCTCCGGCTGATCGGGCTGGACCGCGATCCCGCCGCCCTCGAGCGCTCCGCGGAGCGGCTCGCGCGGCACGGCGACCGCGTCGACCTCGTGCACACGGTCTACGACGGACTTCCCGAAGCGGTGTCCGGACTGGGACTGTCCCAAGTGGACGGAATCCTGTTCGACCTCGGCGTCTCGTCGATGCAGCTCGACCGCACCGAACGCGGGTTCGCCTATTCGCAGGACGCGCCGCTGGACATGCGGATGGACCCGACCACCGGGTTCACCGCCGCCGACGTGCTCAACACCTACGCGCCCGGCGAGCTGATCCGGATCCTGCGCGACTACGGCGAGGAACGCTTCGCGCAGCGGATCGTCCGCGCCGTGGTGGCGGAACGGGAGAAGGAACCCTTCACCCGCAGCGGAAGGCTGGTCGAACTGCTCTACTCCGCGGTGCCCGCGGCGAGCAGGCGCACCGGCGGGCATCCGGCGAAGCGCACCTTCCAGGCGCTGCGGATCGAGGTCAACGGCGAGCTGGAAGTGCTGCGCCGGGCGATGCCCGCGGCACTGGGCGCGCTGGCGATGGACGGCCGGATCGTCGTCGAGTCCTACCAGTCCCTCGAGGACCGGCTGGTGAAGCAGGCGATCGCGGAACTGGCGAAATCCCGGACGCCGGAAGGGCTTCCGGTCGAACTTCCCGGGCACGGGCCGGAGTTGAAGCTCCTCACGCGGGGAGCGGAGAAGGCCGGCGAGAGCGAGATCGAGCACAACCCGCGGGCCGCCTCGGTGCGGCTGCGCGCAGCACAACGGATCGGAGAGCCGCGATGACCGCACCTACGAAGTCCCGCCGCTCGTCGTCGACCGCTGCGGAGCGGGCACCGCGGAACACCGTCACCGAGACGGAAGCCCCGGGGCGGCGGCGCACGACGGCCGCCGAGCGCGCGTACGCCCGGCGGGCGCAGCGGGCCGACCTGCTGCGCCAGCGCGCGCCGAAAAGGCCTGCCGCCGAACCGGAAACCGTCGTAGCGAAGGCCGTGCCCGCGCGGTTCAAACTGCGCTGGCCGCGGTCGCGCGCGTCGTTCGTGCTCGTGATGATGGGGCTGCTGGCGGTCGGGGTCGCCGCGACGCTGTGGTTCACCACGCAGGCGATCGCCGATTCGTACCGGCTCGAAAAACTGCGCACGGACAGCGCTTCTCTCATGGAGACCAAAGACCGGCTGGAGCGCGAGGTCGCGAAGGCCCAGTCCCCGGCGTCTCTCGCGCCCGCGGCCAAGCAGCTGGGCATGGTGCCCGGCGGCGACCCGGCGCGCATCGTCGTCGGCAAGGACGGCAAGACGACCGTCGTCGGCGAACCGAAGAAGGCCCAGCCGGACGAGCAGGACGCGGTCGCGCCTCCGGCGCAGCCGGCCGCTCCGCCGGAGGGCGGTATTGAAGGCGACCTGTCGGGCACGCCCGCGGGGACCGCGGGAGGGCAGTGATGGCGGCAGGGGGCAACAGCCGTTCCCGGGCGGCGGGCAGCGCGAGGCGGACTTACGCCGCGGGCACCCGCCGCGCGGTCGCGAAGCGGGGCAACGGCGGACAGCGCAGCCGGTTTTCGGCGGTGCGCATCATGCTGGTCGTGCTGATGGTGGTGGCGGGCGCGAAACTGGTGCAGGTGCAGTGGTTCGAGGCCCCCACGCTGTCGGCGGCGGCCGAACGCCAGCGCACCCTCACCATCGACATCCCCGCGCAGCGCGGGTCCATTGTGGACCGCAACGGCGCGAAGCTGGCGTTCAGCGTGGAAACCCGGACGCTGTCGGTGAACCTCCGGGCGCTGCACAAGTCGATGGACGAGTACGCCAAGAAGTACCCGGACAAGGGCCGCAACTTCGAGACCGAGGTCGCCGGCGCGGCGAAGCTGATCGCGCAGAAGGTCCCACACCTCACCACCGAGGCCGAACAGCTGGCGCTGCTGCACAAACAGCAGTCCTTCACCTACCTCGTCGACAACGTCGAGCCTTCGGTGGCCGACCAGATCGTCAAGAAGTACGCGTGGATCAGCGTAGAGAAGCGGGCCAAGCGCGAGTATCCCGGCGACACGCTCGCGTCGAACATCGTCGGTCTGTCGAACTGGCGGATGGACGACCCCGACGTGTCGAAGCACAACCTGCACGGTGTGATCGGACTGGAGAAATCGCGCGACGCGGACCTGGCAGGCACGCCCGGCCGCGAGATCGTGAACACCCAGAACGGCAACGACAATCTGTACCTGCCGGGCACCGAGCACGTGCTCAATGCCGCCGTCCCGGGCTCCGACCTCGAGCTGACCATAGATTCCGACCTGCAGTTCGAGCTGCAGCGCCAGTTGAGCGACTACGTCTCGAAGTCGAACGCCAAGGGCGGCCAGGCGGTCATCATGGACGCGAAGACGTCCGAGGTGTACGCGCTGGCCGACGCCAGCACGTTCAACCCGAACGACCCGTCCACGATCAAGGACGACCTGCTCAACAACCGGCCGGTCACCACGCCGTATGAACCCGGTTCGGTGAACAAGGTGGTCACCGCGACCGCGGCGATCGACGACAAGATCGCCACGCCCACCTCGACGCTGGAGGTGCCGGGCTCGATCAAGATCGCCGACCGCACCGTGCACGACGCGTGGGTGCACGGCACGCAGACGTTCACCACCACCGGCGTGTTCGCGAAATCGTCCAACGTCGGCACGCTGGAGCTGGCCCAGCAAGTCGGCCCGGACCGGTATCTCGCGCTGCTGAAGAAATTCGGCATCGGGCAGAAGACCGGCATCGGCCTTCCCGGCGAAAGCTCCGGATACGTGCCGCCGCGCAAGGACTGGTCGGCGTCCACGTTCGGCAACCTGCCGATCGGGCAGGGCCTTTCGATGACCGTGGTGCAGATGGCCGGGATGTACCAGGCGATCGCGAACGACGGCCTGCGCGTCGAACCGCGGATCGTGAAGGCGAAGAAGAACCCGGACGGCACCGTGACGCCGGAAGCGCCGCCGAAGACCGAACGCGTGGTGAGCCCGGAAACCGCGAAAACGGTGCGGGACATGCTGCGGTCGGTGGTGCAGAACGCGAAGAGCCCGAACAGCGGCACCGCGCCCTCGGCTGGGCTGGAGGGCTACCAGGTCTCCGGCAAGACCGGCACCGGCCAGCAGATCGACCCGCGCACCAAGGCGTACAGCTCGAGCCTGGCGAACATCACCTTCGCCGGGATCCTGCCCGCCGACCACCCGCGCTTCGTCGTTGGGATCCGGCTCGACGCGCCGGACACCACGCTGCCCGCCGGGCATTCCGCGGGGCCGCTGTTCCACTCGATCGCGTCGTACCTGTCGCAGCGGTACCAGATTCCGCTGTCGGACGGGCCGTCGCCGGTGGTGCCGCTCGTCGTCGGCTGACCCGCCTCGCTCGTCTGAGGCAACCCCAATGTGGCGTTGGGTGCATGTAACGCACCGAACGCCACATTGGGTGCGTCGCATGCACCCAATGTGGCATTGGGGTCGCGTGACGCAACCGATGCCGCCTCGGGGCGAGGCCGGCGATTGTCCACACGGGCCGGTGCGCACTCGGGAAAGGGTTGCGCCGCAACGATCTTGGCCCTCCCGCCTAGCACACTCGCGGCGGGGCCGCGCGTTCGCCGTACCGCGTTGGGTCACCCGGATCCGGCCTCGGTAACCTCTCCGGCGTGTCCGTGTCCTCGTCCCAGCCCCGAAGCGGGCCCGCTGCCGCCTCGTTGCCGGACAGCCCGGCCAAGGCAGCCGCCGCGCCGCCCCGGCCGGCCCGGATCGACCCGGTCCCGCTGGCCACTCTGCTCGCCCGTGCGGGAGCCCGGCTCATCGCCGACCGTCCCGAGGCAGCCGACCTCACCGTCACCGGCGCCACTCTGCGTGCGCAGCACGTGCTCCCCGGCGACCTGTTCGCCGGCCTTCCCGGAGCCCGCGCGCACGGAGCCGACTTCAGCGAGCAGGCGCTCGCCGCCGGAGCCGCGGCCGTCCTGACCGATCCGAGCGGGGCCGACCGGCCCGCGCTGCGCGACGCCCCGGTGCCGGTCCTGGTGCACCCGGACCCGCGCGCCGCGCTCGGCGAGATCGCCGCGTGGATCTACGGCGAGCCGTCGCTGCACCTGTCGGTCCTCGGCGTCACCGGAACCTCCGGCAAGACCACCACCTCGTACCTCGTCGACGCGGGCCTGCGCGCCGCCGGGCGCACCACCGGCCTGATCGGCACGGTCGAGACCCGCATCGCCGGCGAGCGCCTGGCCAGCGGGTTCACCACGCCGGAGGCCCCGGACCTGCAGGCGCTGCTCGCGGTGATGCTGGAGCGCGGCGTCACGCACGTGCCGATGGAGGTCTCCAGCCACGCGCTGGCGCTCGGCCGGGTCAACGGCACCCGGTTCGCGGTGGGCGCGTTCACCAACCTGTCGCAGGACCACCTCGACTTCCACAAGGACATGGAGGAGTACTTCGCCGCCAAGTCCCTGCTGTTCGACGGCCGCTCGACCACCGAGGTCGTCGTGGTCGACAGCGCGTGGGGGCAGGCGCTGCTCACGCCGCAGACGGTGACCGTGTCGATCGAAGCCGGGGCCGACGCCCTGTGGCGGGCCGCCGACATCGAGGCGACCCCGGCGGGGGAGCAGACCTTCACGCTGCTCGGCCCGGACGGGCTCGGCCGCGCGGCGAAGATCCCGCTGCCGGGCACGTTCAACGTCGCCAACGCGGTGCTCGCCGCGGCGATCCTGGACAGCGCGGGCATCGCCGCCGGCGACATCGTCGCCGGGCTCGCCGCCGTCGAGGTGCCCGGCCGGATGGAGCGGGTCTACCTCGGCCAGGACTTCACCGCGGTGGTCGACTACGCGCACAAACCGGCGGCGGTGGCGCAGGGCCTCGACGCCCTGCGCGCCCGCACCGACGGCCGGATCATCACCGTGCTCGGCTGCGGCGGCGACCGCGACACCGCGAAGCGCCCGATGATGGGCGAGGCCGCGGTGCGCCGCAGCGATCTCCTGATCGTCACCGACGACAACCCGCGTTCGGAGGACCCGGCCGCGATCCGCGCCGCGATGATGGCCGGGGCCCGCGCGGTCGGGCCGGCGGCGGGCGGCGAGGTCGTGGAGATCGGCGACCGGCGCGAGGCGATCGCGTCCGCGGTGTCGCTCGCCAGGGCGGGAGACATCGTCCTGATCGCAGGCAAGGGCCATGAGACCGGCCAGGAGGCCCAGGGTGTGGTGCACCCGTTCTCCGACCGGGACGAGCTGGAGGCCGCCATCCGCAAGCGTCTCGAGGTGACCGCGTGATCGAGCTGAGCCTTGCCGAGATCGCCGACGTCGTCGGCGGCAGGCTGCACCGCACCGACGGATCCGCTGTCGTGACCGGCAGCGTCGAGTTCGACACCCGCGAGCTCGGTCCGGGCGGGCTGTTCATCGCCCTGCCCGGCGAACGCGTCGACGGGCACGACTTCGCCGCGAAAGCGGTCGAGTCCGGCGCGGTCGGCGTGCTGGCCGCGCGGGAGGTCGACGCTCCGGCGATCGTCGTGCCGCCCCTGCCGCCGGGACAGGGCAACGCCGGGTCGGTCGCACTGACCGGCGACACCGACGGCTCCGGTGCCGCCGTGCTGGCCGCGCTGGCCAAGCTCGCCCGGCACGTCGTCGACCGGCTGGCGGCGGGCGGGCTGACCGTCATCGGCGTCACCGGCTCGTCCGGCAAGACCTCGACGAAGGACGTCATCGCGCAGCTGATCGAGCCGATGGGCCCGACGGTCGCGCCGCCCGGGTCGTTCAACAGCGAGCTGGGCCACCCGTGGACCGCGCTGCGCGCCGACGCGTCGACCAAGTTCCTCGTGCTGGAGATGTCCGCGCGCGGCGTCGGGCACATCGCCGAGGCGGCCGCGACCACGCCGCCGCGGATCGGCGCGGTGCTCAACGTCGGCAGCGCGCACGTCGGCGAGTTCGGCTCGCGCGAGGGCATCGCCAAGGCGAAGGGCGAGCTGGTCGAGGCGCTGCCGGAAGACGGTCTCGCAGTCCTGAACCTGGACGACCCGCTGGTCGCGGCCATGGCGAGCCGCACCAAGGCCCGCGTCGTCGGCGTGGGGGAGTCGGCCGGGGCGCAGGTCCGGGCCGCCGACATCACGGTCGACGACGAGGCCCGCGCGTCCTTCCGGCTGATCACGCCCGAGGGCGAAGCTCCGGTGACGCTGCCGCTGCACGGCGAGCACCACGTCGGCAACGCGCTCTCGGCCGCCGCCATCGCGCGCGAACTAGGCGCGAGCACCGAAGAGATCGCGCGGCGGCTGTCGTCGCTGCAGCGGCGCTCGGAGCGCCGGATGGACGTCACGACCCGCGCGGACGGCGTCACGATCCTCAACGACTCGTACAACGCCAACCCGGAATCGGTCCGGGCCGGGCTGAAGGCGCTGGCCTCGATGAGCCGCTCCGGCCGCCGCGCGTGGGCGGTGCTCGGCGTGATGGGCGAGCTGGGCGAGGACTCGGTGACCGCGCACGATTCGATCGGGCGGCTCGTGGTCCGGCTGAACATCGAGAAGCTCGTCGTGGTCGGCCAGGACGCGGCCGCCATGCACCAGGGCGCGTTCCAGGAGGGTTCCTGGGGCGAGGAGTCGGTGCTGGTACCCGATGTCGAGGCCGCCGTCGCCGTACTGCATGATCAGCTCCGTCCCGGGGACGTGGTGCTGGTCAAGGCGTCCAAGGCCGCCGGTCTCTGGCGGGTGGCCGAAGCGCTGCTGGCCGATCCCGGGAACTCCCCCTCCACGTTGAACTCTGAACGCTCGAACGGTGGTCACGCGTGATCAACATCATGATCGCGGCCGCGGCGGGTCTGCTGGTCTCGATCCTGCTCACGCCCTACCTCATCCGGGTCTTCTCGCGGCAGGGCTTCGGCCAGGAGATCCGCGAGGAAGGCCCGCAGGGGCACAAGTCGAAGCGCGGCACCCCGACCATGGGCGGCGTCGCGATCATCATCGCGATGGTCGTCGGCTACTTCGTCGCGCACCTGATCACCTGGATCGGCAACTCGCGCTCGGCGGCCCCCTCGGCGTCCGGCCTGCTCGTGCTGATGCTCGCGGTCGGGCTCGGCGTGGTCGGGTTCCTCGACGACTTCATCAAGATCCGCAAGCAGCGCAACCTCGGGCTGAACAAGACCGCGAAGCTGGTCGGCCAGCTCGTGGTGACGATCCTGTTCGCGGTGCTGTCGCTGCAGTTCAAGGACGCGCAGGGGCTCACCCCGGCGTCGCAGAGCCTGTCCTACGTCCGCGACCTGGCGCTCATCACGTTCCCGTCGGTCGTGTTCGTGATCTTCTGCTACATCGTCATCTCCGGCTGGTCGAACGCGGTGAACTTCACCGACGGTCTCGACGGCCTCGCCGGCGGTGCGGCGGCGATGGTGCTTGCGACGTACGTGGTCATCTCGTTCTGGCAGGCCCGGCTCTCGTGCTCAACCCAGCCGTTGCCCGCCTGCTACGACGTGCGGGACCCGCTGGACCTCGCGGTCGTCGCGGCGGCGGCGACCGGGGCCTGCATCGGGTTCCTGTGGTGGAACGCCGCCCCGGCGAAGATCTTCATGGGCGACACCGGTTCGCTCGCCCTCGGCGGGCTCGTCGCCGGGCTGTCCATGACCACGCGCACCGAACTGCTCGCCATCGTCATCGGCGGCCTCTTCATGGTCGAGATGATCTCGGTGGTCACGCAGATCGCGGTCTTCCGCACGACGCGGCGGCGGCTGTTCCGGATGGCGCCGTTCCACCACCACTTCGAGCTGGCCGGGTGGGCCGAAACCACGGTGATCATCCGGTTCTGGCTGCTCTCGGCGATCTGCTGCATGTTCGGGCTCGGGCTGTTCTACAGCGAGCAGCTCAACTTCGGAGGCTGAGCCTTGCAGCTGGACGGCAAACACGTTCTCGTCGCGGGCGCGGGCGTTACCGGCAAATCGGTCGTTCCCGTGCTGCGCGAGCTGGGCGCACGGGTCACGGTCACCGACGGCAACGCCGAGCGGCTCGCCGAGCTGGAGGGCCTCGGCGCCGAGTTGGTGCCGGGGCTGACCGAACCCCCGGCGGACACCGTGCTCGTGGTGACCAGTCCGGGCTGGCGGCCGACGTCCCCGCTGCTGGTCGCGGCGGCGGAGGCGGGCATCGAGGTGATCGGCGACGTCGAGCTGGCGTGGCGGATCGGGCAGTTGCGCGAGCATCCGCCCGCGTGGCTGGTGATCACCGGGACCAACGGCAAGACGACCACGGTCGGGATGCTGGAGTCGATCCTGCGCGCGGCCGGCGCGGACGCGGTGGCCTGCGGCAATGTCGGCTACCCCGTGCTGGACGCGGTCCGCGGCGGGCATCAGGTGCTGGCCGTCGAGCTGTCGAGCTTCCAGCTGCACTGGTCGTCCACGATCGCGCCGGACGCCTCGGTGGTGCTGAACCTCGCCGAGGACCACCTCGACTGGCACGGCTCGATGGAGGAGTACGCCGCGGCGAAGGGCCGCGCGCACCACCGTTCGCGCGCTGTCGTGCACAACGTCGACGACCCGTGGTCCACGCGGATCGCCGAGGAGCACGCACCGGAGGACGCCCGGCGGATCGGGTTCGTGCTCGACACCCCGCGCGCCGGCGAGCTGGGCCTGGTCGAAGACCTGCTGGTGGACCGGGCTTTCGGGGCCGATCCCGAGACGAGCGCCGAGGAACTGGCCGAGATCGCCGACGTCCGCCCGGCCGGACCGCACAACCTCGCGAACGCGCTCGCCGCGGCCGCGCTGGCCCGGGTGCACGGAGTGCAGCTCGCGGCGGTGCGGAAGGGGCTGCGCGCGTACGAGCCCGCGCCGCACCGCGCGGTGGAGGTCGCCGAGGTCGGCGGCGTCCGGTACATCAACGACTCGAAGGCCACCAATCCGCACGCCGCGCTCGGCTCGCTGCTCGCGCACGAAAGCGTGGTCTGGATCGCCGGCGGACAGCTCAAAGGCGCTTCGGTGGACGAGCTGGTCGCCGCGGTCGGCGGACAACTGCGCGCGGCTGTCCTGCTGGGTGTCGATTCCCCCGTGATCGAAGCCGCTCTCTCGCGACACGCGCCGGATGTCCCGTGCAACCGCCTCCTTCCGGGTGACGATGAGCCCATGACTGCGGCGGTGAATGCGGCCAGCGCCCTGGCTCGTCCTGGTGACGTGGTGCTCCTCGCGCCCGCCGCCGCCTCGCTGGACATGTTCCGCGGCTACGGAGCGCGCGGCGACGCGTTCGAAGCCGCAGTCCGTGCTCTGGCCGACGGCGCGGCGGGGGCGGCGGATGACAGTCGTTGACGAGAAGAAAGCACGCCCGCGGCGCGTCCGCAAGGAAAGCCCGTTCGTCGCGCTCCGCACCGGGCTGACCGCCTGGCTTTCCCGGCCGCTGGCGTCGTTCCACCTGGTCCTCGCGCTCACCGGCATCCTCACCGTGATCGGCGCGGTGATGGTGCTGTCCGCGTCGTCGGTGGCCTCGTACAACCCGAAGACCGGCAGCGGCGTGTACGCGCTGTTCTTCCGGCACCTGATGTTCGTCGCGCTCGGCGGGATCGTGTTCTGGGTGGGCCTGCGGGTCCGGCTCGAGCGGATCCGCCGGATGTCCGCGACCATGACGGTGATCTGCCTCGGCCTGCTGATGCTGGTGCTGACGCCGCTCGGGTCGACCGTGAACGGCTCGCAGGGCTGGTTCAAACTCGGCGTGTTCACCTTCCAGCCGGTCGAGGCGGCGAAGGTGGCGCTGGCGTTCTGGGGCGCGCACATCCTGGTGATCAAGTACAGCAAGCTGCACCAGTGGCGGCACCTGCTGGTCCCGGTGGTTCCGGTGGCGCTGCTGATGTTCGCGCTGGTGATGATGCAGCCCGACCTCGGCGGCACGATCACCCTCGCGGTGGTGCTGCTCGGCCTGCTGTGGTTCGCCGGCGCGCCGAAACGGCTCTTCGGGGTGATCCTGGCCGGCGGCCTGAGCGGCGTGCTGGTGCTGGCGATCATCGCGCCCTACCGGCTCGCCAGGGTGATGTCGTTCCTGTCGCCGGACGCGGACACCTCGGCCGAGGGGTTCCAGGCGAACCAGGCCAAGCTGGCGCTCGCCGACGGCGGGCTGTTCGGCAAGGGGCTCGGGCAGGGCGCGTCGAACTGGGGCTACCTGCCGAACGTGCAGAACGACTTCATCTTCGCGCTGATCGGCGAGGAACTGGGCTTCGTGGGCTGCGCGGTCGTGCTGGCGCTGTTCGCCGGCGTCGCCGTGGTCGGCCTGCGCATCGCGACCCGCAACATCGACCCGTGGATCCGGATCGTCGCGGGCACGCTGACGGTGTTCCTCGTCGCGCAGGCGGCCATCAACATCGGCTACGTGGTCGGGCTGCTGCCGGTCACCGGCGTCACGCTGCCGCTGATCTCCTACGGCGGCACGTCGCTCGTGATCACCATGCTCATCATGGGCGTGCTGGCCAACGCCGCGCGGCACGAACCCGAGGCGGTGGCCGCACTGCGCTCGCACGGGCCGGGTAAATTCGGACGCCTGCTGCGGCTGCCCGCACCCGATCCGTACCGCCCGCCGTCCACCCGCAAGGGAACGCGCGCCGCGGGGAGCGGGACGAAGGCGGCCAGGCCGGCGCCGCGTGCGGCCCGGCCCGCACCGGCACAGGAACGCCGCCGGTCGGCGCGGCGGACTACAGCGAACCGCGGTGCCCGGGGCACCGCGAACCGGAGAGGTCATTGGTGAGCAAGCCCGTCAAGGGAACTGAGCGGTCGGCGGCAGGCCGGTCGCCGGTCGTCGTGGTCGCCGGCGGGGGCACCGCCGGGCACATCGAGCCCGCCCTCGCGCTGGCCGACGCCGTGAAGCGGCTGCGCCCGGACGCCGAGGTGGTCGCCCTCGGCACGGAACGCGGCCTGGAGAACAAGCTCGTGCCCGCGCGCGGGTACCCGCTGGAGCTGATCCCGCCGGTCCCGATGCCGCGCAAGCCGACGCCGGAGCTGCTCCGGCTGCCGCTGAAGGTGCGCGATTCGGTCCGCCGCACCCGCGAGGTGCTGGACCGGGTGCACGCGGACGTCGTGGTCGGCTTCGGCGGCTACGTCGCGCTGCCGGCGTACCTCGCCGCGCGCGGCCGCACGCCGATCGTGGTGCACGAGGCGAACAAATCGGCCGGGCTGGCCAACAAGGTCGGCGCCCGGTTCGCGTCCCGCGTCGCGGTCGCGGTGCCGGGCACGCCGCTGCCGAAGGCCGAGGTGGTCGGCATTCCGCTGCGCCGCTCGATCACGACGCTGGACCGGGCCGCGCTGCGGGCGCAGGCTCGCGAATTCTTCGAGCTGGACCCGGACGCGCCGACGCTGCTGGTGTTCGGCGGCTCGCAGGGCGCGGCGTCGATCAACTCCGCGATTTCCGGCGCGGCGAAGGACTTCGCCGAGGCCGGCGTCGGCGTGCTGCACGCGCACGGGCCGAAGAACTCCCTTGCGGTGCAAGAGTTTCCCGGCCGTCCGGCGTACGTGCCGGTGCCGTACCTGGAGCGGATGGACCTGGCCTACGCCGCGGCGGACGCCGTGGTGTGCCGGTCCGGCGCGATGACCGCGGCCGAGGTGTCCGCGGTCGGGCTGCCCGCGGTGTTCGTCCCGCTGCCGCACGGCAACGGCGAGCAGGCGGTCAACGCCCAGCCCGCGGTCGACGCCGGCGCGGCGCTGATGGTCGCCGACGCCGACCTCACCGCGGAAAAGGTCGCCGAGCTGGTGATCCCGCTGGTGACCGACGCCGACCGGGTCGCCGCGATGAGCGCGGCCGCGGTCGGGCTCGGCCACCGCGAGGCCGACGAGACCCTCGCCCGCATCGTTTTGGAGGCCGCCGGTGCCTGACACGCCCGAACTGCCCGCGCGGCTGCGCCGGGCGCACCTGATCGGGATCGGCGGGGCCGGGATGTCCGGCATCGCGCGGATCCTGCTCGCCCGCGGCGCGGCCGTGTCCGGGTCGGACGCCAAGGAATCGCGCGCGCTGCTTTCGCTGCGCGCCCAGGGCGCGACCCTGTTCGTCGGCCAGAAGGCGGAAAACCTCGGCGAGCTGGCCGAACCGCCGTCGGCCGTCGTGGTGTCGACCGCGATCAAGGAGACCAACCCGGAGCTCGCCGCGGCCCGCGAGCGCGGCATCCCGGTGCTGCACCGCGCGCAGGCGCTGGCCGGGCTGATGGCCGGGCACCGCGTCGCGTGCATCGCGGGAACGCACGGCAAGACGTCGACCACGTCGATGCTCACCGTGGCGCTGCAGAACTGCCGGATGGACCCGTCGTTCGCGATCGGCGGCGACCTCAACGAGTCCGGGGCCAACGCGCACCACGGCGAGGGCGGCGTGTTCGTCGCGGAGGCCGACGAGAGCGACGGTTCCTTCCTCACTTATTCGCCGTCGGTGGCGGTGGTGACGAACGTCGAGCCCGATCACCTCGACCACCACCGCACCGCCGAGGCGTACGTGAAGGTGTTCAGCGACTTCGTCGGCCAGATCGAGCCGGGCGGTCTGCTGATCGTGTGCGCCGACGACGAGGGCGCGGCCCGGCTGGGCGACGAGGCCGCCGCGGCAGGAGTGCGGGTGCGCCGTTACGGCCGCGCCGCTTCCGGCGAGGGCGACGTCCGCGTGCTCGACTACACGCCCGCGCCGGACGGCGGCGTCGTGCGAGTCGCGCTGGACGGCGAAGAACACGACCTGCGGGTCGCGGTGCCGGGGGAGCACATGGCGCTCAACGCGGTCGCCGCGCTGCTCGCCGGGATCGAACTCGGCGCGCCGCTGGACGGCATGGCCGCCGGGCTCGCCGCGTTCGGCGGGGTCCGCCGCCGGTTCGAGTTCAAGGGCCGCGCGGGCGACGTGCGGGTGTACGACGACTACGCGCACCACCCGACCGAGGTGGCCGCGCAGCTGCGCGCGGTGCGCACGGCGGCGGGCAGCGGACGCGTCGTGGTGGTGTTCCAGCCGCATCTGTTCTCGCGCACGCAGACCTTCGCGGCCGAGTTCGCCGAGGCGTTGTCGCTGGCCGACGAGGTCGTGGTGCTCGACGTGTTCGGCGCGCGCGAGGAGCCGGTGCCGGGCGTGACCGGCGCGCTGATCGCCGACCGCGTCACCGTTCCGGTGCACTACCAGCCCGCCTTCGACGTGGCCGCCGGCCTGGTCGCGGACCTCGTGCGGCCGGGCGATCTCGCGATCACCATGGGCGCGGGCGACGTGACGCAGCTGGGCCCGGAGATCCTGGCCGAGCTGGACCGGAGGGCCGGACGGGCATGACCGGGACCCGGCAGCAGCGCCGTCGCTCGCCCGCGCCTCGCGCGGGCGAGGAGCAGCGTGCTGCCCTGGCCCGGGAACGACGGGGGCGGCGGACCGAGGAGGAACGCCAGCGCACCCGCGCCCGGACCGCGGCGCGTCCGGGCCGCTCGGGTCGCTCGGCGCGGGCGTCCGCGCGGAAGTCTCGGCCGACGCGCGGCCAGGAGATCCGCCGCCGCTGGGTGGCGCTGCTGTCCGTGGTCACCTTGCTGGCGCTGGGCTATCTGCTGTTCTTCAGCTCGCTGCTCTCGGTGAAGACGATCGAGGTGCAGGGCGCGAAAACCGTGTCGGCGGACCAGATCCGCGCGACCGCCGAGGTGCCGGCCGGGCAGCCGATGCTGCGGGCGGACGTCGACGGGATCCGCGACCGGGTGGCACAGATGCCGGGCATCGCGACGGTCGATGTTTCCCGGTCGTGGCCGACGACGCTCGAGATCGCGGTGACTGAGCGGACCGCGATCGCGTTCTTCGACAGCGGGCCGGGCGGCGACGGGGTGCATCTCGTCGACGGCGGCGGGGTCGTGTTCAAGACCGTGAAGACCCGGCCGGTCGGGTTGCCGGAGCTGAAGCTGCCGAAGGTGTCGGTGGATGATCCGGTCACCCGCGCGGTCACCGCGGTGCTCGGAGTGTTGCCGGAACAGCTGCTGAAGCAGACGAAGACGGTCACCGCGCAGACTCCGGCGAGCGTGGAGTTCACGCTTTCTACCGGCAAGACCGTGCGGTGGGGGAACGCGGAGAACACCGATCGCAAGGCGAAGGTGCTGGCTGCGTTGCTGACGCAGCAGGGGAAGGTCTACGACGTTTCTGCGCCGGAGTTGCCGACCATCACCTCTTAGGCCCGTTGTCCTGGCCGCTTCCCGGATGCGGTGGCCCTGAGTTCTCGTATGGCATACGCTTGCTGTGTTCGTACGCCATACGAGAAGGTGGGGGCATGACGGTTCTGGTTACGGGTGCTACGGGCAACGTCGGGCGGCTGGTGGTCGACGAGCTGGTGGCTCGCGGGGTGCCGGTGCGGGCGTTGACGGTGGATCCGGAGCGGGCGGCGTTGCCTGACGGGGTTGAGGTGGTGGTCGGGTCGTTGGCCAAGCCTTCGACGTTGCCTGCTGCGCTGGAGGGGGTTTCGGCGGTCTATCTGGCGCCTTATGCGCGGACTGTTTCCCGGTTTTGCGAGTTGGCTTCCGGGGCTGGGATTCGGCGGGTTGTCGCGTTGTCCGGGGCTAGTGTGGGGGATGAGCATCCGGCTTCTAGCGGGCATGGGTTTGCTGCGGTTGAGAAGGCCGTCGAGGCTGGCGGTTTTGATCGGACGTTTTTGCGGCCTGGGGCGTTTATGATCAATTCGCTGGGGTGGGCTGCTTCGATTCGGGAGCGTGGGGAGGTTCGATCGGTTTATCCGTCGGCTACGCAGACTCCTATTGATTTGGGGGATATCGCGGCGGTGGCTGCTCATGTGCTGAGTACTGACGGGCATGTGGGGCGGACTTATGAGTTGAGCGGGCCGGAGGGGGTTTCTCTCGCGGAGATGGTTGCGGCTATCGGGGTTGCGTTGGGGAAGCCGGTGCCGTTTGTGGAGTTGACTCCTGAGGAACAGGTCGCGGAGTGGGTTGCGGCTGGGTATCCGGAGGAGATTGCTTCTTGGTTGTTGGAGATGTTCGAGTTCACTGCTGAGAATCCGCAGGTGCCTACTGGGGTTGTGGAGGAGTTGCTGGGGCGGCCTGGGGTTTCTTATGCTGAGTGGGCTAAGGGGAATGTCGCCGCGTTTTCTTGATTTCTTGTGCGGCTCGTCGCCTGGCGGCGACATTGCGCACGTTGGGTGCGTGGGGCACCTCGAAGCTTGATTGTGACTGCGGCGCGGGGGTGTTTGTCAAGGCGGGAAAGATGCCTTGACAAACACCCTCGGGCCGCGTTTTTGGCTTCGTATCGGGGAGCGGGGGAGTGTGGCTGCCTGGTTGGGCGGGTGCACTGGCTGCGGTTGGGCAGTGGGTGCGCACGGCTGAGTGGATGGTCGCGTTGGGGTTCGCGAGGTGGGGCTGGGTAGGGCCCCAATGTGGCGTTGGGTGCGTGGGATGCACCGAATGCCGCGTTGGGCGCGGTGGGATGCGTCGAATGCGGCGTTGGTGCGTCGCGGCAGTGGGGGCGGTCCGTGAAGGGCCCCTTGAGGGAATCTGATTCCGTGAAGGAGCCCCTCACGGCCGCCGGAATGGGCGCGAGGGTCGTGAGGGGAACCCTCAGGGACTCTGAGTCCCTCAGGGTTCCCCTCACGGAACCGGAGGTCAGGCCAGGGCGGCGTCCAGCGTGATGGTGGTGCCGGAGAGGGCCTTGGAGACCGGGCAGGTTTTTTCCGCGGTTTCGGCCAGTTCGGCGAATTGTTCGGCGGTCACGCCGGCCAGTTTCGCGCGCAGGGTGATGGCGATGCCGCTGATTTCGAAGCCGCCGCCGGCAGCCGGGCCTAGGGTGACTTCGGCGGAGGCGTCGATGTAGTCAGCTTCCAGGTTCTGGGATTCCAGGACGCCGGAGAGGTTCATCGCCAGGCAGCTCGAGTGGGCCGCGGCGATGAGTTCTTCGGGGCTGGTGTGTCCGTCGGGATTGCCGGACCGGGTCGGGAAGGACACCTCGTAGGTACCCAGGTTCGACGAGTCGAAGGTGACCTCGCCCTTGCCTTTCTGCAGTCCGCCGGTCCAGTGGGTGGTTGCGTCGCGGCTGGGCATCGCTGTCTCCTTGAATGCGGTCGGGGATGCGTACCCTCATGAAGGTAGTGCACAATTACATTGTGCGCAAGTTAATTCACGAAAACGGGTGGCCGCGTGCGGCAGACTTCTGGGGTGACCAATGCTCCTGAACGTCCTGACCCGCCGATGGCGGGGGACGAGCGCACTCAGCTCACCGGGTTTCTCGACTTCATGCGGGCCAGCGTGGTGTGGAAGTGCTCCGGGCTCTCCGACGAGCAGGCTCGCCAGAAGCACGTGCCCAGTGAGCTGACCACTATCGCTGGGCTGTTGTGCCACCTCACGCTCGTCGAGAACTACTGGTTCCGCGTCGTGCTGGACGGGCAGCCGGACGAGTGGGCGGATCGGCTCGAAGTTGACCGGGATGCTGAGTTCCGGGTCGCGTTGGAGCTGCCGATTGCGCAGTTGATCGCTGACTACGAGGCTGAGGCCGAGAAGTGCCGGGCTGTGGTGGCGGCTCGGGGGTTCGAGGACACTGTGCTGTTCAAGGGGGACAAACCGCTCACGGTGCGTTGGGTCGTCACGCACATGATCGAGGAGACCGCGCGCCATCTCGGGCACTTGGACCTTTTGCGCGAGCTGACCGACGGTCTCACCGGGGAGTGAGCCTCGACCGCGCGCAGCTGGTCGACGACCTCGAACTGCTGCGCGCGACCGTGGCGTGGAAGTGCTCCGAACTCACCGACGAACAGGCTCGCTGGCCCGGCGAGTTGATGACTGCCGCCGGGATTTTGTGGCATCTCGCGCTGGTGGAGAACGCCATGTACGACGTGGTCGTCACTGGGCAGCCGGAGCGATGGGCCGAGCGGCTGGAGGCAGGGCGCGACGCCGCGTTCGCGGTTGGGCTCGACCTGCCGGTCGAGGAGTTGCGCAGCGCTTATCAGGACAATGTCGAGCTGTGTCGCGAGGCCCTCGCGGATCGGTCGCTGGAGGATCCGGTGGGGTTCGAGGGCGATCGGCTGGTGACGGTGGCGACGGTGGTTGAGTACTTGGTGAAGGAGACCGCGCGGCATCTTGAGTTGTTGCGGGAGCTCATCGGGGAGTGAGTTTCTTCGGGGGCAGCGGCAGGAATCCGCTGGTGCGGGCGATGTAGTCGGCGTACCCGGGGCGGGTGTGCTGCATGCCTTTCTCCAGCATGGGCTTGCCGGTGCCGCGGGCAAGGGTGAAGGTCATCGCGATCGGCGAAAGCACTGTCGCGGCGCCGGGCCACGTTGAGCAGGCCAGCAGGTAGAGGCCCCACCAGACGCAGGCGTCGCCGAAGTAGTTCGGGTGGCGGGTGTAGCGCCAGAGGCCGGTGTCCAGGACTTGACCGTCGGTCGCCGGGTCGGCGCGGAAGCGGCGGAGTTGTTCGTCGCCGATGGTTTCGAAGGCGAAGCCGAGCAGCCAGACCGCTGCGCCCAGCCAGGCGGTGACTCCGAAACCCGTGCCGGACATGGCGAATTGCACCGGCAGCGAGACGAACCACAGGACCACGGCCTGCATCAGGTAGGTCCGCACGAAGATCCGGAGGCCGGGGTTCTGGCCCGCGCGTTCGACAATCTGCTGGTAACGCGGGTCTTCCGGCTTGCCGCGGTTGCGCAGGTGCAGGTGGACGGCCAGGCGGACGCCCCAGATGACGGTGAGCGCGGCGGTGGTCAGGCGCAGGGCGAGCGGGCCGGTGCCGAAGGGGAACGCGACCACGGCTACGAGGGCGAAACCCAGACCCCAGAAGGTGTCGATGGTGTCGTAGCGGTGGCGCAGGCGGGCGATGCCGAAGGTCAGGGTCACCGCGGCCAGGGTGACTCCGGCGGTGAGGCCGAGCAGTGCGATCATGCCCACTCCCTTGTCCACGGCATTCCGGTGCGGCCGGTTGCGTCGGGACGCACGGCCAGGATCTGGTCCACGCCCATGCGGTTCTCCTCGAAGGCGAGCGCGCCGCCTGCCAGGTACAGCCGCCAGACTCGGGCGCCTGCCTCGCCGATCAGCGCGACGGCTTCGTCCCAGTGTTGTTCCAGGGTGGCCGCCCAGGCTCGCACGGTCGGGACGTAGTGCTCGCGCAACGCGTGCACGTCGCGGATTTCGAAGCCTGCGGTTTCGAGGTGGCTGAGCGTGCGGCTCAGCGGGCGCATCGTCATGTCGGGGGCGATGTAGCGCTCGATGAACGCCCCGCCGCCGGGTGCGACGGCTCCGCGCGACATTTGTTGCAGCAGCAGTCGTCCGGTGGGTTTGAGCATGCGGAACAACGTGGCGGTGTAGGTCGGGTAGTTGTCCTCGCCGACGTGTTCGCCCATTTCGATGGAGGCTACGGCGTCGAAGGAATCTCCGGCGAGTTCCCGGTAGTCCTGTCTGCGGACCTCGACGCGGTCGTCCAGGTCGTGCTGCGCCAGGCGGTTCTTGACGTGTTGCACCTGCTCGGCGGAGATCGTGACGCCGACGGCCTCGACGCCGTGGTGCTTCGCCGCGTGTACGAGCAGCGAACCCCAGCCGCAGCCGACGTCGAGGAGCCGCATGCCCGGTCGCAGGCCGAGTTTCTGACAGATCAGTTCGAGTTTGTCGTGCTGGGCGCGGGCGAGGTCGGCGGATTCGGACCAGTAGCCCGAGGAGTACGCCATCGAATCGTCCATCAGCAGCTGGTAGAAGGCGTTCGACAGGTCGTAGTGGTGCGAGATCGCCGACCGGTCCCGTCCGGGGGTGTGCAGCTTTCCGCGCAGCCGGGCCTCCTCGGCGGGCGGCTTCGGCGGCAGGCCGAATACCCCGAGCCGCGCGGCCAGGCGGATCGCCTCGCCGAAGTCGCGTGCGGACAGCTGCGGCCGGTACGCCCAGGCTCGCCGGAAGCCTTCGGTGAGATCGCCCTCGACGTCCAGGTCGCCCGACACGTAAGCCCGCGCCAGGCCGAGCTCGCCGGGGGAGTACAGGAGCCAGCGCAGCGCGCGGCGGTTTTTCAGGACGACGATCGGCCCGGCTGGCCCGGCCTGGTGGCCGTCCCAGGTGCGGACGGCCACCGGGAGCGGACCGCCGAGGATCCGTTCGGCGAAGTCGGCCAGTCGGTGAGCTGCGGATTTCGGCATACCAGGGCTTCGGAACCGACAGTCGCGCGGATTGGTGCCAATCCGAGCGGGCGGCGGCGCCGAATGCCTTCCGTGCACCACACCACGGGACAACGCATCGCTGTCATCGGCAGCGGGGTCGCCGGCCTCACCGCCGCGTACCTGCTGCAGCGCCGCCACGAGGTTCTGCTGTTCGAGGCCGACGACCGGCTCGGCGGACACGCCCACACCCACGACGTGCCGAGCGCGCACGGCGGGACGGTCGCCGTCGATTCCGGGTTCCTCGTCCACAACGAGCGCACCTACCCGACGCTGCTGAGGCTGTTCGGCGAACTCGGCGTCCGCACCCGCGAGACCGAGATGTCGATGAGCATCCGCTGCGACGGCTGCGGCCTGCAGTACGCCGGGGCGAAGGGCCTGCGCGGGCTGTTCGCGCAACGGAGCAACGCCGCGTCCACGCGTTACCTGCTCATGCTGGCCGAGGTGAAGCGGTTCCACCGGCACGCTGAACGCTTGCTGGCCCGCCCCGACGCGGGTGACGTCCCACTCGGCGCGTTCCTGGCGATCGGCGGGTATTCGCGGTACTTCGTGGACCATTTCGTGCTGCCGCTCGTTTCGACAGTGTGGTCCGCCGATCGCACCGACACCATGCAGTATCCGGCGCGGTATCTGTTTGAATTCCTGCGCAATCACGGAATGCTCACCGTGCGGAATTCGCCGACGTGGCGGACGGTCGTCGGCGGTTCGCGAGAGTACGTGGAGCGGGCGGCCAAGCAGTTGACTGCCGTGCATTTGTCCACTCCGGTTCGCGCGGTGCGGCGGACCGCGCGCGGCGTCGAGGTGCGCGACGATGCCGACACCGCGCACCGGGTCGACCGGGTTGTGGTGGCCACGCATGCCGATCAGGCGTTGCGGATGTTGGCGAATCCCACTGCTGCGGAACAGGAACTGCTCGGTACCTTCCGCTACTCGCGCAATGAAGCCTGGCTGCACACCGATCCCGCCGTGCTGCCGACCGTGCCCGCCGCTCGTGCTTCCTGGAATTACCGGACGCCTGCCTGCGGCGCCGACCTGCACGCCGTCCAAGTCACTTACGACCTGAATCGGTTGATGGGCCTCGAAGAAACGACGACGTACGCCGTCACCCTCAATCCGAGCGATGACCTCGATCCCGCCGCAACGGTCGCGAAAATGTCTTACGAACACCCGATCTATACGCCGGAATCCGTTGCCGCGCAGCGACGTCTGGCGGAATTGAACGACGGCGTCATCGCGTACGCCGGTGCTTATCAAGGCTGGGGATTCCACGAGGACGGCTGTTCCTCCGGCGTCCGCGCCGCGGCCAGTTTCGGGGTGGCCTGGTGACCGCTCTCTACGACGCCACCGTCGCGCACGTCCGCCGGGCCGATCCGCCGTACTCCTTCGCGCACCGGATGTACCTGTGGCTGACCGACCTCGACCGCCTGCCGCGGCTGCCGTGGTGGCTCCGGCCGTTCGCCCGCTTCGACGGCCGCGACCACTTCGACCGCGACGAGCCCGGCGACATCCGGTCCAAACTGGACGCTTGGCTCGCGCACCGCGGAGTGGACTTGCGCGGCGGGCCGGTGACGATGCTCGCGTCGGCGCGCGTTCTCGGGTACGTGTTCAATCCGATCACCGTCTATTGGTGCCACACGCCGGACGGCGCGCTCGCCTGCGTGGTCGCCGAGGTGCACAACACCTACGGCGGCCGCCACGCCTACCTGCTCCAGCAGGGGGAAGACCTCGGGGACCTCCGGGCGGACAAGGAGTTCTACGTGTCGCCGTTCCAGGAGATGGCGGGGGAGTACCGGATGCACCTGCCGCGCCCGGACGCGCTGCTGGCGTTGACCGTCGTCCTGCACCGCGACGGCGACGCGGCTCTGACGGCTACGCTGCGGGGAGTCCGCCGTCCGGCCGGGATCCGCACGCTCGCGCGCTTCCTGCTGGGCAGGCCGCTGCAACCGCACCGCGTCTCCGCGTTGATCCGTCGCCACGGGCTCGCGCTGTGGCGGCGGAAAGCCCCGCTCGCCGCCCGGACCGGACAGAACACGGCAGGAGCCCTCCATGGATGAGAGCGCACGCCCGGCCGACCGGCTCTCGGCGGTGCCGTCGTCGACGAGCGCCGAGGACCTGATGGCGCTGGTCGCCAAGGGAGACGAACGCGCCTTCGAACGGCTTTACGATCAGCTCGCCGGTCCTGTCTACGGGCTCGTCCGCCGCATCGTGCGGGACCCCGCGCAGTCCGAGGAGGTCGCGCAGGAGGTGCTCGTGGAGCTGTGGAAGACCGCCACGCGCTACTCGTCGGCGAAGGGCAGCGTCCTGAACTGGGCGATGACCCTCGCGCACCGCCGCGCGGTCGACCGGGTGCGGTCCGCCCGGGCGAGCACTGAACGCGAGCGGAAAGCGACCTTCGAAGCCGCGCGCGGACGTCCGTTCGACGAGGTCGCGGAATCCGTCGCGACCCGGCTGGAACGCTCGCAGGTGCGGCGCTGCCTGAAGACGCTGACCGAATTGCAGCGGGAATCCGTCCTCCTGGCCTATTACCAGGGCTACACCTATCGCGAGGTGGCCGACGTGCTGGACACGCCGCAGGGGACGGTCAAGACCAGACTGCGCGACGGGTTGATCCGCCTGCGCGACTGCCTGGGGGTGACGGCGTGACCAGTCCGGACATGCACACGTTGGCCGGCGCGTACGCACTCGACGCGCTGTCGGAGGTCGAGCGGGCCCAATTCCGCCGTCATCTCGACCAGTGCGAGGCCTGCGCACAGGAAGTGCGGGAACTGAGCGAGACCGCGGCCCGGCTCGGCGCGGCGATGGACGAGCAGCCGCCGTCCGGCCTCAAGGACCGGGTGCTCGCGGAGATGCGCACGACCCGCCAGGTGCCGCCGCGGACCGGTGCCGCGGAACCGCGCCCGCGCGGCCCGCGCCGCTGGCCGATGCTGATCGCCGCCGCTGCCGCCGTCGTCGGGCTCGCTTTGGCCGGCGTGTTCGGCGGGATCGCACTGCACACCAGCGGCCAGCTCAACAGCGCACAGTCCGAATTGGACGCCGCGCGCGACCGGTACCTGCCGGTGGCCGAACTGCTCACCGCGCCCGACGCGCGGACCGAACATGTCGCGTCGCCGCGCGGGGGCGGCGGCACGGTGGTGATTTCGCGGAAGCTCGACCGCGTGATGTTCATGCAGTCCGGGCTGCCGCCGGTCCAGTCCGGGAAGGTGTACGAGGCCTGGCTGATGGGCCCGGAACTCGCGCCGCGTCCGGCCGGATTGCTGCCTGGGGGACCGTCGGGTTCGCTGGTGGTGGCGGACGGTTTGGCTGGTGCACAGCAGTTCGCGATCAGTGTCGAGCAGGCCGGGGGATCGCCGTCGGGGAAGCCGTCGAGCGACGTCGTGCTGGTCGCTTCAGTGCCCGCATAGCAGACCGCGCGCCGGGCTCCGCGGCGGGTTCCGGCCTTGCGTACGGCTTCGCGTTGTGGCAAAACACCTTTGCCGCTCACGGCGTGGCTACTGGATTAGAGCTTGCGCGGCGCCTACCGTCCTGCCTTGACGCCGGTGGTTGACATAACTCTCACTCTCGGGTTGAGGTTGAGGGTTTCCGGCCCCGGCGGGCGGCATGTGCACATCACGATCAGGAAGGCGGACCCGATGACGCCCCCGCACAACTACCTTGCGGTGATCAAGGTCGTCGGCATCGGCGGCGGCGGCGTGAACGCCGTGAACCGGATGATCGAGGTCGGCCTCAAGGGTGTCGAGTTCATCGCGGTGAACACCGATGCCCAGGCACTGCTCATGTCCGACGCCGACGTCAAGCTCGACATCGGCCGGGAACTCACCCGCGGACTCGGCGCCGGAGCCGCCCCCGAGGTGGGGCAGAAGGCGGCCGAGGACCACCGCGAGGAAATCGAAGAGGTCATCAAGGGCGCCGACATGGTGTTCGTGACCGCGGGCGAGGGCGGCGGCACCGGCACCGGCGGCGCGCCGGTCGTCGCGCAGATCGCCCGCAAGCTCGGCGCGCTCACGATCGGCGTGGTGACCCGGCCCTTCACCTTCGAGGGCAAACGCCGCGGCAAGCAGGCCGAGGACGGCATCCAGCAGCTGCGCAACGAATGCGACACGCTGATCGTGATCCCGAACGACCGGCTGCTGCAGCTCGGCGACATCGGCGTGTCCCTGATGGACGCGTTCCGCTCCGCCGACGAGGTGCTGCTCTCCGGTGTCCAGGGCATCACCGACCTGATCACCACGCCGGGCCTGATCAACCTGGACTTCGCCGACGTCAAGAGCGTCATGTCCGGCGCGGGTTCCGCGCTGATGGGCATCGGCTCCGCGCGCGGCGAAGGACGGGCGATACAGGCCGCGGAGAAGGCGATCAACTCGCCGCTGCTGGAAGCGTCGATGGACGGGGCGCACGGCGCGCTGCTGTCCATCGCGGGCGGATCGGACCTCGGGCTGTTCGAGATCAACGAGGCCGCGTCGCTCGTGCAGGAATCGGCGCACCCGGACGCGAACATCATCTTCGGGACGATCATCGACGACTCCCTCGGCGACGAGGTCCGCGTCACGGTGATCGCGGCCGGCTTCGACGCCGGCGCGCCCACGCACAAGAAACTCGACCCGCCCGCGTTCGGCGGCAAACAGGGCAACGGCACCGCGTCCGCCGCGGCGGGCCAGGTCGGCGGCGGTTCGGCTCCGCAGTCCCCGCCGCAGACCGGTGCCACTCCGGTGCCGCCCGCGGGCAGCTCCGGCTACCCGGTGGCCCCGCCGCGGACGCCGTCGTCGGGCCTGCCGCAGCCGGGCACCGGTACCCCGCCGGGCGGCCTCCCGCAACCCGGAGGCGGCACGAGGGGGTATTCGCCGATCGGTTCGGGTTCTGCGACGGGCGGTCTGCCGAGCCGCCCGACGACGGTCCACGACGACCCGACCGACGACGACGTCGACGTGCCGCCGTTCATGCGGCGGTAGTAAGCACGGATTTTCGACAACGGCCGTCCCGATGCGTTCGGGGCGGCCGTTGCCGTGTGCCGGGCCCTCCGGGAGGGCGGCCGCCGTTGTTTTTGGCAGGATGACGGGGTGCGAGTACGACGAGTGGTCACGACCAGGGCGGGCGGGGCTTCCCGGCCGCCGTACGAGAGTTTCAACCTCGGCGACCACGTCGGCGACGACGCGGGCGACGTCTACGCCAACCGCAAGCGGCTGGCGTCCGAGCTCGGCCTCGCCGAGGACAAGCTGGCCTGGATGGAACAGGTGCACGGCCGCACCGCGACCGTCGTGGACGGGACCGAGACCTCGGCCGCCGAAGCCACCGACGCGCTGGTGACCGACCGTCCGGGCGTCGCGCTCGTGGTGCTGGTCGCGGACTGCGTTCCGGTGCTCATGGCGGATCCGGAAGCGGGCGTCGTCGCCGCGGTGCACGCGGGCCGGGTCGGCGCGCGGGTCGGCGTGGTGCCCGCCGCGCTGGAGGCGATGCGCGAACTCGGGGCCGAACCGGGCCGGGTCGAGGCGTTGCTGGGCCCGGCGATCTGCGGCGACTGCTACGAGGTCCCGGCCGCGATGGCCGCGGACGTCGAGAAGCATCTGCCCGGCAGCTCCTGCAAGACGCGCAAGGGCACCACCGGTCTAGACCTGCGCGCCGGGCTCTGGCAGCAGCTGGCCGACCTGGGCGTCGGGCGCGTCGGCGCGGATCCGCGGTGCACGGCGGAGGACAAGACGCTCTTCAGCTTCCGCCGCGACGGCACCACCGGCCGGATCGCCGGCATCACTTGGCTGGAAGAGGAGAAGGCGTGACCGAGGAGCGGCGGGCGGAGCTGGCGGCGTCGCTGGCCGCGGTCGAGGAGCGCATCGCGAACGCCTGCGCGGCGGCCGGGCGTTCGCGCGACGAGGTGCGGCTGCTGGGCGTCACCAAGACGTTCCCGGCGACCGACGCCGCGCTGCTCACCGACCTCGGGCTGCTGAACCTCGCCGAAAACCGCGACCAGGAAGCCGGCCCGAAGGCGGCCGAGGTCGCGGAACTGCGCCCGGACGTCGCGCCGCGCTGGCACATGGTCGGGCGGCTGCAGCGGAACAAGGCGCGTTCGGTCGTGCGCTGGGCGGCCGAGGTCCAGTCGGTCGACTCGGTGCGGCTCGCCGACGCGCTCGCCCGCGCGGTCGCCGCCGCGCGGGAGGCCGGGGAGCGGACCGGACCGCTCGACGTATTGGTCCAGGTGAGCCTCGACGGCGACGTCGCGCGCGGCGGAACCCTGCTGGACGACGTCGACGCTCTCGCGGACCACATCGCCCACACGGGGGAGCTGCGGTTGCGAGGCGTGATGGCTGTGGCCCCGTTAGGGGAAGACCCGGGCACAGCTTTTGCCCGGCTGTCCCGCTCGGCGGAAAGAGTTCGCGCCCGGTATCCGGAAGCCGCTGACGTGTCCGCCGGAATGAGCCATGATCTGGACCAGGCGATCCGGCACGGCTCGACGTGTGTGCGTGTCGGAACCGCGTTGCTCGGCGGGCGCGGTTTAGCCTCGCCGTAGGGAGCCCGCCCGGTGGTCACGTTTCGTGTCCGGCCGGGCGGGGCACAACGGTGCGGGAGCGGCAAGGGCTAGGGAGAGGCTATGAGCGCGCTGCAGAAGCTGAAGGCCTACTTCGGGATGGTGCCCGCGGACGAAGACGGCTACGACGACGGTTACGACGAGTACGACGACGGCTACGACCAGCCGCCGGCCCGGTCCCGGGCACGCTACCGCGACGTCGACGAGAGCTACGACGAGCCCGCCGCGCGAGTGCGGTCGCGCTCGATGGCGGCCGAACCGACGACGCACGGCGCGCTCGCCGTGGACCGCCAGCCGGAGCCGGTCGCCCGGCTGCGCCCGGTCGCCGAACCGGTCGCCGCGCCGGTGCGGGACCCGCTCAGCCGGATCACGACGCTGCACCCGACGAGCTACATCGAGGCGCGGGCGATCGGCGAGCACTACCGCGAGGGCATTCCGGTGATCATCAACCTCACCGAGATGGAGAACGCGGACGCCAAGCGGATCGTGGACTTCGCGGCGGGACTGGCGTTCGCCGTGCGGGGCTCGATGGACAAGGTCACCAACAAGGTGTTCCTTCTCTCACCGCCCGACGTGGACGTGACCGCCGAGGACCGCAGGCGGATCGCCGAGGGCGGATTGTTCCTGCGCGGGTGAACACGGCCGGACCGCTGGGCGCAGCCAGACGTGATTTTGTCGACTATGTCGCCCTCAGCGCGGCTGGTCGCGCCCAACTCGGCCGTCCCCCGCTAGAGTGGTCGCCGTGAATGCTGTGTGGCTTGCGATCTGGTACGTGCTGTTTGCCTTCTGGCTGCTGCTCACGGCCCGGATCGTGGTCGAGCTCGTGCGGACTTTCGCACGGGAATGGCGTCCCGCCGGAGGGGTTGCGGTGACGCTCGAGACCATCTACACAGTGACCGACCCGCCGGTGCGGTTGTTCCGCAGGATCATTCCGATGGTCCGGATCGGCGGCGTAGGACTGGACTTGTCAATTATGGTGCTGCTGTTGGTTGTGTTCTTCGCGATGCAACTGACACCCAGGTGATCGGGGAAACCCGGGTGTGTCCTGCAGGCCATGGAGTGCGTGAGGTGATCTGATGTCGTTGACCCCCGCTGACGTGCATAACGTCGCGTTCAGCAAGCCGCCCATCGGCAAGAGGGGCTACAACGAGGACGAGGTGGACGCGTTCCTCGACCTGGTGGAGACCGAGCTTGCCCGGTTGATCGAGGACAACAACGAGCTGCGGCAGCAGGTGGAGCAGCTCGACGCCGAGCTGGAGTCGACCCGCTCCGAGCTCGAGAACGCGAAGGTCGCCGGCCCGCCGCCGGGCCGCGACCCCGAGCCGTCGCGGCGGCTCGCCCCGGTTCCGCCGCCCGCGTCGGCGATGGAGCAGACCCAGGCTCACTCGATGGTCCCCGACAGCGGCGAGCCGAACGTCCAGGCCGCCAAGGTGCTCGGCCTGGCGCAGGAAATGGCCGACCGGCTCACCGCCGAGGCGAAGACCGAGTCCGACGGGATGCTGGCGGAGGCGCGGACCAAGTCCGAGCAGCTGCTGTCCGACGCCAGGGCGAAGTCCGACTCGATGGTGAACGAGGCGCGCACCCGCGCCGAGACGATGCTGAACGACGCGCGCACGCGCGCCGAGACGCTGGAGCGCCAGGCGCGCGACAAGGCGACCACCATGGAACGCGAGTCGCAGCGCAAGTACACCGAGACGATGAACAACCTGAACGCCGAAAAGGGCGCTCTGGGCAAGAAGATCGAAGAACTCCGCACGATCGAGCGCGAATACCGCACCCGGCTGCGCGGATTCCTCGAGTCCCAGCTGCGCGAGCTCGACGACCGAGGCTCCGCGGCCCCGGCGTCGGCGTCCTCCGGTTCGAGCCAGTCCTCGACCGGCACCAGCGGTCAGGGCTACTCCTTCGGTCCGCGCGCCGAGGCCGGCTGACCGAACCGCCGTACGCACCCCGCCGGATGACCTTCCGACCCGGCGGGGTTTCGGCGTGTCCGGATCCGGTACCGCCACGGTGGGGAACCGGCGGGGTACGCCGCGTGGGCGGGTCGCATCCGGAAAACGGGCGGCCCGTGTTGTAATTCAGCGTGCTCTACATCGTCCTCCTTCTGGTGCTGGCGGCTCTCGGGCTGCTCGTCACGGCGCTCATCACGGGCACCTCGCTGTGGGCCTGGGTTTCCATCGGCCTCTCCGTGCTCGCCGGGCTGCTTCTGCTCGTCGACTGGCTGCGGCGGCGCAAGCGCGCGGACGCCGATGACGCCGCGGACTCCGACACGGATTCGGATGCGGATGCGGATTCGGCGGAGGAGAAGGACGAGGCGGCCCCGGCCGAGGAGGACGCCGAGCAGACCGCGCTGCTCCCCGCGACGGGCGAGCTGGGCGATCCGGCGGACGTGCCGGAACCGAAGGCCGAGAAGCCCGCTTCGGAAGGCGAGCCCACATCCGAAGCCAAGGCCGTGCGCGACACCCCGCCCGGCGTCGAGGAAACCGCGCCGGAAGACCTCGAGGTGGTCAAGGAACTCGAGGACGAGGTCGTGGTCGTCGACGAGTACCCGCGGTACCACTTGGTGGACTGCGGCTGGCTGTCCGGCCGCGACACCATCCCGATCGGCGTCGGCGAGGCGCGGCAGCTGGGCTTCACGCCGTGTGCGCGGTGCGGTCCGGACGCGGTGCTTGCCGCGGCGCATCGCTGACTCCCAGTACCTCTTCCAGCACCCGTGCGCCATTCTCAGTGAGCTGTACCGCTCGATGGGCCTTCGCCCGTGACCGAAGCCATCCCGCGTCCATGAACCGTCGTGTGACGGCCGCGCCCAGCGCTCCGGCCAGGTGATGGCGCTGCTCCGTCCAATCCAGACAGAACCGCAGCAGCGGACGACGGCTCTCCGCCGCTGCCGCGACATCCACGCCTAACGCGGCGAAAACCTCGTCGGCGGCAGGGCCCAGCACGTACGGATGATCTTGCAGCTGCGAGGAAATCCGGTCCCCGGGCCGTCGCTGGGTGGTCGGATCACCGTCCACAGTGGCCAGTGCGCCGCGGTCGAGCAAGGCCGCCGTGACGGTCACGCCGAGCCGTCCGGCGACGTGGTCGTAGCATAATCTCGCTGTGCGCAAGGCTTCCGCGCGCGTTCCCTCCCGCAGCGAGCGGACCGGACGCGCGGGGGAGTGCCGGGCCAGCGCCTCCAGCAGATCGGGGGCAGCTCCGGCGATGCGGTAAAACCGGTGCCTGCCGGACTTTTCCGCCGTCACCAGGCCCGCGGCCAGCAGCTTCGACAGGTGCGCGCTCACACCCTGCGCGGTCAGACCCGCTTCGCCGGCCAGTACCGAGGCGGCCAGCGACCGGCCGTCCGCGAGGGCCATCAGCACGCGGACCCGCGCAGGATCGGCGAACAGGGCGGCGGTGCGCGCGATGTCGGCGTCTCCTTCCATGCCTCCAGCATGCCCCCGGCACACTTCCACCGCGACGGAAGCGTCCCCGGTGTCTCCTGGACTCATGCGCACCGCGATCTTGTTCACTATGTGCGCCGGGATGTTCCTGGTGCAGCTCGACGTCACCGTCGTCAACGTCGCCCTCCCCACCCTCGGCGGCGAACTCCACGCCGACGTTCCGCAGCTGCAGTGGGTGGTGGTCGGGTATTCCGTCGTGCTTGCCGCGCTGCTGCTGACCGGGGGAGCACTCGGCGACGTCCTCGGGCACCGCGGCGTGGTGCTGACCGGGCTAGCCGTTTTCGGGGCTGCTTCGGCAGCGTGCGGGCTGGCACAGTCGGCGGGCTGGCTCGTCGCGGCTCGCGCGGTGCAGGGTGTCGGGGCGGCGTTGTTGCTGCCGGGCACGATGGCGGTTCTCACCGGGACGTTTCCCGGGCGTGCGGAACGCGCTCGTGCGCTGGGGATCTGGGCCGGGATTTCGGCGCTCGCCCTGCCTGCCGGGCCGTTGCTGGGCGGGATCCTCGTGCAGACGGCCGGGTGGCGGCCGGTGTTCTGGCTGAACGTCCCGATCGTGGCCGTGGCGGCCGTCGCGACCCGGCGGTTGGTGCCGCCGGACGTTCGGAAACCGGGCCGCGTGGATGTTCCCGGCGCGGTGACCGCGGCCTTGGCCCTTGGTTCCGGGGTGTACGCGGTGATCGCGAAGACGCCGTGGGTCGGGCTGCTCGCGGTGGCGGCGGCCGGGGCGTTCGTCGTGGTGGAACGGCGCGCTGCCGAACCGATGCTGCCACTGTCGCTGCTGCGGTCTCGGCAGACTGCGGGCGCGAACCTGGTGTCCGCGGCGATGAACTTCGTCGGCCTCGGTTCGGTGCTGGTGTTCACGCTCTACTTGCAGGACGTGCTCCACGCGGACCCGATCGCCGCTGCCGCCGCCGTTGTGCCGATGTTCGTCCCGATGGTCCTGCTCGGCCCGGTCTCCGGACGGCTCACCGCGAGGTTCGGCCCGCGCCCGCAGATCGTGACCGGGCTACTCCTCGGCGCGGCGGCGATGCTGAACCTGCTGCGGATCGGCCCCTGCACCGGGTATTGGACACTGCTGCCGACGCTGCTCGTGCTCAGTGTCGGGATGGGACTGCTGACCGCTGCCGTGGTGACCGCGGCGGTGGCCGACGCGCCGGGCGAGCGCGCGGGCATCGCGGGCGGAATCAACAACGCGGCGCGACAGGCGGGCGGCGCGCTCGGCGTGGCGGTTTTCGGTGCGGTGGCGGGAGAACCGTCGGCGCACGTGACGTTCGTGCACGGCCTGCATCTGCTCGGATTCGTCTCGGCGGGGCTGTGGGTCGCGGCGGCGGTGCTCGCGGCGGTGACGGTGCACAGCCGGGCAGGGCGAAAGCGAGTTGCGGCGACGGGTTAATCTGGAGTCAGCAAGGCGTCGATCCGGCCATCACCGGGGAGCCTCCGGAAGAACCGGGCGCCCGCCGCCCGCAGTAGAACCGGACGGGTGCGGCCCGTGACAGCCGTGCGAACGAGTGGCCCGGGAGCAGCGTGCCGGGCAAGCGGGGTGGTACCGCGTGACGCGCGAGCGTCTCGTCCCCGTGTGGGCGGCCGCCGGTCGCCCGTACGAGCGACGAATGCGAGGAGCACCCGGATGTACCCCCAGGCTTCGCCGGGCGGAGAGACCACGGTCCCGTCCCAGCCGTCGTTCCCCGCGCTGGAGGAGAGCGTCCTCGCGTACTGGGAGAGCGACCGGACCTTCCAGGCGACCGTCGACGCCCGCCCCGAGGGCACGAACGGCGACAACGAGTACGTCTTCTACGACGGCCCGCCCTTCGCCAACGGCCTCCCGCACTACGGGCACCTGCTCACCGGGTACGTCAAGGACATCGTCCCGCGCTACCAGACGATGAAGGGCCGCCGCGTCGAGCGGCGGTTCGGCTGGGACACCCACGGCCTGCCCGCCGAACTCGAGGCGATGCGGCAGCTCGGGATCACCGAGACGACCGAGATCGAAGAGATGGGCATCGCGAAGTTCAACGAGGCTTCGCGCGAATCCGTGCTGCGCTACACCGACGAATGGCGCGAGTACGTCACCCGCCAGGCCCGCTGGGTCGACTTCGACAACGACTACAAAACGCTCGACGTCACCTACATGGAGTCGGTGCTCTGGGCGTTCAAACGCTTGTGGGACAAGGGACTCGTCTACGAGGGCTACCGCGTCCTGCCCTACTGCTGGCGCGACGCGACGCCGCTGTCCAACCACGAGCTGGGCATGGACGCCGACGTCTACCGCAACCGCCAGGACCCGGCCGTCACGGTCGGATTCCGCCTGGAGGGCAACGACAACGAGCTCGACGGCACCTATCTGCTGATCTGGACCACGACGCCGTGGACGCTGCCGTCCAACCTCGCCACCGCGGTGCACCCCGAGGTGCGGTACGTCGTGGTGGAAAGCGACGGCAAGCGGTTCCTGCTCGCCGAAGCGCGCGTGGCCGCGTATGCCCGTGAACTCGGCGAGGAGCCGACGGTCGTCGCGCACTACACCGGCGAGCAGCTGCTCGGATCCCGTTACGCGCCGCCGTTCCCGTACTTCGTCGGCACGGAGAACGCCCACCGCGTGCTGTCCGCGGATTACGTCACCACTGAAGACGGCACCGGCGTCGTGCACATCGCGCCCGCCTACGGCGCCGAGGACAAGGTGGTGACCGACGCGGCCGGGATCGCCCCGGTGACGCCGGTGGACGACCACGGCAAGTTCGACGCCACCGTGCCGGACTACGCCGGGCAGCAGGCGTTCGACGCGAACCCGAACATCGTGAAGGACCTCAAGAACGGCACCGGCGGCGCGGCGGCGCAGGGCGCGGTGCTGCTGCGGCACGAGACCTACGACCACTCGTACCCGCACTGCTGGCGCTGCCGGAACCCGCTGATCTACCGCGCGGTGTCGTCGTGGTTCGTCGCGGTGACGCAGTTCAAGGACCGGATGGTCGAGCTGAACCAGCAGATCACCTGGTACCCGGAGAACGTCAAGGACGGCCAGTTCGGCAAGTGGCTCGAGAACGCCATCGACTGGTCGATCTCCCGCAACCGCTACTTCGGCACGCCGATCCCGGTGTGGCGCAGCGACGACCCGGCCTACCCGCGCATCGACGTCTACGGCTCGCTCGCCGAGCTGGAGGCCGACTTCGGCGTGCGGCTGGACAACCTGCACCGGCCCTACATCGACGAGCTGACCCGGCCGAACCCGGACGACCCGACCGGCCGCTCCACCATGCGCCGCGTGCCGGACGTGCTCGACGTGTGGTTCGACTCCGGGTCGATGCCGTACGCCCAGGTGCACTACCCGTTCGAGAACGCCGACTGGTTCGAGCACCACTACCCGAGCGACTTCATCGTCGAGTACATCGGGCAGACCCGCGGCTGGTTCTACCTGCTGCACGTGCTCGCGACCGCGCTGTTCGACCGGCCCGCGTTCCGCACCTGCGTGTCGCACGGCATCGTGCTCGGCTCCGACGGCCAGAAGATGTCGAAGTCGCTGCGGAACTACCCGGACGTCAACGAGGTCTTCGACCGCGACGGGTCCGACGCCATGCGGTGGTACCTCATGGCGAGCCCGATCCTGCGCGGCGGCAACCTCGTCGTGACCGACCGGGGGATCCGCGACGCGGTCCGCCAGGCCGTGCTTCCGCTGTGGAACTCGTACTACTTCCTTGCCCTGTATGCGAATGCCGAAGGCAAGCAGGGGCAGTGGCGCACGGATTCCACGCACCTGCTCGACCGGTACGTGCTCGCGAAGACCCATGAGCTCGTCACCGACGTCGAGGCCGCGATGGACGGCTACGACATCGCGGGCGCGTGCCAGACCGTGCGGGACTTCCTGGAAGTGCTGACGAACTGGTACGTCCGCCGTTCGCGCGACCGGTTCTGGGCGGGCGAGCAGGACGCGATCGACACGCTGCACACCGTGCTGGAGGTGACCTGCCGGGTCATCGCGCCGCTGCTGCCGCTCACCACGGAAACGGTGTGGCGCGGGCTGACCGGCGGCCGTTCGGTGCACCTGGCCGACTGGCCGAACGCGCTCGACCTGCCCGCCGACGCGGCGCTGGTCACCGCGATGGACAAGGTGCGGCAGGTGGCGTCGTCGGCGCTGGCGCTGCGCAAGGCGAACAAGCTGCGGGTGCGGCTGCCGCTGGCGAAGCTCGTCGTCGCGGCCGAGGAGGTCGAGCCGCTGCGCGGGTTCACCGAGATCCTGCGGGACGAGGTGAACGTGAAGTCGGTGGAGCTGACCACCGACGTCGCGGCGCACGGCACGTTCGAGGTCGCGGTGAACGCGCGCGCGGCCGGGCCGCGGCTGGGCAAGGCCGTGCAGCAGGTGATCAAGGCGGTCAAGGCGGGCGACTGGACGACGAACGCGTCCGGCGCGGTCGTGGCGGCGGGCGTCGAACTGGTCGAGGGCGAGTACGACCGGCGCCTGGTCGCGGCCGGCGGCGGCGCGGCGGCCGAACTGCCCGGCGGGGCCGGTCTGGTCGTGCTGGACACCGAGGTCACCGAGGAACTGGCGGCCGAGGGCCTGGCCCGCGACCTGGTCCGCGTCGTGCAGCAGGCCCGCCGCGAGGCCGGTCTCGACGTCGGCGACCGGATCTCGCTGACCGTGGACGCCACCGACGAGGTGAGCGCCGCGGTGCGCAAGCACGAGGAGTTCGTGGCGTCCGAAACGCTCGCGACGTCGGTGTCCTACGGCGAGGTGGCCGAGGGCTTCGACGGCACAGTCGGCGAGGGCGTGAAGGTCCGCGCGGCGGTCGCGAAGGCGTAAGGCGCCGAGGTCGGGCTCCGGCCGAGGCGAACGTACGTGAGGGGAACCCTGAGGGAATCTGATTCCCTCAGGGTTCCCCTCACGGACCTCAGCGGGAGTGGGGAAAGCCACGCGGCTCAGCCGGTGACTCCGGACGGGCGAGCCTCGGCTCCTGCGCGCGGGGAAGCGTCTGCTAGGGATTCCCCATGACTTCAGAAGCCGCCGCCGAACCGGCCGCCCAGGGGCTGGCCGCCGGCTTGCGCCAGCGGCACCTCGCCATGCTCGCGATGGGCGGCGTGATCGGTTCGGGATTGTTCGTCAGCTCCGGCGTCGGGATCAAGCTCGCCGGGCCCGGGATCGTGCTGTCCTTCGTGCTCGCGGGCACGCTGGCGATGCTGGTCATGCGCATGATGGCGGAAATGGCCGCCGCGATCCCGGCCAGCGGGTCGTTCTCGGTGCACGCCGAGCGCGCGTTCGGGCCGTGGGCCGGGTTCGCCATCGGCTGGCTGTACTGGGCCGCGCTCGTCGTCGTGCTCGCCGTCGAGGCCACCGCGGCGGCGATCATCGTCAACAGCTGGCTGCCGGGCATTCCGCAGTGGGTGCTGGTCCTGATCTTCATGGCGGTGCTGACCGCGATCAACTTCACCGCGGTGTCCCGGTTCGGCGAGCTCGAGTTCTGGCTCGCGCTGATCAAGGTCGTCGCGGTCGTGGCCTTCCTGGTCCTCGGCGTGCTCGCGTTCCTCGGCGTGCTTCCGGGTACGTCCTTCGTCGGCACCGACAATCTCCTCGGCCACGGCGGCCTGCTGCCCAACGGGTGGCAGGGCGTCGGCACCGGACTGCTCGCCGTCGTCTTCACCTTCGGCGGCCTGGAAGTGGTGACCATCGCCGCCGCGGAGTCCGACGATCCCGCGCACGCCGTCGGCAGGGCGGTGCGCAACGCGGTCGTGCGGATTTCGGTGTTCTACGTCGGTTCCATGCTGGTCATCGTCTCGCTCCTGCCGTGGACGAGCGTCCAGGCCGGACAGAGCCCGTTCGCCGCGGTGCTCGAACGCATCGGGATCCCGGCGACCGGGCAGATCATGAACGTCGTCATCCTGTTCGCCCTGCTGTCCACGCTGAACACCAACATGTACGGCGCGGCGCGCATGGTGTACTCGCTGGCCCAACGCGGACACGCCCCGCGCGCACTGACCAAAGTGGACCGAAGCGGCGTGCCCGTCTTCGCCGTCGCGGCTTCGGTGTTGTTCGGCTTCGTGGCCGTGGCGCTCAACGCGCTCTGGCCGGACACCGTCTTCCAATACCTGCTGAACGCGGTCGGCTCGGTGCTGCTGATCGTGTGGATCCTGGTCGCCTGCACGCAGTTGCGGGTGCGCCGTCAACTGGAGCGCACCGCGCCGGAGAGCCTGACTGTGCGGATGTGGGGCTTCCCGTACCTGACGTGGGTGACCCTTGTCGCGATGGTGGCCATCTTGGCGGTGATGCTCGGCGACCACGACGCCAGAATCCAGCTGATCAGCTCGGGAATCCTGGTCGCGGTGCTGGTCGTGGCCGGGATCTGGTGGCAACGCGCCCGCCGGAAGGCCGACCAGACTGTATAACGACCTATACGGCTCGGCATTGATCACGAATTTGTCGCGTTGTCCGAGGTAACGCCCGGTTCCGTTCAGCGATGGGCAAGCTGAGCCAGGGACGCGGGCGGACCGCGTGGGGCGAGGGGGATGCGACGGTGAGTCCTGCCGGGAAGAAGGGCGTGCTGATCGGCGGCGCGCTGGCCGTGGTCGGGATCGTGGTGGCGGCGCTCGTGCTGCTCCGCGGCGGGGGATCGACGGCGGCAACGCCGGAGCCGGGATCGACGGCGGCGGAGCCGAACGACCCGTCGTCGGCAGCTCGCACGTACCTGCTCGCCTTCGGCGCGAAGGACGCCGACACGGCCAGCAAAGCCACCGACGCTCCGACGGACGCCTCGTCCGCGTTGCAGGACGCGTGGGCGACGCTTCGGCCCACGCAGCTGACCACCAAGCTCGGTGACGTCGGCGTGGCGCAGGGGGACAAGGCCACGGCGGCCTACACCGTCACCTGGAACCTCGGCCCCGGGCACACCTGGACGTACACCGGCAACCTCGGCCTCGTCCAGGCGCAGGGCAAATGGCGGGTCCACTGGGCGCCGACGGTGCTGCACCCGAAGCTCGAAGCCGGGCAGCGGCTGGCGATCGCGTCCTCGGACGTTCCGGCCGTGGTCGACCGCGACGGCAAACCGCTCGTCGTCTCCGGCAGCGGAGGGCTGAAACTGGCTGACGACAAGGCGTTCCCGCTGCTCCGTTCGGCGCTCACCGGGCACGGGCAGGCGTCCGAAGCCTTCGCGGTCGAGCGCGTGGACGCGTCGGGCAAGAGCCAGGAGACGCTCTTCGGGAACCCCGAAGGCGACCACAAACCGGCTGCCACTGGGCTCAGCCTCGCGACTCAGAGCGCGGCGCAGGCGGCGGTGGACGGGTATCGCGGCAAGGCGGTCCTCGTCGCGATCCAGCCGTCTTCCGGCGATCTGCTCGCGGTGGCGCAGAACAGCAACGTCACCAACGCGGCGTCGGCGTTCAGCGGCCAGTACGCGCCGGGTTCGACGTTCAAGATCGTCACCGCGACCGCGGCGCTGGAAGCCGGGCTGGTCACGCCGGATTCCTCGGTTCCGTGCCCGCTGACCGACCGGATCGGCACCCGCACGCTCTCCAACGAGGGGTTCGACCTCGGCGCGACCACCGTGCACAAGGCGTTCGCGAAGTCCTGCAACACCACGTTCGCCCGGCTCGCGTCGCAGCTGCCCGCCGACGGGCTCGCGAAGGCGGCCACCCAGTTCGGCCTCAACGCCGACTTCGGGATCAGCGGCCTGTCCACCGAGCTGGGCCGCGTCGACCCGGCGGCGAACGCGGACGAGCAGGTCGAGGACGGCATCGGCCAGGGAAAGGTGCAGGTCAGCCCGATGGGAGCGGCGGTGATGGCGGCGACCGCGGCGTCCGGGCGCGCGGTCGTGCCGCGGCTGTGGGCGGACGGCACCAAGGTCAACACCGGCTACAACCCGCCGCCGGGCTCGGTGCTGTCGGCGCTGCGCGGGATGATGCGCGAGGTCGTCACCGGCGGCACGGCGACCGGGCTGTCGCACTCCGGCTCGGTCTTCGGCAAGACCGGCACCGCGCAGTTCGGCGACGGCGCGGAGGCACACGGCTGGTTCGTCGGCTACCGCGGCGACCTGGCGTTCGCGGTGTTCCTGGAGGGGGCCAACGACTCCAAACCGGCCGTCTCGCTGGGCGCGAAGTTCCTCGACGCGCTGTAGCGGCTCAGTTCGGCCGCGGCCGAAGCATCCGCGCTCTACCGTAGGACCATGGAAACTGTCGCCTTGGCCGAGGTCGCCGCCGTGCTCGCCGATCCGAGCCGCGCGACCATGTGCCTCGCGCTGCTCGACGGCCGCGCCTGGACGGTCGGCGAACTGGCCGCCGCGGCGCGGATCGCGGTCTCGACGGCCAGCGAGCACGTGACGCGATTGGCCGAGGCTGGGTTCGTGGCCCGGGTGAAGCAGGGGCGGCACGCGTACGTGCGGCTCGCGAATCCGCGGGTTGCGGAGTTGATCGAGCATTTGGCGCAGCATGCCGAACTGAAACAGCCGTCCGGGCTGCGGACTTCGTTGCGAGTGCAGCGATTGGCGTTCGCGCGCAGTTGTTACGACCATCTGGCCGGGACGCTCGGGGTCGCTTTGCGGGACGGGATGGTCGATCGGGGCCTGATCGACGTGTCGGACGGGCTCGCGCTCACCGACACCGGACGCGAGGTGCTGGCCGATCTCGGCGTGCCGGTCCCGGATCGGCCGCGGCGGCCGTTGCTGCGCGACTGTCTGGATTGGACAGAGCGGCGGGAGCACCTCGCCGGCGTGGTTCCGGCGGCGGTGCTGGAGCGGGCGGTCGAGGCGGGATGGCTGACGCGGGACCAGCAGCGCGCGGTCCGGGTTTTGCCCGGCGCGCGGGGTCCGTTCGCCGCGCTCGGTGTCGATCTCGCGACGGTGAGTGCCGCCCAGGCGTCGTAACACACGTTGGTGGTCCCCCGCATCGGTGGTGCGGGCTCGGGAACCGGACACTGCCTCACTATTCTGGACGCCTGCGGGCGACGGGAGGGAGGCGGGCGAGTGGACGAGCTTCCCATGGTGCTGGGCGTCGGCGCGCTGGTTCTGGTCGTCTCGGTCATCGCGGTGCGGGTGTCCATCCGGCTCGGATTCCCGTCGCTGCTGCTGTATCTCGGGATCGGCGTCGTCCTCGGCGAGGCCGGGTTCGGCATCCGCTTCGACAATCCGGCGCTCACCCAGTCGCTCGGGCTCGCCGCGCTCGTCCTGATCCTCACCGAAGGCGGGCTCACCACCCGCTGGTCCGCGGTGAAACCCTCGCTGGGGCCCGGAATCCTGCTGTCCACAGTGGCCGTGGTGATCAGCATCGCGGTCACCGGCGCGGCTCTGCACTGGCTGCTCGGCCTCGACTGGCGGCTCGCCCTGCTGTGGGGCGCGGTCCTCGCGTCCACCGACGCCGCGGCGGTGTTCTCCGTGCTGCGCACCGCCGGGGTCGGCAAGCGGCTCGTCGGCGCGCTGGAGCTGGAATCCGGCATCAACGACGCGCCCGCCTACATCGCGGTCGTCGTGCTCGCGTCCGGCGAGGCGGTCGACTGGTCGCTGCCGCTGCTGGTGGTCTACGAACTGCTCACCGGCCTGGTGCTCGGCCTCGCGTTCGGCTGGCTGGGCGCGCAGGCGCTGCGCCGGGCCGCGCTCCCGGCGACCGGTCTGTACCCGCTCGCCACGGTGGCGGTGTGCGTGCTCGCGTACTCCTCGGGACAGCTGGCGCACGCGTCCGGCCTGCTGGCCACCTACGTCGCCGGTCTGGTGCTCGGGAATTCGAAGCTGCCGCACCGGTCGGACACCCTGTCGTTCGCCGAAGGGCTCGGCTGGCTCGCGCAGATCGGCTTGTTCGTGCTGCTCGGCCTGTTCGCGTCGCCGACCCGGCTGCTCGAAGCGCTCATCCCGGGTTTGGTGGCGGGTGCCGTGGTGCTGCTGCTCGCCCGGCCGCTGTCGGTGGTTCTGTCGCTGCTGCCGTTCCGGTTGCCCTGGCGAGACCAGGCGTTCCTGTCCTGGGCGGGCCTGCGCGGCGCGGTGCCGATCGTGCTCGCGATGATCCCGCTGTCCGAAGGAGTGCCCGGCGCGCAACGGCTCGTGGACGCGGTTTTCGTGCTCGTCATCGTGCTCACCGTGCTGCAGGGCGCGACGCTCAGCCCGCTCGCGCGGATCCTCGGGCTGGCGAAGGCGACGCAGGCGCACGAGATCGAGGTCGATTCCGCGCCGCTCGACGAACTCGGCGCGGAACTGCTGCAGGTGCGCATCCAGAAGGGGTCGAAGCTGCACGGCGTGTACCTGTCGGAGCTCCGGTTGCCCGCCGGTGCGACGGTCAGTCTCGTGGTGCGCGGGGGAGCAGGCTTCACGCCGCAGAAAACCAGCCGGTTGCAGGTCGAAGACCAGCTTTTGGTGGTCACGACCGCCGCCGACCGCGACGCGACCGAACGGCGGATCCGGGCGGTTGACCGAGCTGGTCGCCTGGCCCGCTGGCACGGCGAATCCGGAGCCTGACTTCTCTGTCCTTTGTGGACTCTCCTTGTGACTGCCGTCTCAGATCACGAGACGGGTCTGGTTTCTTTCGCTGGTCTTCCGCTATCGTCGGTTTCAGGTCATGAGTGCCAGCACGAAGCCCCGGCTTGCTGGCCGGCAACCCTCCTACCGCGGTGGGGTGCCCCGGGTGAGGACCAGGCCGGTCGCGCAGCGCGACGGGCAAGCGCGGGCCCCTCGCCGGGGGTCCCCCGGAACGCCGAGGAGGCGCCGTCATGACTCTCGCACTCGACCGGTCCACCGAAACTGTTGTTCCCGCCGTTCCCACTGTGGCCGGTGCGTCGCTGCGGGTGCCGTTGGTGACGGGCGGCGACATCGGTTACGCCAACCTTGATCACGCGGCCAGTGCGCCGTGTCTGGACGCGGTGCGTTCGGCGGTGGACGAGTTTATTCCCTGGTATGCCAGCGTGCATCGCGGTGCTGGGTTTGCTTCGCAGGTTTCCACTCGGTTGTACGAGCGGACCCGGGGTGTGTTGCGTCGGTTTGTGGACGCTCGCAGCGGGGACTCGGTGATCTTCACTCGCAACACGACTGATGCGTTCAATCTGCTGGCGAAAGCGTTGCCGCGTAAGACTTCTGTTGTTGTTTTCGACAGCGAGCACCATGCCGCGTTGCTGCCGTGGCGGGGGCCGAATGTCCGGCGGGTGCAGTTGCCGCGGACTCGGCTTGCCGCAGTGTCCGTTGTGGACGAAGCGCTGGCGGAATGTCCGCAGGGGCCTCGGTTGGTGGTTGTCGCTGGGGCTTCGAACGTGACTGGCGAACTGCTGCCGGTGGCCGAGATCGCTGCGGTGGCTCGGAAGCATGGGGCCCGGGTGGCGTTGGACGCTGCTCAGCTTGCGCCGCATCGGCGGATTTCGTTGCGGGAGTTGGATGTCGACTACGTCGCGTTGTCCGGGCACAAGTTGTACGCGCCGTTTGGGGCTGGGGCGTTGATCGGGCGCAGCGACTGGTTGCGGGCCGCTGAGCCTTATCTTGCCGGTGGCGGGGCGACCAAGCTGGTGACTGAGGAAGCCGTCGTGTGGAACAGCGGCGAGGAGCGGCACGAGGCTGGGTCGCCCAATACCGTTGGGGTGTATGCGTTGGGCGTGGCTTGCGAGCAGTTGGCGGCTCAGTGGGATGCCGTCGGGGCGCATGAGGCTGCGTTGCTGGAGCGGTTGCGGAAGGGGCTGGCCGGGCTGCCTGGATGTGCCGAGTTGCGGTTCTTTGACGCGCCGGTGGATCGGGTTGGCACGGTGAGTTTTGTCGTCGACGGGTTTGAGCCGGGGTGGCTGGCGGCGGTGTTGTCGGCTGAGTACGGGATTGGGGTGCGGGACGGGGCGTTCTGTGCTCATGTGGCTGCTCGGCGGTTGATTCGCGAGGCCGGCGGGGAGGGGCAGCAGGCTGTTCGGGTGAGTCTCGGGTTGGGGAGTACCGAGGAGCACGTGGATCGGTTGGTGCTGGCGTTGCGGCAGATTGTCGCTCGGGGGGCTCGGTGGGAGTACACGAAGGTTGATGGGCGGTGGGCTCCGGTGGGGGATACGCGGGAGTTGCCGGGGTTTTGTGCTTGATGGTGGTGCTGGGGTGGTGGGGGCGGGTTTCGGGGGTCTCTCACCAGCTGTGTTTTTGGCGTCGGCTTCGCCGCCGCGGGCGGGATCGCTTTTAAGCCGGCGTTTGGGGGCTGAGCGGCGTGAGGGGCCTTCGGCCTGTCACGCCGCTCAGCCCCCAAACGCCGGCGCGATCCCGCGTGGTGGTCAGGTTGGGTTTGTCTGGCTGGGTGTGGTCAGGTTGGGTTTGTCTGGCTGGTGTGGTCTAGCTGGGCTTGGCAGGCTGCGCGGACCGCCTCTTTGATTTGCTCTTCCGGGCGTCCCCAGCCTTGGTCCCACTCTTCGTCCAGCATCCAGACTTGCGCCAACGGCAGCTTGACGACGCTGTCGGAGTAGTTGGTGCGGACGATGATGGTGTGCAGGTCGTTCAGCAGGGCGCGTTCGCTGAGGTGTCCGTTGAGGAGCAGTTGGGCCAGGTGGGTGAAGGCGACTTTTGCTGCGTCGGCTGCGGTGGGGATGGGGGTGTGGCAGTCGGCTAGGGCGGACTGCTGCACGTCGTGGATTTCTCGTGGTTCGGTGCGGGAGAGGCCTGCCAGGTGGCGCAGGTGTTCGCCGTCCTCTCCCTCGGCTAGCCAGTGGGCTGCCCACAGGGGGAGGTCGTTCGTGGGGGAGAGGTTCAGGGCGATCCAGGCGGCGGCCACGGCGGGGGCGGGGATCTCGGCGGGCATGCAGTGAGGATGGCGGGACGGGGGTGGCCGGGCGACTGAATTTCGGTGGGGGACTGCCGCTGTGACCTGGTTGGGCGCGGTTGTGGACAATGGGGGTGTGAGCACCGATCCTTCGCCGTCCGAATCCGAGGTCGAGCCGTCTGCGGAACCGCCTGAGCAGGGGGCTGCCAAGGAAGGCACGCCGCTGCCCAAGCGGCGGGTCTGGGTGGTGTTCGCGGTCGCGGCGCTGCTGTGGGCGATCGACCTGATCACGAAGAACCTCGTGGTCGCCAATCTCGAGGGCAAGGAGCCCAAGCCGATCCTCGGCGGGCTCATCTACCTGCAGGTCATCCGCAATCCGGGTGCCGCGTTCTCGATGGCGACCGGCATGACCTGGGTGCTCGCGCTGGTGGCGACCGGCGTCGTGATCGCCATCGTGTGGATCTCGCGCCGGCTGCGTTCGGTCGGCTGGGCGATCGGCCTCGGGCTCGTGCTCGCCGGCGCGCTCGGCAACCTCACCGACCGGTTCTTCCGCGAGCCCGGACCGCTGCGCGGGCACGTCGTGGACTTCATCTCCGCGTTCGCGCCCAACGGGCAGGGCTTCGCGATCTTCAACATCGCCGACTCCGCGATCTGCGTCGGCGGCGCGCTGATCGTGCTGCTGTCCCTGCTCGGCAAGGACTACGACGGCACCACCACCCGCGGCAAGAAGAAGGAATCCGAGTGAGCGCGCGCATGCTGCCCGTCCCCGACGGGCTCGACGGGATGCGCGTCGACGCCGGGCTGGCCAAACTGCTCGGACTCTCCCGTACCGTCGTCGCGGACCTCGCGGCGGCGGGCGACGTGCTGCTCGACGGCCATCCGGCGGGCAAATCGGACCGGCTGTCCGCGGGCGGGCTGCTCGAGGTGACGTTGCCGGAACCGGAACGTCCGGCGGAAATCGTCGCGGAGCCGGTCGATGGCATGAAGATCCTGCACGATGACGACGACATCGTGGTGATTTCGAAACCGGTCGGCGTCGCCGTGCACCCCAGCCCCGGCTGGACCGGCCCGACGGTCGTCGGCGGACTCGCCGCGGCCGGGCTGCGCATCTCGACGTCCGGCGCGGCGGAGCGACAGGGCGTCGTGCACCGGCTCGACGCGGGCACCACCGGGGTGATGGTGGTGGCCAAGAGCGAGCACGCGTACACCGTGCTGAAGCGGGCGTTCAAGGAACGGACCGTCGACAAGGGCTACCACGCCGTCGTGCAGGGCCATCCCGACCCGACCCGCGGCACCATCGACGCCCCGATCGACCGCCACCCGCGGCACGACTACAAGTTCGCGGTCGTCGCGGGCGGACGGCCGAGCGTCACGCACTACGAGGTGGTCGAGGCGTTCCGGGCGGCTTCGCTCGCGCACGTGAAGCTGGAAACCGGCCGCACCCACCAGATCCGCGTGCACTTCTCCGCGCTGCGCCACCCGTGCGCCGGGGACCTGACCTACGGGGCGGACCCGGTGCTGGCGCGGAAACTCGGCTTGACGCGGCAGTGGCTGCACGCGCGGACGCTGGGTTTCGCGCATCCGGCGGACGGCCGGTGGGTGGAGTTCGAGGCGGAGTATCCGGACGATCTGGCCAGTGCGCTGGAGATCCTGCGCGACGGGAACTAGCGCCAGCTAGTTAACGGCCCAGGTCAGGGTGCGCTCGTCCGGCTCGGGCCGCGGGCTCCAGCGCACCGAGACCACCCGCGTCGCGGTCGGAAGGACGTAAACGGTGTGCCCGCCGAGCGTCTCGCCCGGCTGCACGCCGATTTTGTGCGGCGGCCGGGACGTCAGCGAAACCGGGGCTTTCGCGACGGTTTCGCCGCTGTCGGTGACGAGTTCGAGATAGTTGTCCGGCAGCGAGGCGAACGGAATCGGCCCGCGGTTGGTGATTTCCGTGTGCACGACGACCGCGCGCTCGCCGTCCTCGAGCCGGTAGCCGGCCGCGCCGAAGAGGAAGTCGGCGGGGTCCTGGACTTCCAGCAGTTGCACGGAAAGCTGTTCCCCTTCGAGCCCCTGCGACTGCATCGTCTCGCCGATCCGCCCCTGTTTCACCGGTGCGGCGGCGGGCTTCGGGTCGTCGCCGCGGGCCCAGGAAGCGGTCTGCGGGACGCCCCACGTGCTGACGGCCGGGTCCGGAGCCGGGTACGGCCCAGACTGTCCATTGTAGACGTTCGCGGGGGCGGGCATTCCGGTCTGCGCGGAGGAGTACGCGCCGGACATCCCCGGGATCCCGTTGGGTCCAGGGGGATACGCGCCCGAAATCCCGGCCGGTCCGGGGGCGTACGCGCCGGAGGTTCCCGGTGCCGCGGCGGGAAACCCGGGCGGGTAGGCGCCGGTGGTCCCGGGGCCGGGCATGCCGTGCTGTCCCGGCGAACCTGGTCCGGTCGCGGGAATCCCGGTCTGCCCGGGCGGGTACGCGCCGGAGGTTCCCGGTCCGGGCATGCCGTGCTGGCCCGGCGGATGCGGGCCGGAATGTCCCGGCATCCCGGCCGATTCGGGGATCCCGGACTGCCCGGGCGGGTGCGGACCGGACGCGCCGGGAGCGCCGCCCGGCATCCCCGGAGGCGGTGCCATCCCGCCCGAAGCCGGAATCCCGGACGACGCCGGGCCATTCGGCATCGGCGCCGCGGGAGGGCCGGAGGGCATGGGGCCCGGTGCCGGAGCGGGGCCGGAGGGCAGGGAGCCTGGTGCCGGAGGGAGGCCGGGCGGCATCGAGCCGGGCATCCGGGAAGCCCCCTGCATCGGCGCGGCGGGGAACGGCGCCGACCCGGGCCCGCCGCCCGGATACCCCGGAGCCTGCGGACGCTGCCACGAAGCCTGAGCCCCCGAAATCGCCGCACGCAGACCTTGCGGGTCGCTTTCGACCCCGACCAGCAGCGGCAAGCCGCTGCCGGACAGCGCGACCAGCCGGTACGCGACCTCCCGCGGATCCATCCCGACCTTCGCCGCCAGCTCGTGCACAGCACCCTTGCCCAGCTCGGCGAGCGCGGCGAGCAGGCGGATGTCGGCGGGATCGGTCACGGCCACTCCGGCAACGCTACCGCCTCGCCCGCCGGACCCGGCCGCACCACCGCGCCCGGCGTGCCCCGCGCCACCGCGACGGACAGCCGAACACCGCTGGCCAGCCGCTGGCCGGGGAGCCTGGTGGGTCGTGCCGTCGGGGGCGGCCGACGCGGAACCGGTGCCCGGCGTGCCTCGCGCCGGATAGCCGAACACCGCTGGCCGGGGAGCCTGGCGGGTCGTGCCGTCGGAAGCAGCCGACGCGGAACCAGCACCCTGCGCGACCGCGACGGACGGCGAAACACCGGCGGTCCGAGGAGTCTGGCGGATCGTGCCGTCGGGAGCAGCCAATGCGGAACCGGAGCCCTCCCCGCGTCCCGGCCAGGGCGGTGCCAACCAGCCGAGGCCCGGGACGCGCAACCGGCGCCCGCGACGGACCGCGCTCCGGGGTCGCCCGCTGCCCCTCCGGCCTGACCAGCTCCTCCCGCAACGTCCCCAGGTTCCACGGCCCGGAACGTTCCTGCGCCCGGAAGAAGGCCGTCGACCCCGGACACGGGCGTCGCCGCCCCCGTCTCGATTAGGGTCGGAATCGCACCTTCTCCGCCTACCCTGGGGGTCACCGCCGATGTCCGTCGTTTCCGATCTCGCCGACGAGCTCGTCGAGGCGTCGTTCGACCATGAACCGCTCGACGCCGCCATTCTCGGCATCCGGCCGGACGCGCCGGGCCTCGGTGATCCGTCGGCCGCGGCGGAGGCGGCGTTCCGCGAGAATATCGTCGCGATTCGGGAGCGCGCCGAGGCCGTCGATCCGGCCGGGCTCGAAGAAGCCGATCGCGTCACCCGCGACGTCCTGCTCAGCTCCGTCGACGGAACCCTCGACCGGATGGACAGCCGGGTCGTCGACTTCACCGTCACCGACCTGTTCGTCGGCCCCGCCTCCGGGCTCTTGTCCGCGCTGCCGATGATCACGGTCACCGCCGAAACCGCGGAGGCGCATCTCGGGCGGCTCAGCGAGATCCCCGAGTACCTCCGCGCCGTCGCGCAACGCCACCGCGACGGGATCGCCGCCGGTCTCCTGCCGATCGAACGCCTGGTCAAGGCCGCGATCGCGCACCTCGACCGCTACCTGGCCGAGCCCGAGAACGACCCGCTGCTGCGCCAGCCCGCCCCGGCCGAGGACTTCGCCGCCCGTCGCGAGCAGATCCTCCGGGACGTCGCCCGCCCCGGTTTCCGCGAATACCGCGATTTCCTCGAGGCCGAAGTCCTCCCGCACGGCCGCCCGGACGACAAGGGCGGCGTCTCCTGGCTGCCCGGCGGCGACGAGATCTACGCCCGCCTCGCCCGCACCCACACCACCAGCAACCGCACCCCGCAGGAGCTGCACGACACCGGTCTCGCGGTGATCGCCGGCCAGGTCGAGCAGTACCAGGCCCTCGGCGAGCGCGTGTTCGGCACCCGCGAGCTGCCGGAGATCTTCGAGCGGCTGCGCACCGACCCGAAGCTGCGCTGGACCAGCGCCGAAGACCTCCTCGAAACCGCCCGCACGGCGATTTCCCGCGCCGAGGCCGAGGCGCCGAACTGGTTCGGCCACATCCCGCAGCACCCGTGGACCGTCGAGGCGGTGCCGGAGGATTCCGCGCCCGGCGCGCCCCCGGCGTACTACATGCCGCCCGCCGCCGACGGGTCCCGGCCCGGCGTCTACTTCGCCAACACCTACCAGGCCACCGAGCGGTTCCGGCACACCGCCGAGGTCATCGCGTTCCACGAGGCGATCCCGGGCCACCACTTCCAGCTCAGCACCGCGCTCGACCTGACTGACCTGCCGCTGCTGCGCCGCGTCGGCAACTTCACCGCGTACGCCGAGGGCTGGGGCCTCTACACCGAGCGCCTCGCCGACGAGATGGGCCTGTACTCCGAGGACGTGTCGCTGCTCGGCATGCTGACGATGGAGTCGATGCGGGCCGGGCGGCTGGTCGTCGACACCGGCCTGCACGCGCTGGGCTGGAGCCGCCAGCAGGCGGTCGACTACCTGCTGGAGCACACGCCGATGGCGCAGGTCGAGATCGAGGCCGAGGTCGACCGGTACCTCGGCTTCCCGGGCCAGGCGCTCGCGTACATGGTGGGGCGGCTGGAAATCGAGCGGCTGCGCGAGCAGGCCGAACAGCGGCTCGGCAGCCGGTTCGACATCAAGGCGTTCCACGACACGATCCTCTCCGGCGGCTCCCTGCCGCTGTCGGTGTTGGACGCCGTGGTCACCGAGTGGGTGGCTGGCCACGGCGACACCGTCCTCGGCTTGGCCGACGAACTGGTCGAGCTGAGCTTCGAGGCGGAACCGCTGGAGCGGACCGTTCTCGGACTTCCCGGCGACCACACCAAACTCGCCGACCCGAGTCTCGCCGCGGCCGAGCGCCACCGGGCGGGGTACGCCGCGATCGCCGAGCGCGCCGACGCGATCGACCCGGCCGGGCTGACCGCGTCGGAGGTCATCACCCGCGAGGTGGTGCGCACGCACGCCCGCGGCGCGATCGACACGATCGACTCGCGGCTGTCCGGGTTCGCGGTGAGCGACGGGTTCAGCTCGCCCGCGCTGAACCTGGTCACCATTCTCCCCGCGCTGGTCCCGGACGACGCGGACAAGGCCGGCGACTACCTCACCCGGCTGGCGGCGGTCGGCGGCTATCTCGACGCGGTGATCGAGGCCCAGCGGACGACCGTCGCGGACGGGTTCGCGCCGCCGGACTTCCTGGTGCGCATCGGGATCGAGTACGTCGAGCGGTACCTCGCGAACGAGGAGGGCGATCCGTTCCGCGTCACGCCGGCGGTCGAGGTCGAGGGCTTCGCCGCGGAGCGCGACCGGCTGCTCGCCGAGGTCGTGCGGCCCGCGTACCGGCGCTACCGCGACTTCCTCGCCGAGGAGGTCCTGCCGGTGTCGAAGACGGACAGCCAGCCGGGCATCAGCCATCTGCCGGGCGGGCTGGAGAAGTACCAGGGCCTGATCCGCGTGCACACCACCACCGACCGCACCGCGCGGGAACTGCACGACACCGGTCTGCGGATGGGCGAAAAACTGGCCGAGGAGTACCGCGAACTGGGCGCCCGCGTGTTCGGCACCGGGGAACTGGCGGAGATCTTCGACCGCCTCCGCACCGACCCGGAGCTGCGCTGGCGCGACGGCGAGGAGCTGCTGGAAGGCGCGCGGGCGGCCATCGTCCGGGCGGAAGCCGTCGCCCCGCAATGGTTCTCCCGGGTGCCGGACGCGAAGTGCGAGGTCGAACCGGTCCCGGAGGCGGACGCGGCGAGCGGCACCATCGCCTACTACCTGCAGGCCGCGTTCGACGGTTCCCGCCCCGGCACGTACTACGCCAACACCTACGAGGCGAATTCGCGGCCGCGCTTCACCAGCGAGGGCATCGCGTTCCACGAAGCCGTTCCGGGACACCACTTCCAGCTCACGTTCGCGCAGGAACTCACCGATCTGCCGCTGCTGCGCCGGATCGCGCCGTTCAACGCCTACATCGAGGGCTGGGGCCTGTACGCGGAGCGTCTCGCCGACGAGATGGGCCTGTACTCCGACGACGTCGCCCGCTTCGGCATGCTCGCCCAGGACTCGATGCGGGCCGGACGGCTCGTGGTCGACACCGGGCTGCACGCGCTGGGCTGGAGCCGCCAGCAGGCGGTCGACTACCTCGTCGAGAACACGCCGATGGCGAAGATGGAGATCGAGGCCGAGATCGACCGGTACGTCGCGAATCCGGGCCAGGCGCTGAGCTACATGGTGGGACGGCTGGAAATCCAGCGCGTCCGCGCCGAGGCCGAAAAGGCGCTCGGCGACCGGTTCGACATCCGCGCGTTCCACGACGTCATCCTGGGCAACGGAATCCTCCCGCTGTCCGCTTTGGACACCGTGGTCGGCGCGTGGATCGCGGAGGCGTCCGCGTGACCTGGCTCGACCTTCCGGCCGACACCCTCTTCGGCCTCGACAACCTGCCCTACGGCGTCTTCTCGCACGGCGAGCGGACCCGCCGGGCCGGTGTCGCGGTCGGAGACCAGGTGCTCGACCTGAGCGCGGCGGCCGAGGGGGAGTCCTTCGGCCGCCTGCTCGGCGCGGGCGTGCTGAACCCGTTGCTCGCCGCCGGCCCGGACGTCTGGGCCGACGTGCGGGCACGGGTCCGCGAATGGCTCAGCGAACCGCGCCACGCCGACCGGATCCGGCCGCATCTGGTGCCCCGCAACGAGATCAGGAGCCATCTGCCGGTGGAGGTCGCGGACTACGTCGACTTCTACTCCAGCGAGCAGCACGCGCTCAACGCCAGCCGGGTCTTCAGCGGCGGGGACGATCTGGTGCCGCCCAACTGGAAACACCTGCCGATCGGCTACCACGGGCGGGCGGGCACAGTCGTCGCGTCCGGGACGCCGGTGATTCGCCCGGCAGGGCAACGGAAACCGCGCAAGGCGACCGAACCGTCGTTCGGAAGGTCCAGCCTGCTCGACTTCGAGGCCGAGGTCGGTTTCGTCGTCGGCGTGGGCTCCGAACTGGGCGCTCCGGTGCCGATCGACGAGTTCCCGCGCCACGTGTTCGGCGTCTGCCTGGTCAACGACTGGTCGGCGCGCGACCTGCAGGGCTGGGAAATGCAGCCGCTCGGGCCGTTCCTCGGCAAATCGTTCGCCACGTCGATGTCGCCGTGGCTGGTCCCGCTCGCCGCGCTGGAGCACGCCCGGGTGCCGCAGCCCGCGCAGGATCCAGAGCCGTTCGAGTACCTGCGCGGCGCCGAGTCGTGGAGTCTCGACCTCGCGCTGGAAATCCGGATCAACGGCCACCTCGTGTCCAGCCCGCCGTTCGCCACGCAGTACTGGACGGCCGCGCAACAGCTCGCGCACCTCACGGTGAACGGCGCGAGCCTGCGCACCGGCGACCTGTATGCGTCCGGCACGGTCACCGGCCCGGCGAAGGACCAGCGCGGCTCGCTGCTGGAGCTGAGCTGGGGCGGTCGCGAACCGCTCGCGCTCGGCGACAGCGGCGAGACGCGCGCGTTCCTGGAGGACGGCGACGAGGTCGTCATCACCGCCTCCGCCCCTGGTCCAGACGGGGCCCGGATCGGGTTCGGCGAGGTGCGCGGGACGGTGGCGCCCGCTGTGGTGTGACCCACGCCGTAGCGTCGTCACCCGAGTGGCCGCATAATGAGCAAACGCTTAGTCACAGTCGACCGGCACGGGAATGAGGGATCGATGAGGATCGGCACCGGCGTCAGCTACTCGGGCGGGTTCGCCGAAAGCGTCGCGGACATCGTGGAGCTGGAACGGGTCGGACTCGACATCGTGTTCGTCCCCGAGGCCTACAGCTTCGACGCGGTGAGCCAGCTCGGCTACCTCGCCGCGAAGACCGAGCGCGTCGGCCTGATGTCGGGCATCTTCCAGATCTACACCCGCACGCCGAGCCTCACCGCGATGACCGCGGCCGGGCTGGACTTCGTGTCCGACGGCCGCTTCACCCTCGGCCTCGGCGCGTCCGGGCCGCAGGTCATCGAGGGTTTCCACGGCGTGAAGTACGACGCGCCGATCGGCCGCACCCGCGAGATCATCGAGATCTGCCGCCAGGTGTGGAAGCGCGAGCGCGTCGTGCACGACGGCAAGCACTACACGATCCCGCTGCCCGCCGACCAGGGCACCGGTCTCGGCAAGCCGCTGAAGCTGATCAACCACCCGGTGCGCGAGCGGATCCCGGTCGTGCTCGCCGCGCTCGGGCCGAAGAACGTCGCGCTCGCCGCCGAGGTCGCCGAGGGCTGGCAGCCGATCTTCTTCCACCCGGAGAAGGCCGCCGACGTCTGGGGTGCCTCGCTGGCCGAGGGCAAGGCCAAGCGCGACCCGGAGCTGGGCGAGCTGGACGTGTTCGCCGCGCCGCCGCTGGCCATCGGCGACGACGTCGAGGGCCTGCTCGACTGGGTGCGCCCGGTGTTCGCGCTGTACATCGGCGGGATGGGCGCGCGCGGCAAGAACTTCTACAACACGCTGGCCTGCAACTACGGCTACGAGGCCGAGGCCAAGAAGATCCAGGACCTGTACCTCGACGGCAAGAAGGAAGAAGCCGCCGCGGCGGTCCCGACGGAGCTGCTGCGCGCCACCTCGCTGGTCGGTCCGGCGGGGTATGTGAAGGAGCGGCTGGCGGCGTTCAAGGAGGCCGGGGCGACGACCCTGGCGGTCAACCCGCTGCAGCCCGGACGCGAGGCGCGAGTGGCCGCCGTCGCCAAGCTGAAGGAGCTGCTCGGATAGGTCCGGTATGATGCGGGCCACTGGGGTGTGAAAAAACCGCACTTCGGGTCGATGCCGCCGTCGAAATGCCGTCAACTCCGCCGCGCGTGGCGCGAATTCGGGAGTAAGAACGGGTTCAACGGGGAATCCGGGCGGGGCGAAAGCGAGGTAGGCCGGGCTGTGCGCAGAATCGAAGGATCCGCCGCCGCGGTGCTGGACGTGGGTTCGTTCAGCGCCCGGCTTGTCGTGCTCGAACCCGGCGGATCCCCGCTCGACCCGGCTCTCACGCACCAGACCCGGCTGCGGCTCGACCGGGAACTCGACGACGACGGACGGCTCAGCAAGTGCGGCATCGCGGCCATTTCCCAGGCTGTTTCCAGCGGTATGGAATTCGCCCGCGAGCACGGCGTCAAGGACGTGTTTCCGCTGGCCACGTCGTCAATCCGGGATGCGGTCAACTCCCGTGACGCGGTCCAGGAGATCGCCCGCGAAACCGGTGTCGAACTGCGGTTCCTCTCCGGGCGCCGGGAGGCCGAGCTGACGTACGTCGGCGCGCGCCGCTGGTACGGCGCGTCCGGCGGCCCGCTGCTGGCGCTTGACATCGGCGGCGGCACGGTCGAGCTGTCCGCCGGAGCCGGGGAGCAGGCCACTTTCGCGCGGTCGCTGCCGCTGGGCGCCCGGTCGGTCACTCGCGATTGGCTGCCCGCCGAACCGCCGGTGCGCAGCAAGCAAGTGCGGGCACTGCGTGACCACGTGCTGGAGGAAGTCGCCGCTGCTTTGGGCGATGTGCAGGCCGAACTGGCCGATCATCAGGTCGTCGGCTGCTCGAAGGTGCTGCGGCAACTGGCGCGGCTGGCAGGCGACCGGCCAGGCAAGACTCGCGAACTGCACCTGGACGACGTGCGCGCGTGGATCCCTCGGCTGTCGGCGATGCCGTTCGCGCGGCGGGCGCAATTGCCGGGGATTTCGCGGCAGCGGGCCCAGCAAGCGCTCGGCGGCGCGGTCGTTGCGGAGGCACTGCTGACGGTCACGGGCGGGAAGCTGACGATCTGCCCGTGGTCGACGCGAGACGGGCTCCTGCTGACGTTGTTGGACCAGCTCACGGACGCGACCGGTAAGCAACGATCGCGTCCGGCCGCGTGAACTCCCTGGTGCGAGGGCAATAAACCGGGTATCCCGGAACCATGACCCCGCGCAGCGAATTCCACCCCCGCGACCGGCCCGAGGACGACGACGAGGACTCGCCGTTCCCCGCGCGCCGCAACCGCGAACTGCCGGACTCGGACGAGCTGCCCGGCGAGGTGGCCACCGCGCCGGGACCGGACCTGAGCCCCTCCCGGACGGACGAGGTGCCGCGGGTGCCGGGCACGGACGACGCGCCGTCGTGAGTGGCGATGCCGGTTAGCGCGGACACCGGGCTGGCTGCCTACGGCGGCGAGCGCCCCAATGTGGCATTGGGTGCGTCGGATGCACCCAATGTGGCGTTCGGTGCGCTGAACGCACCCAATGAGGTTTTCTCAGTAGCGT
>NZ_JBHRWI010000017.1:0-50415 GCF_042647905.1 Amycolatopsis halotolerans
CCGCGTTGTGGCTGGGTTGGGTGGAGCGGGCTCGGGGGTGGCTGGGTTGGGTGGAGCGGGCTCGGGGGTGGCTGGGTTGGGTGGAGCGGGCTCGGGGGTGGCTGGGTTGGGTGGAGGGGGCTGGGGCGTTCGGGTCAAGTGGGAGAAGCGGGCTGGGGCTGGTGGAGCGGGGGCGTGAGTGGGTGAGTATCGAACTGGGCTGCCGACGGGGGCGGCTTCTGGCAGCGTGTGCGCATGCGTAGCTACTATCTCCCTCCGGTCGTCCCCGTCGTGGCTCTCGTGCTCATGCCGTTCCTTCCCTTCGTCAACTCCTCCGGGCTGTGGCTCGGGTTGCCGAAGATGATGGTCTGGGGTGCGTTTTGGTGTCTGATGTTCACTCCTGCTTTGTTGTTGTCTGAGCGGCTCATGGCCCGCAGCGGGCAGGAGGATTGACGATGATCCTCGCTTTTACGCTCGTTGGGATCGTGTTGATCGGCGTGCTCGGGTTCGTCGGGCGGCGTCGGCCTGCTGCGGATCTTGCGGAGTGGACTGTTGGCGGGCGCAAGTTCGGTGCGCTCACTATGTGGTTTTTGCAGGCTGGGGAGGTCTTTACTACTTTTACCTTCCTGGGCATGGCCGGATTGGCGTTTTCCGGTGGCGTGGCTGCGATGTATGCGCTGCCGTACGTGCCGATTGCTTACGTGGTCCTGTTCTTTCTTGCCAAGCGGATTTGGCGGATGGGCAAGGAGCGCGGGTATCTGACCCAGGGCGATTTTCTCGAGGACCGGTTTTCCAGCCGTGCGCTGGGCACGGTTTCGGCCATCCTTGGGGTGGTGTTCGTGTTGCCGTATCTGCAACTGCAGATTACTGGGCTCGGGTTGATTGTCCGGCTCGTGACTGGTGATCACGCGTCCGGGACGCTGAGCATGATCGCGGGCAGCGTGCTGGTAGTCGCGTTTGTGTTGTGGGCTGGGCTGCGTGGGGTGGCGGCGACGTCGTACTTCAAGGACGCGATCATGCTTGTCGTGCTCGTGGTGTTGATTATCGCGGTGCCCGCGCATTTCGCCGGCGGCGTTTCCGGGGTGTTCCACAAGATCGATCAGTTGCATCCGGAGAAGTTGTTCGTGCACGCTGGGGCCAACGATCACACGTGGTTCGTCACCAGCATGCTGGTGAGTGCGATCGGCGTGGGGTTGATGACGTTGCCGCATACTTGGCCCGCGTTGATGTCGGCGCGGGATCCGAAGGTGCTGCGGCGTAATTACACCTGGATGCCGGTGTACGAGCTTTGCCTGCTGCTGCCGATGATCATCGGCTTCGCGGCGATTCTGGTGGTGCCCAAGGGAAGCGACCCGAACGGCGTGTTGCTGACGTTGAGCAAGGACGCGTTGCCGGGGTGGGTCACCGGGCTCGTGGTTGTCGCGGCGACGGCGACCGCGATGGTGCCCGCGGCCGGGATTCTGATCGGTATCTCCTCGTTGGTGGCGCGCAACATCGCGAGGGTGCGCAGTGAGCGCAAGCAGTTCTGGATCAATCACGGGACGGTCGTGCTGGCCAGTGCGCTCGCTCTGGTGCTCGGCATCTTCCGGCCGGATCTGCTGGCGAACCTGCTGCTGCTCACTTATTCCGGGTCGGTGCAGCTGGCCCCGGCGAATCTGCTGGGCTTCCTGAAGAAGGTTCCGGTCGGCAAGGCCCCGGTGTTCGCGGGCCTGCTGGCGGGGGAGGTCGTGGTGATCTGGCTGACCTTTGTGGACACCAAGCTCGTCGGCACGGTGAACGTCGGGCTGGTCGGGCTGGCGGTCAACGTGGTCGTGCTCGCGATCGCGGCAGCCATCGAACGGGCCGTGACCCGGTCCGGAGACGTTGTGCAGACAGGAGAACCGGTATGACGCGGACCCTTTTCACCGGCGGCACGGTGTTCGACGGAACGGGCAGCCCGCCCGCGGCGGCGGACGTCGTGGTCGAGGACGGCCGGATCGTCGAGGTCGGCACCGGGCTCGACGGCGACCGCGCGGTGGACTGCACCGGCGCGATGCTGCTGCCGGGGATGTTCGACTGCCACGTGCACGTGACGGTGTCGGATCTCGGGTTGCTGCAGCGGGTGCAGAAGCCGTTCTCGTACCAGTTCTACGAGGCGGCCCGGAATCTGTGGACCACGCTGAAACTCGGCATCACCACGGTGCGCGACGCCGCCGGTGCCGATCTCGGCATCAAACAGGCGGTCGCGGACGGCCTGATTCCCGGGCCCCGCCTGGAAATCGCGATCGGCCTGATCAGCACGACCGGCGGGCACGGCGACGGATGGATGCCGTCCGGGCACTGCGCCCCGCTGTCGCTCCCGCACCCCGGCCGTCCGAGCGCGCTGGCGGACGGCCCCGACGAGATGCGCCGGGTCGCGCGGACCCTGTTGCGGGCCGGGGCCGACGTGCTGAAGGTCTGCACCACCGGCGGCGTGCTGTCGCCGCGGGACGATCCGCGGCATTCGCAGTTCACGCCTGAGGAATTGGACGTCCTGGTCGCCGAGGCGACCATGCAGGGGCGTGCGGTGATGGCCCACGCGCAGGGCTCGGAGGGGATCAAGAACGCCGTCCGCGCCGGGATCCGGTCGATCGAACACGGCATCTACCTCGACGACGAGGCGATCGAACTGATGCTCGCGCGCGGCACCTGGCTCGTACCGACGCTGGTGGCGCCGGTGAACGTCATCCGCGCGGCCGCGGCGGGCGCGGGGTTGCCGGACGCGGTGGTGCAGAAGGCGAAAGAGGTCGCGGAGGTGCACCTGGATTCGGTGCGCCGGGCAGTCGCGGCCGGGGTCCGGATCGCGATGGGCACCGACAGCGGCGTCGGCCCGCACGGGACCAACCTCGAAGAGCTGGAGTTGATGCGCTCCGCCGGGATGAGCCCCGCGGACGTGCTGGTCGCCGCCACGTCGTCGGCCGCCCAGTTGCTGGGCAAGGACGCCGAACTCGGCCGGCTGGCCCCGGGGTACCGCGCGGACCTCGTGGTCGTTTCGGGCGATATTTACGATTTCCCGGCGTTGGCGGGGAACGTTCGGGAAGTGTGGCAGGACGGAGCGCGCGCGGTTTAGGACGGCGGTTTCACGGTCACGGCATACTGTCCGCCGTGATCATGAAAACCGAGGAACGCCACGCGTCCTGGCTCGAACTCTTCTTCGACCTGGTCGCGGTCGCCGGCGTCGCCCAGCTTTCGCACCTCGTGCGCGGAACGACCTCCTGGAGCGACGCCGGCCTCTACGTCGTGTGCTTCCTCGCGTTCTGGACCGCGTGGATGTGCTTCACCGTGTACGGCAACGTCACCGGCGCCGCGGCCCGCACCATGCCGGTACTGTTAGCGATGGCCGGGCTGGTCTTCATGGCCGGTTCGGTGCACGACCTCGGCGAGCACGCGCAGGGCTTCGCCTTCTCTTACGTGGCGGTGCGCGCGCTCGCGAGCCGGGTCTGGGAAGGCCGGGAAAACACGCGGATCATCGTCGAATGGCCGGTCGTGCACGCCGGGATGGGCGTCGTGCCGTGGGTGGTTTCGTTCTGGGTCGACGGGCCTTGGAAGTACGCGCTGTGGGCGCTGGGGCTGGGGATCGACCTGGTGGCCGGGCTGACCATGCCGGGCGAGCAGGTCGCGGCCAAGGTGGCGGAACGGCGGGCCTCCCAGTCCAAGCGGCCCGCGCCCGGGCTGGCTTTCGCGCATCTGGACCTCGCGCATTTCGGCGAGCGGCTGGGGCTTTTCACGATCATCGTGCTGGGCGAGGGGGTTCTGACGGTCACCGACGCGATGACCGAGGTCTCGGACTGGGAATGGCCGTTGCTCTCGACCGTTCTCGGGGTTCTGGCGCTGCTCGCGGCTTTGTGGGGCGCGGCGCTGTTCCAGGGGTTCGGCGGGATTCCCTATCTGTCCCAGACCGCTTGGGGGCCACGCGTTTTGCTGCCGGTGCATTGTCTGGTGGCGGGATTGCTGGCCGCGCTGGCGGCGGGTTTCGGGGACGCGGTGGAGTCCGTCGCGCACGGGCACGTCGCCGCGGGGACGCGGTGGATGCTGTGCGGGTGCGTCGCGGCGTTCACGGTGGTGGGCGCCGTCGCGAGGGTGGCTTCCCGGACGTGGAAGCGGTGGGATTTCGTCGCGGTGCTTGCCGGGGTGGGGATTCCGGCTGTCCTCGGTACAGTCGGCGGGGGCCTGACTCCGGCGCGGTTCCTGTGGCTGCTGCTGTTGGCGATTGTCCCGGGGTTGATCCGGGAGTTTCCGCGGCGGAAGCGTGTTGCGGCTTCCGCTTCGTGAAGGACCCCTTGACGGAATCCGACGTCCCCTCCGGGACCCATCGCTGGTCGTGAGGGGAACCCTGAGGGACTCAGAGTCCGTGAAGGTTCCCCTCACGGACTTGCCTGCTTCCGAAGTCCGTCACGGCGCTCAGACGTTGGCGAGAAGATCCTTCAGCGCGGCAGCGAATTTGGTCGGATTCCGTTGCGGTGCCAGGTGTGCACCGGGCGTCTCGGTGAACGGCAACCCCAGTTCGAGCGCGAGGATCTTGGCGGGCTGGTAGTGATACCAACCGCGGCTCGCCTCCCCGGCGACGGGCACGATCTCGGTGTTCGTGCGGCGCAGCGCACGCAAGTCCGGCAGATAGTCGAAGAACTCGGTCAACTCGCGGTCGAACAGCCGGAGCCAGTCGCTTTCGTTCGGCAGCCGCAGATTCGGCAGATCCGGCAAGGCGGCCCCGGCGATCCCGTCCGCGAACCGCGTGACCGCACCCATCAGATCACCCGAACGGGCCAACCGGACCTGCGCCGCCGCGGCTTCCAGAATCCCGGCGGCGTCCGGCATAAGCTGGATCGCGGGCGGTTCGTGCGCGACGAACGCGGTCACCCGATCCGGATACCGCGCGACGAGATCGAGCCCGATCAGCGCACCGGCACTGGTCCCGAACATCGCAACCGGCCCGCTCCCGCCGACGTGGTCGAGGACGGCGAGCGCGTCGTCCGCCTGCCGGGACACCGGGACGGGCCCGGTCGTCGTGTCGGTGCTGGCGAAATGCCCGCGACGGTCGTAGGTGATCACGGTGAAGTCCGTGCGCAAAAGCTTGACCAGCGCCCGGAACGAGTCCGCCGCACCGGTCCCGCCGGGGACCAGCAACAGCAGCGGTCCCTCGCCGGTCGTGCGGACGGCCAGCTCGCCGCCCTCGACCGGACAGCGATGCTCGGCAGTCTCCGCATCTTCCGCGATCATGCCGAGAGTCAAGCACAACCCGGGTCACCCGATCGCTTCCGGGACGCCGGTTTTTGTCGGTGGCGGGTGCGAGACTCCGGGAATGACGAGTTGGGATGAGTTCAGTGCCGCCGCCCCGATGCTGGCCTCGCGCGTACGAGCCCGCTTCGCTGCCGCGGATTCGCACGTCCTGGCCACCCTCCGAAGCGACGGATCGCCCAGGGTGAGCGGCTCGGAAATCGACTTCCGCGACGGCGAGGCATACATCGGATCGATGCTCGACGCCCTCAAGGCCCGCGACCTCCAACGCGACGACCGCTTCGCCCTCCACGCCTACCCCGGCATCGAGGAAGGCGGCGACGCGAAAATCGCGGGCCACGCGGTGGAGATCACCGACCAGGCGGAGGCGGCGCGGATTCAGGAGGGACAGGAGAGCCACCTGTTCCGGCTGGACCTGCGGGAGGCCGTGGTGACGTGGGTGGAGGACAACACGCTGTGGGTTGAGTCGTGGCACCCGGGGAGTTGGGTGCGCTTCGCAAGGCCGGACAACGGCCCCGCGGTGCGGACGGAGCTGGAGTTGGGGTGAAGGGGAGGGGCGGCGGTGGCTTGAGGAGGGTGGCTGGATGGCGTGGCGGGGCGAGCGGATTGAGGTGAGTCGGGCTGGCGTGTGGTTGGTGCGGTGCTCGAGGTGAGTTGGCTGGATGGCGTGGCGAGGCAAGCGGATTGAGGTGAGTCGGGCTGCCGTGGGGTTGGTGCGGCGCTTGAGGCGAGATGAGCGGGTCGCGTAGCAGGGCTGGCTTGTTGAGCGAGCTGGCTGGGCGTCGTGGCGGTGCGCGCCGGTCGAGGTGGTGAGCGTGAACGGCCCGAACGAACCGGTCGAAGCTCTAACCTGGGCTGATGAAACTCACGTCCACCGTGCTGGACGCGCCCGAACCCCGGGCGCTGGCCGAGTTCTACCGGGAGCTGCTCGGGTGGCCGATCGGCGCCGACGAGCCGGAGTGGGTCACCTTGCGTCCGCCGGAAGGCGGGCCGGGGCTGTCGTTTCAGCTGGAGGCGCGGTACGTGCCGCCGGTCTGGCCAGCTGGCCCGGGAGAGCAGCAGATGCAGCTGCACCTCGACTTCGAGGTCGACGGTCGTGCGGCGTTGGCGGCCGCGGTCGTGAAGGCGCTCGCCGCGGGTGCGCAGGTGGCGGGGTTTCAGCCGCAGCGGGACGTGCGGGTGTTGCTGGACCCAGCCGGGCATCCGTTCTGTTTCTGGACTGACGACCGGCCCTGACGAACCCGGCCGGGGCAGCGGCGGCTCGAGGAGTTCCGGGCGGACACGCTGGGCGCGGCGGACTTTCCCGCGCGCGCAACTAGCGACGGCCTCGATCCCGTCGGTTCTGCCCGCGAGAGTTTTCTTGCCACAGCGGACCGGACGCCAGCTCAGCAGAAAACTGGCCCGGAGACCCGGGCCAGGCAGCTCACATCCGTTCCAGAATCGTCGCCGTAGCCATCGCGCCGCCAGCGCACATCGACACCAGCGCCGTAGTCTTGTCCTGACGCTCCAGCTCATGCAACGCCGTAGTCAGCAACCGCGCCCCGGTGCTCCCCACGGGATGCCCCAAAGCGATCGCGCCGCCGTTGACATTCACCCGCGACTCGTCCGGATTGTGCATGCGCTGCCACGAAAGCACGACCGACGCGAACGCCTCGTTCACCTCGAACAGGTCCACGTCGCCGATCTTCATCCCGGCCGCGTCCAAAACCCGCGTCGTGGCCTGGACAGGACCGTCCAGGTGGTAGTACGGCTCAGCTCCCACCAAGGCCTGCCGCCGGATTCGGGCGCGCGGGCGCAGGCCCAGTGAGCGGGCCAAGGAAGCGTCCATGATCAGCACGGCAGCGGCGCCGTCGGAGATCTGGGACGACGAACCGGCCGTGTGGATTCCGTCCGGTACCACCGGCTTCAGTCGGGCCAGACCCTCCATTGTGGTCTCTCGCAGTCCCTGATCCCGTTCCACCACACCGGCTTCCGTGGCGACCGGCACGATCTCCCGGGAGAAATGTCCGGCGGCCCAGGCGGCAGCGGCATTGCGCTGCGACCGCACGCCGAAAGCGTCGACGTCTTCGCGCGTGATGCCGCGACGGGCCGCGATTCGTTCTGCCGCACCGTATTGGTCCGGCATGTCGATCGACCACGCGTCCGGCTTGGGGGAGCCGACGCCCTCGCCGCGGTTCGCGCCGAGCGGCACGCGGCTCATCGCTTCGGCCCCGCACGCCACGCCCACGCTGATCGCGTCCGCCGCGATCAGGCCGGCGACCAGGTGCGCGGCCTGCTGTGCCGAACCGCATTGTGCGTCGATCGTCGTGGCCCCGGTCGATTCCGGCAGGCCCGCGTGCAGCCACGCGGTGCGGGTCAGGTTGCCGCACTGCTCGCCCGCCTGCGTGACGGCTCCGCCGATCACCTGCTCCACCTGGGCCGGGTCGATGCCGGCCCGGTCGACCACGCCGCGCACGGCCGCGCCCAGCAGTTCGGCCGCGTGCAGGCCGGACAGCCAGCCGCCGCGCTTGCCGATCGGCGTGCGTGCCGCGGCCACGATCACCGGTTCGCCACGAGTGTCCCCTTTCCGAGCTCCGTACCCCGCAAAACTAGAACACGTTCCTATTCAACACAAGCAGGCCCATGAAAAAGCAGAAGTCGATCACGGAAGGATGAGCGAGCGCTCACCTGCGCCAATCGGATCTGGAACGGTAAAGTAAACAGGTTTCACTCAAGCGGGTTCCGTTGGTTAACACCGTATGCTCTACTGGGGTCATAGAACGCGTTGCAGTTGGGTATCACCGCCGATCCCGCGCAGGAGGCCAAGCCGTGGCAGCCCCGCTTTTGCCCGCCGGTTTCGACTTCACCGATCCGGACCTCTACGCCAGCCGGCTGCCCCTGGAGGAGTTCGCCGAACTCCGCCGCACGGCGCCCGTCTGGTGGAACCCGCAGCCGCACAACACCGCCGGATTCGGCGACGACGGCTACTGGGTCGTCACGCGACACGCCGACGTCAAGGCGGTCTCGCGCGACAGCGAGCTCTATTCGTCAGGCGAGAAGACCGCGATCATCCGGTTCGACGACCAGATGACCCAGGAAGGCCTCGACGCCAACCGGCTGGTCCTGCTGAACATGGACGCGCCACAGCACACCAAGCTCCGCCGCATCGTGTCGAAGGGGTTCACCCCGCGCTCGATCTCGAAGCTCGAAGACACCTTGCGCGACCGCGCCGAGCGAATCGTCCACGAGGCCAAGAAAAAGGGCTCGGGCGACTTCGTCATCGACGTCGCGTGCGAGCTGCCGCTGCAGGCGATCGCCGAGCTGATCGGCGTGCCGCAGGAGGACCGGCTCAAGATCTTCGACTGGTCCAACCAGATGATCGCCTACGACGATCCCGAGTACGACGTCGAGCCGCTCGCCGCCTCCGCCGAGATCGTCGGCTACGCCTGGAACATGGCCGAGGACCGCCGCCGCTGCCCGATGGACGACATCGTCACGAAGCTCGTCCAGGCCGACGTCGACGGCGAATCGCTCGGCTCCGACGAGTTCGCCTTCTTTGTGATCCTGCTGGCCGTCGCGGGCAACGAAACCACCCGCAACGCCATCACGCACGGCATGAAGGCGTTCCTCGACCACCCGGGGCAGTGGGACCTCTTCAAGGAGAAGCGCCCGAAGACCGCGCCGGACGAGATCGTCCGCTGGGCGACGCCGGTCGTCGCGTTCCAGCGCACCGCGACCCGCGACACCGAACTGGGCGGCGCGCGGATCCGCAAGGGCGACCGCGTCGGGATGTTCTACAGCTCGGCCAACTTCGACCCCGAGGTCTTCGACGAGCCCGGCAAGTTCGACATCATGCGCGAGGACAACCAGCACGTCGGCTTCGGCGGCACCGGTTCGCACTACTGCATCGGCGCGAACCTGGCCCGCCTGGAGATCGACCTGATCTTCAACGCGATCGCCGACGTGATGCCGAACATCGCCGAGGCCGCCGCGCCCGAACGGCTGCGTTCCAGCTGGCTCAACGGGATCAAGCACTACCAGGTCCGCTACGCCTGACCGGGCTGAGCGCACTGAGCGGGCGAAACGCCCGGGTGACGCACCTGACCGGCAAGGAGCACGACGCACCGGCATGATGGCCCCGTGCGCACGACGGTAGACGTGGAATTCGGCGTCCGGGTGACGAAACCCGGCCTCGCCGCGGTCTCGGTCGCCGCCGTGCGCGCGGACGCCGGTGAACTCACCGTGTCCGACGCCGGTTCCGCGCGCACCGCCGAGTTCGAACACGGCACCCGCGCGGAGGTATACGACCTCGCCGAGGGCGAGCATCGCGTCGCCTATCACGGCGAACGCGTGCTGCACCGCGGAAACGCCGAACCCGTCACGCTCGCCGACGTCGCGCGCTACACGCGGCCCAGCCGGTACTGCCCGTCCGACCGGATGGGCGGGTTGCTGCCGCTGGGCATCGGTGATCTGGCCACTTCGCGGGAGCGCGTGCAGGCGATCGTCGAGCACGTGAACCGCAGGCTCGCGTACGTCGTCGGCTCCAGCGGCCCGACCCACGACGCCATCGACACGCTTCTCGCCGGCGAAGGTGTGTGTCGCGACTTCGCGCACGTATGCGTCGCGCTGTGCCGACTCGTGGACGTCCCCGCGCGCTACACCTCGGTGTACGCGCCGGGTCTGCAGCCGATGGACTTCCACGCGGTCTTCGAAGCAGGCATCGACGGCCGCTGGTACGTCTTCGACGCCACCCGGCTGGCCCCGCGCCAGACCATGCTCCGCATCGCGACCGGACGCGACGCCGCCGACACCCCGTTCCTCGCGACGCTGGGCTGCGAGCTCGACTTCCTCGGCGCGACCGTCTTCGCCACGACCGACGAGCCGCTGCCGCGTGACGACGGGCACGTCCCGGTCGTACTGGCCTGAATGCGTGTCTTTTGCGACAAACAGCGCGTCCGCTGGGTAGACAGTGACAGTGAAGCGTTCCCGCAAGACCCCTGGGCCGAGCAGATGGGCCCGCGCGCGTGCCCGGTATCGATGGCTGGACCACATCGCTCGCGCCACCAACCGGTACATCGACTACGGCGGCTACCACTACGTCGCGTCGATTACCTACTTCAGCCTGCTGTCGCTGGTGCCGATCCTGATGCTGGCGTCGTCGGCGGCCGGGTTCATCCTGGCGACGCAGCCGCATCTGCTCGACGCGCTGGTGCGCGGCATCTCCGGTTCGCTGCCGGGTCCGATCGGCACCCAGGTGTCGTCGATCCTGACCGGGTTCGTGGAGCAGCGCACCGGAGTCGGGGTCGCCGGTCTGGTCGTGGGCCTCTACTCCGGCTGGAACTGGATGAACGCGCTGCGGGACGCGCTCACCGCGATGTACGGCCAGAACCGGTCCGAGGGGCCGCTGCTGCGCACGATCCTGATGGACGTGCTGGCGTTGCTCGGCCTGGCCGCGGCGCTGCTGGTGTCGTTCGGGATCTCGGTGTCCGGCACCGCGGTCGGCCGTTCGCTGCTGGGGCTGGTCGGCGTCGAGGACACGAGCTGGGGACACAACCTGCTGTCGTTCGTCTCGGTGCCGCTGGCGCTGCTCGCCGACTGGATGGTCTTCCTGTGGGTGCTCACCCGGCTGCCGCGGGAACGCGTCGGCTGGCGCAGCGCGATGCGCGGCGCGGTCGCGGCGGCGGTGGGGTTCGAACTGTTGAAGCAGGCCGGCGGGTTCTACTTGAACTTGATCAGCAAATCGCCGTCCGGAGTCGCGTTCGGTTCGGTGATCGGTCTGCTGTTCTTCATCTCGCTGATCGCGCGGATGCTCGTGTACATCACCGCCTGGACCGCCACCGCCCGTGACGCGCCGCGCAAACCGATCCAGCCCCCGGCCGCGACGCAGCTGCGGCCGATCATCGCGCCCAAGCAGCACAGCGCGAAGGCTGCGGTGCTGGGCGCGATGATCGGTGCGTTGGGAACGTTGTTCGCCTTGCGCGGGCGGCGGAAAGACTAGGGCTTCTCCGACCCGACGACCCACATGCTGTAGTACTGCGAGCCGCCGCCGTAGGCGTGTCCTAACGCGACTCGGGCACCGTCCACTTGGTAGTCGCCCGCGCGGCCCATCACCTGTTTCGCGGCTTCCGAGAACCGCAGCATCCCGGACGCACCAATGGGATTCGACGACAGAACGCCGCCTGACGGGTTCACCGGCAGCCGTCCACCGATCGCGGTGTCTCCGGCTTCGGTGATCTTCCAGCCTTCGCCTTCGGCGGCGAAGCCGAGATTCTCCAGCCACATCGGTTCGAACCAGGAGAACGGCACGTAGATCTCCGCGACGTCCACTTCGGACAGCGGATCGGTGATGCCCGCGTCGCGCCACAATGCGGCAGCGGCGTCACGACCGGCCTGCGGGCTGACCTGGTCGCGTCCAGCGAACGTCGTGGGCTCGGTCCGCATCGCCGTCGAGTGGATCCAGGCCGCACCGCCCGGTACTGCGTCCCCGGCGGCTTCGTCGCCGAGCACCATCGCGCAAGCGCCGTCGGAGGACGGACACGTTTCGTCATACCGGATCGGGTCCCACAACATCTGCGACGCCTGCACCGACTCGACCGTGATGTCAGACTGCTGCAAGTGCGCGAACGGATTCAGCGCGCCATTGCGCCGATCCTTCGCCGCCACGATCGCGCCGATGTGTTCGGGCGCACCGGAACGGCGGATGTACGACCGCACGTGCGGCGCGAAGTAGCCACCGGCTCCAGCGCCGACCGGCATCTGAAACGGCGGCAGGATCGACAAGCCCCACATCGCGTTCGACTCGGACTGCTTCTCGAACGCCACCGTCAGCACGCGCCGGTGCACGCCGGACTGGACCAGCGAAGCGGCGACCAGCGCGGTCGACCCGCCCACCGAACCCGCGGTGTGCACGCGAATCAACGGCTTTCCGTTCGCGCCCAACGCGTCCGAGAGGAACAGCTCGGGCATCATGACGCCCTCGAACAGGTCCGGCGCCTTGCCGATCACGACGGCTTCGATGTCGTCCCAGCCGACCTGGGCGTCCGCCATCGCGCGGTCGATCGCTTCGCGGAGCAGACCGGCCATCGACACGTCGGTGCGCTTCGCGCGGTGGTGCGTCTGCCCGGTCCCGAGCACCGCGGCGAGCTGCTTGGTCATCGTGCCTCCAGCACGGCGAGGAGGTTCTGCTGCAGGGCGGGTCCGCTGGTCGCGTGGGCGAGCGTCTTGGCCGCTTCGCCGCGATGGATCCGCGTGGCGGCCTCGCCGATCCGCGCGAGACCGGCGGAGAACATCGGATTCCCGGTGAGCGCGCCGCCGGACGGATTGATCCGCACGTTGTCGTCGAAACCGAGTTCGCGGCGCAGGATGAGTTCCTGATGCGTGAACGGCGCGTGCAGTTCGGCCAGTTCGACTCCGTCGAGATCCAGCCGGGCCGCGGCAATGGCGGTCGACGGGGAGCGCGTGAGGTCGCGCGCGCCCAGGACGGGGGAGTCGATGCGGTGCTCCAGCCCGGAGATGATCGCGGGCCGCTCGACGAGGTCGCGGGCTCGTTCCTCCGACGCCAGGATGATCACCGACGCGCCGTCCGTCACCGGAGCGATGTCATGCGCACGAAGGGGGTCGGCGACATACGGGGTGTCGAGCAGATCAGCGACGTCCACGGTTCCGGACAGCTGAGCGGCCGGATTGTTCGCCGCATCCGCGCGAGACCGGGCGGCGACCTCGGCGAGGTCCTCTTCGGACCACAGCCCTCCTTCGAGGCCCAGCCGGGCTTGCAGGCCAGCGATTGCCAGCGAATCAGGCCACAGTGGAGTGACGAGGTACGGGTCGAGCTGCATCGCCATGACGCGGCGGAGCTGTCCGGCGCTGGCTTTGCCGAAGCCGTACACGAGCGCGGTGTCGACCTCGCCGGTGCGGATCTTCAGCCACGCCTCGTACAGCGCCCACGCGGCGTCCATTTCCACATGGGACTCGTTGATCGGCGGGAACGCACCCAGCGCGTCGACCGCGGCGATGAACGAAAACGCGCGCCCGGCAAGGTAATCCGACGAACCGGAGCACCAGAACCCGATGTCTTGTTTGGACAGTCCGGTGGCGGCGAACGCCTCGGCGAGGATCGGCACGAGCATTTCCACGCCGTTGGTGGTGCCCTCGGTCTTGCGGACGTTGGGCGCCTGCGCGAAACCGGCTACGGCTACTTCAGGCATGGTTCCTCACAGGTGGTGGGCGAAAGTCTCGTACGCGGCGTCCGGCTCGCCGGTGGGTTCGAAGTGGCTGATGTTCTCCAGCGACGTCCACCATTCCTCGCGCGGCCGCCAGTTGGCGCGCACGCGCATGCCCATCCGGACCTCCTCGGCGGCACAGCCGAGCACCAGGTGCAGGAAGGCGATGTCGGCCCCGTCGAGCAGGATGTACGCCGCGACGTACGGCGGTTTGAGGCGCTGGCCGAGGAACGGCACGTTGACGATGCAGAACGTCGTGACGATGCCGGTGTCGGGCAGTTCCACCTCGTCGGTGGTCGGCACCCCGTCCACCGGGCACGCGCCGCGCGGCGGGATGTAGACCTTGCCGCACTCCGGGCAGCGCTGGCCGAGCATCCGTCCTTCGGCGAGTCCGCGCAGGTACCGGCTTTCCTCCGGCGACGCGGAATGCTGGTATTTCAGGTGCACCGGCGTGATGATCACGCTGACCGGCGCGCCCTCCTCGCGTTTCGCCACCGGCGGGGGAGCCTCGGTGGGCGTGGTGTCCGGCGCGCCGGAGGGCAGGAAGTACGCGATGTCGCGGATGTGGCCGACGGTCTCGTCCGCCCATCGCACGCGCACGCGCTGTCCGATGTGGACATTGTCCGGGGAACCGGCGTCGAGCGCGTGCAGCAGACTGGTGTCCGCGCCGTCGAGTTTCACCAGCACCCAGGCGAACGGACGCGACAGCGGCTGGCCGTCGAGCGGATCCGCGCACCAGGACCAGGAAACGACAACGCCTTCCGCGCTCACCGGGACGAACCCCGTCAACGGGTCCGCGGTGGCCGGGTCGTACTCGACCGGCGGCACGTGCACGCGTCCGTCGCTGCCGCGCACGCCCTCGATCCGGCGTTCGCGCAGTGCGTTGACGAAGCGGCCGAGCACCGGGCCGGTGGAGCGGGTGTAGTCGAAGCCGACGTTGAGCGGCGCCGACAGAGGGGCATCCGAAACCGTCACGGCTTCGAGTGAAACACGTTCTCGAATCCGAGGCAAGGAACCTGTTGTGTCTAGGTGGAACGCGTTCTAGATTTGAAAGATGGACCTGGGACTGTGGACCATCGCCGCGGCCGAGCCCGCCCGGGTGGCGCTGGTGGATCCGGACGGGCGGGAAATCTCCTACGGCGAACTGACGGCGAAAGCCAACCGGTACGCCTCGGGCTTGCGAGAGCTGGGCCTGGGCGTCGGCGATTCGGTGGTGCTGCTGCTGCCGAACGGCGACGACCTGGTCGCGGCGTACTTCGCGGCGATTCAGACCGGGCTGTACGTGGTGGTGGTGAACTGGCACCTCGTCGGGCCGGAAGTCGCGTACATCCTCTCCGACAGCGGGGCCAAGGCGTTTCTGGCGCATGAGCGGTTCGCGGATGTCGCGGTGGCTGCGGCGGATGAGGCTGGGTTGGCTGCTTCGGCGCGGTTCGCGGTTGGTGCTGTGCCTGGCTTCCGTCGGGCCGAGGAATTGGGCGCGGGGCTCGGGGACGGGCGGCCGGACAACCGGACCGCTGGCTCGCCGATGCTTTACACCTCGGGCACGACTGGACGGCCCAAGGGCGTCAAGCGGCCGTTGACCGGGGCTGATCCGGATCAGGTGCCCGCCGCGTCGACGTGGTTCTTCGGGGTGTTCGGGCTGCAACCGTTCGACGATCACGTGCATCTTTGCGGGTCGCCGCTGTATCACACGGCGGTGCTGAATTTTGTGGCTATTTCGCTGCAGCTGGGGCATACCGCGGTGTTGATGGACCGGTGGGACGCCGAGGAGATGCTTCGGTTGATCGAGCGGCATCGGGTCACGCACAGCCACATGGTGCCGACGCAGTTCCGGCGGTTGCTGGGCTTGCCGGACGAGGTGCGCGCGAAATACGACCACAGCTCGCTCCGCGTGATGATTCACGGAGCGGCGCCCTGTCCGCTTGAGGTCAAGCGGCAGATGCTCGAGTGGTGGGGGCCGGTCGTCACGGAGTACTACGCGGCCACTGAAGGCGGCGGAACGGTGATCAACGGCGAGGACTGGTTGCGCAAGCCGGGGTCGGTCGGGTTGCCGTGGCCTGGGTCGACGATCCGGATTCTTGACGACGCCGGGGACGAGGTGCCGACGGGCGAGACCGGTGCGGTCTATATGAAGATGGGCGACTCCAAGTTCGAGTATCACCGGGACAAGGCCAAGACCGAGAAGGCTCGGGTCGGGGACTTGTTCACGCTCGGCGACGTTGGGCATCTTGACGAGGACGGGTATCTGTTCCTGCATGACCGCAAGGCGGACATGATCATTTCCGGCGGGGTGAATATCTATCCCGCGGAGATTGAGGGCGAGCTGGTGATGCACCCGAAGATCGCGGACGTCGCGGTGTTCGGCATCCCTCATGAGGACTGGGGCGAGGAGATCAAGGCGGTGGTGCAGCCTGCGGACGGGGTTGAGGCTTCTCCGGAGCTCACCGCCGAACTGCTCGCCTACGCGGAAACGCGTCTTGCACGGTTCAAATTGCCTCGGTCGGTGGATTACTTGCCCGAGCTGCCCCGCGATCCGAACGGGAAGCTTTACAAGCGGAAGTTGCGGGAGCAGTACGTGTCGTGAGGTGGGGGCCCACCACCCCTCAGCCTGATGGTGACTACGGGCGGCGGGTGCTTGTCAAGGCGGGAAAGATGCCTTGACAAGCACCCGCCGCCCGTGTTTTTGGCTTCGTATCGGGGTTGTGGGGGTCTGGGTGCCCCCGTGCGCGGCTTGGGGTGGGAGCGCTGAACGTTCGTGAGGGGAACCCTGAGGGACTCAGAGTCCCTCAGGGTTCCCCTCACGAACGGTCGTTGTCAGCGGCCCTGGAAGTGGGGTTTGCGTTTTTCGGTGAAGGCCTTCGGGCCTTCCTTCGCATCTGCGGAGGCGAAGACTTCGATGCCGTACTTGGCGTCGAGTTTGAAGGCTTCTTCCTCGTGCATGCCCTCGGTGTCGCGGATGGTCTTGAGGATCGCGCGTATCGCCAGGGGGCCGTTGTCGTTGATCAGGTGAGCGAGTTCCAGCGCGCGAGCCAGCGCTTGACCGTCGGGGACGACGTGGCCGACCAGGCCGATGTCGCGTGCCTCCGCGGCGGTGATGTGCCGGCCGGTGAGGAGGAGGTCGGCGGCGACGGTGTACGGGATTTGCCTGGGCAGTCGCACGGCCGAACCGCCCATCGGGAACAGGCCCCAGCGGGGTTCGGAGACGCCGAACTTCGCGCTTTCCGCGGCCACCCGGATGTCGGTGCCCTGCAGGATTTCCGTGCCGCCCGCGATGGCCGGGCCTTCGACGGCGGCGATAAGCGGCTTCGTGAGACGGCGGCCCTTCAGCAGGCCCTCGATGCGGCTCGGGTCGAAGGAGCCGTTCGAGAACGATTTGTCGGGGGCGTTGCGGGACATGGACTTCAGGTCCGCGCCCGCGCAGAACGCTCCGCCTGCACCGGTCAGGACGCAGCTGCGCACCTGGTCGTCCGAATCCACTCGGTCCCAGGCCTCGACCATGATCGAAAGCATCTCGCCGGTGAGGGCGTTGCGGGCTTCCGGGCGGTTCATCGTCACCACGAGCGTGTGGCCTTCGAGGCTGACGAGTGCGTGGGGTTCGGCCACCGGGGCCTCCTTAATAACGGGCCGGGGTCATTGCCCAGAACGATAACATGTTCTACTTTGGGTGCGTGGCACTCAACATCGCGGATCTACTCGAGCACGCCGTCGACGCCGTGCCGGAACGCGTCGCGGTCGTGTGCGGCGGACGCCAGGTCACCTTCGCGCAACTGGAGAAGCGCGCGAACCGGCTGGCGCACCACCTGGCCGCGCACGGCGTGGGACCCGGCTCCCACATCGGTGTCTATTCCCGGAACTCCATCGAGGCACTGGAAGTCATGTTCGCCGCGTACAAGCTGCGCGCGATCGCGGTGAACGTGAACTACCGCTACGTCCACGGAGAACTCCGCTATCTGTTCACCAACGCCGACCTGGTGGCGCTGGTGCACGAGCGGCGCTACTCCGACCGGGTGGCGGCGGTGCTTCCGGAAACGCCGAAACTGAAACACGTTGTAGTCGTCGAGGACGGTTCGGGCACGCCGTACGAGACGGGCGTCGAGTACGAGGCGGCGCTCGAAGGCGAGTCGGACGAACGCGACTTCGGCGAGCGCAGCGCCGACGATCTGTACATCCTCTACACCGGCGGCACCACCGGTTATCCCAAGGGTGTGCTGTGGCGGCACGAGGACATCTGGCGCGCGCTGGGCGGCGGCATCAACTTCGTCACCGGCGAGTACGTGCCCGACGAGTGGACGCTCAGCGAACAAGGCAAATCCGGTTCGCTCGTGCGCCTGCCTGCCGCGCCGCTGATCCACGGAGCGGCTCAGTGGGCCGCGTTCGGCGCGCTGTTCACCGGCAGTCCGGTGGTGTTCGTCCCGCAGTTCGACGCGCACGACGTGTGGCGCGCGGTGCAGGAACACAAGGTGCAGGTGCTGACGATCGTCGGCGACGCGATGGCGCGGCCCCTCGTGGACGCCTACCGCTCCGGCGAGTACGACGCGTCGTCGCTCGTCGCGGTGTCGAGCCACGCGGCGCTGTTCTCGCATTCGGTGAAGCAGGAATTCCTCGAGATGCTGCCGAACGTCGTGATCACCGACGCGATCGGCTCGTCGGAGAGCGGCTTCACCGGAATCGGCATGGTGGGCAAGGATTCCGACCACTCCGCGGGCCCGCGCGTGAACTTCGGCAAGGACGCCATCCTGCTGGACGACGACGGCCAGGTGGTCGAACCGAAGCCCGGCGCCATCGGGCTGATCGGCCGCCGCGGCCACGTCCCGCTCGGCTATTACGGTGACCCAGAGAAAACGCGCACCATCTTCACCGAGGTGGACGGCGTCCGTTACGTCGTGCCCGGCGACTACGCGCGCTACGAGGAAGACGGCACGGTTACGTTGCTGGGCCGCGGATCGCAGTGCGTGAACACCGGCGGCGAAAAGGTGTATCCGGAAGAAGTCGAGGGCGCGCTGAAGTCGCACCCGGACGTTTTCGACGCACTCGTCATCGGCATCCCGGACGACCGGCTCGGCCAGCGCGTCGCCGCTGTCGTCCAGCCGCGTCCTGGCGTTCAGCCGGATCTGGCCGCGCTGGAAGCGCACGTGCGGACCGAGGTCGCCGGATACAAGGTGCCGCGCACGGTGTGGCTGGCCGAGGAGATCGGCCGTTCGCCCAGCGGGAAGCCGGATTACCCGTGGGCCCAGCGGTACGCCGCCGAACACGAACCCGCCTAGGAGGGCGCATGCGCACATCGTTGTGCGACCGGTTCGGCATCGAGGTGCCGATCTTCGGATTCACCCCGTCGGAACACGTCGCGGCCGCGATCAGCCGCGCGGGCGGCATGGGCGTGCTGGGCTGCGTCCGGTTCAACGACGCCGCCGAACTCGACGCGGTGCTGTCCTGGATGGACGAGAACACCGACGGAAAGCCTTACGGCGTCGACATCGTGATGCCGGCGAAGATCCCGTCCGAAGGCACCCAGACCGACCTGAACGAGCTGATCCCGCCGGGCCACCGGGCGTTTGTCGATAAAGTGCTGAAGGACCTCGCGGTCCCGCCGCTGCCCGACGACACCGACGAACGAGCCGGTGTTCTCGGCTGGCTGCACTCCGTTGCCCGGTCCCATGTGGACGTCGCGCTGAACCACCGGATCAGCCTGATCGCCAACGCACTGGGCTCGCCCCCGACCGACGTCATCACCCGCGCGCACGACGCGGGCATCCCGGTCGCGGCCCTCGCCGGAAAGGGCTCGCACGCTGCTCGTCACGTCGACAACGGCGTGGATCTCGTTGTCGCGCAAGGACATGAGGCAGGCGGGCACACCGGCGAAATCGCGACCATGGTGCTGGTCCCGGAAATCGTCGACGCCGTCGGCGACCGCGCCCCGGTGCTGGCGGCCGGCGGCATCGGCTCCGGCCGCCAGGTCGCCGCCGCACTGGCCCTGGGCGCTTCGGGCGCGTGGATGGGCTCGTACTGGCTCGCGACGCGGGAATACCTCCAAACGATGCCCGAATCGGAGGCGATGCAGAACGCCCTGGTAGAGGCGACTTCCGCGGACACCGTCCGGACCCGGATCTACACCGGCAAGCCCGCTCGCCTGCTGAAGACCCGCTGGACGGAGGCGTGGGCGGCGCCGGGCGCGCCGGAACCGCTGCCGATGCCGTTGCAGAACCTGCTGGTTTCCCACGCGCACAACCGGATCCACGCCGCCGCGGACCCGTCGGTGGTGTCGATGCCGGTGGGCCAGATCGTCGGCAGGATGAACCGGGTCCGCCCGGTGGCCGAGGTGATGGCGGATCTGGTGCGGGGATTCGAGGAGACGGTGTCCCGGTTGGACAAGATCCGCTGAGGTTCAGGCGAGGCGCTGCTTGATGAAGAGGGCAGCCCGGTCGAGGGCTTGCCCTGCTTCGTCGAGGGTGTCGGTGAAGGTGTGGAAGACATGCGGGACGTCGGCGGTGATGTCGAGGATCACGTCGACGTCCGCGTCGCGCGCGCGTTCCGCTAGCCGGACCGAGTCGTCGAGCAGCATTTCGTTCGTGCCGACCTGCAGCAGGATCGGCGGGAAACCGGTCAGGTCGGCATGGACCGCCGGGGCGAGGAGCGGCTGGGCGGGATCCGCGCCGGCCAGATACAACTCGCCGGTGCGGGCCATGCCTTCCCTGGTGAAGAAGGGGTCGGCGTCCTCCTTCGCCGCCATGGACGCCCCGGTGCGGGTGTGGTCCAGCCCCGGCGAGAACGCGACGATCCCGGCGGGCATCGGCAGCCCGGCGTCGCGGGCGGCCAGGGTCGTGGTCACGGCGAGGCCGCCGCCTGCGGAATCGCCCGCGAAGAGGATCGAGGACGGATCGTTGTCCTCCAGGAGGCTCCGGTAGGCGGCGAGACAGTCCTCGATGCCGGCCGGGAACGGGTGCTCGGGCGCGAGCCGGTAGTCCAGCGAGAGCGCGCGGATTCCAGTGCGCAGGACCAGGTTCGCCGTCAGTGCCATCGCGGTGCGCGGCGACCCCAGCGAGAACGATCCGCCGTGGAAGTACAGGATCGTGCCCGGCCGCGGGTCTGCTGATGGCTCGACAAGGATCGCTGGCCGCCCAGCGAGCGTGGTTCCGCTTTGCCGCGGCGCGACGGGAACGGGAAACTCGCTTATCAACGCGGCGAACCCGGCCCGCATCCGCTCGACCGGCACCGGTCCGGCCCCCTTCGGCGCCCGCCGCAGCTGCTCGTCGATCGCGCGGCGTTGTTCCCTGCTCATCTGTGCTCCTGAAGATTCTGCGGAAGTATATTCCGAGGCATGTAGTGCTAGACTATATGCCGTGGCAGGTACTTCGGCACACGAGCGGCTCTTCGACCATCTGGTGCGCTGCGAGACCCGGATCTACAACGCGCTGGGGGAGCGGCTCAAGGCCGAGCACGGGATCGTCGCTTCGCAGTTCGAGTTCCTGCGGTATCTGGGGCAGCATCCGCAGTCGCGGGTCGCGGACCTGGCGGTGAACTTCGCCATCGGGATCGGCGCGACGAGCAAGGGCATCGACCGGCTCGAAGCGCGGGGCTGGGTGCGCCGGGTGCCGAATCCGGAGGACCGGCGTTCTTCGCTGGTGGAGCTGACGCCGAGCGGCCGGGAGCTGGCCGGAGCGGCGGAGGAGACTTTCCGGGCGCAGCTCGAGGTGCTGATCGGTTCCGTGGTGGCCCCGGACCGGGTCGAGGCGGTCATTTCGGTACTGGCCGAGCTGCGGGGGGCTTTGGAGGAGCGGAACGTCGGCCTTCCGGCGGGTTAGCGCTTGGCCGTTGGGGCGGCGGTGATCCTGTGCTTCGATGCCGCCGGGAGTGGAATGTCAGGCTGCCCGGCCTCGCGGTTCTGGCGGGAATCTTGCGTTGTTCGGCGCTTCGGCGGAGCGTGGAGAAGTCCCCTGAGCGGCCGGGCTTCGCCCCGGGGTGAGGCGATCCGCGAGCGGGAGGCGGGCTCTCGAGGCGCGGGTACTCGCGCGCGGCGGGATAGCCCCGTCCGAATGCTTCTGCCGCATGGAAAAGCCGCGCGAAGCCGGGTGCGGAACCCCAGGGGAGTCCCGCGCCCGGCTCAGCGCTCGATCTCAGTGCTCGGTCAGATCTTCCCCGCTGCTGCGGCGATGTCCGAGGCGAACGAGCTCACCTCGGTGTACACGCCGGGTGCGTGGGCCCTGGCGCAACCGTCGCCCCAGCTGACGATGCCTACCTGGATCCATTCGCCTGCTCCGTCGCGGCGGAACATCGGGCCGCCGGAGTCCCCTTGGCACGTGTCGACTCCGCCGGTGTCGAGCTTGCCCGCGCACAGTTCCGCGTCCGGCTTCAAGTCGGCGTAGGAACCGCCCTGGGACTGGCACGTCGAGTCGTCCACGAACGGGACTTCGGCCTTCAGCAGGTAGCGCTGCTGCGCGCCGCCTTCCTGGGCCGCGCCCCAGCCGGCGATGGTGAACGTGCCGGAGTTGTTGTCGGCGGTTTTCGCGATCGGCAGCGTCTGGACGCCGCTCACCGGGCTCGCCAGCTTGATCAGCGCCCAGTCGCCGCCGGTGGAGTCGTACGTCGGGGAGCGGTAGACGTAGGTCGAGCGCACCTTTTTCGCGCTCGAACTCTGCAGATCGACCACGCCGAGCGTCGCGGTGATCGACGAGTCCGCTCCGGTGCGGTCGACGCAGTGCGCGGCGGTCAGCACGAGCTGGTCGGTGTACATCGCGCCGCCGCAGCCCATCGAAAGCCGGACCATCCACGGGAATTCCCCCTGGCTGGCGCGAGTTCCGCCGACGACCTGAGGCTCCGCGCCCGGCGACGGCGTCGTCGACGCCACGGCGGGCGTCGCGAACCCGGCGGCGGCCGCGAGCGCTGCCGCGCCTGCCAGGACTCGCGTGAGCATGCTGAAGTTTCTCTTGTCGGCCAAGGGGATTGTCCTTCCGGTGTCCACTGTGGAGCTTCCGCTCCCGGGGCGGGGAGGTGTCGTGTGGTGACGAATCGACTACACCAGAGCGGCGGTAAGTGGACAACCAACTTTCTTCGGATCTTTCGGATTCTTCACCGGATCCGGCAGATTTCGGCATGCGACACGGCGATAAAAAGCAGCCTTGACCTGGGGGAGTGTGATTATCGGAGTAACCGGGCGGAGGCGGAGCGAGGGGGACTTTCGCGCACCGGATGCGACGGCACAAGCCGGAACCCGTGCCAGAAAACAAAAAACTCAGCGCGCGAGCCCTCGGCGGCGCACGAAGTACGCCACCACGCCCAGCCCCAGCACCAGGCAGCCGCTGAGCACCGAAGCGATCGGCAGGCTGAACGCCAGCACCGCGCACCCCGCCAATCCGCCTGCCGCGACGGCCTTCGGCGCAGCCCCTTCGTCCCGGCGAAGCGTCAGCGCGGAGGCGTTCGCCACCGCGTAGTACGCGAGCACTGCGAAGGACGAAAACCCGATCGCACCACGCAAATCCGTTGTCGTGGCCAGCACCGCGACCACCACGCCAACCGTGAACTCAGCCCGGTGCGGCACCGAAAACCGAGGATGCACCGCGGTCAAAAACCGAGGCAGATGCCCGTCCCGCGCCATCGCGAGCGTCGTCCGCGAAACGCCCAGCACCAACGCCAGCAAAGATCCCAACGCGGCCACCACCGCGCCGACGCGAGCCACCGGCGACAGCCACGGCACAGCGGCAGCGAGCGGATCGGGATTCGCCCCGATTCCGTCTGGCCCCAAGGTCACCAGCAGCACCACCGCCACCACGGCGTACACCACGAGAGCCAGTCCTAAAGCGAGCGGAATCGCCCGCGGAATCGTGCGGGCCGGGTCGCGGACTTCCTCGCCGAGAGTGGCCAGCCGGGCATAACCGGCGAACGCGAAGAACAGCAATCCTGCCGCTTCGAGAACCCCGCCGCCGTGAAACGGGGTCCACGGGGAAACGTGCGGGCCGGAAAAGCCGAAAACCGCGACCAGGGTAAGCACCACGAGAGTGATGCAAACGATCACCCGAGCAGCCAAAGCGGACCGGTGCACACCGAGGTAATTCACGCCGGTGACCAAGCCGATCACGGCCACCGCGAGCAAGCTCCGCCACGGCTGCCCGAGTCCGGGAGCGGCGTAAGCGACAACGGTCAGCGTCATCGCCGCACAGCTCGCCGTTTTCCCGGCGACGAAGCCCCAACCCGCTATGTATCCCCAAAATTCACCCAGCCGAGCGCGCCCGTACACATACGTGCCACCGGATTCCGGATACCGCGCGGCAAGCCGGGCGGAAGAAGTCGCGTTGCAGTAGGCGACCAACGCGGCCACCGCGAGCGCGGGCAGCAATCCCGCGCCCGCCGCACGCGCAGCGGGCGCGAACGCGGCGAAAACACCGGCGCCGATCATCGAACCAAGCCCGATGAAAACGGCGTCGGCGAGGCCTAACCGGCGGGCCAAAGGCATTGCGGGGGTCCTCCCGTGGGGTCAGTTCGCGAGACAGCGAACCATGCGCCGCGCGTCTGGCATAGGCTCGGGTCTCGTGCCCACGTCTTCGCCGCTGTCCCGCCTGTCCGCCGACGGACCGGTCCGCGACGGCATCCCGGATCACGGCCGCGTGCCGCGCTACTACGCAGTGAAGGTCGAACTGCTGGCCGTCATCGCCGAATTGGGCGAAGGCAGCGCGCTTCCCACGGAACGCGAACTGTGCGAGCGGTTCGAAGTGTCCCGGGCGACGGTTCGGCAGGCGGTGGGCGAGCTGGTGCTCGAAGGCAGGCTGTCGCGACGGCAGGGGAGCGGCACGTACGTCGCCGCGCCGAAGCTGGTCCAGCCGCTCGCGCTCGTCAGCTACACCGAAGGCCTGCGCCGCCAAGGCATCCGGCCCGGCCGCTCGCTGATCACGCTCGAACGCCGCGCCGCGGGCACCGGATTGGCCGCCGATCTGCGGATCGAACCGGCCGCCGAAGTGATTCACCTGGAACGCGTCCTGCTCGCCGACGACGAGCGCGTCGGCCTCGAATCGACCTTCCTCCGCGCCGACAGGTTCCCGACGCTGCCCGAGGATTTCGACCCGGAGCAGTCGCTGTACGCGTTCCTGCGCGACGAACTGGGCGTGGTCTTCGACGGGGCGGAGGAACGCGTGGAGACCGTGCTCGCCACACCCCGCGAGGCGCTGCTCATCGGCACGAACCCGGCATTGCCGATGCTGCTGATGCACCGCGTGTCGTGGGGTCCGGACGGTGAGCCGTTCGAGCGGGTCCGGTCGCTTTACCGCGGCGACCGGCTGAGTTTCGTCACGCGACTGAACCGCGTCGAGTAGCTGTCACATCCGGCATCGCCCCTTCGTTCCCTCTGCATCGAACGGAGGGACAACCATGGATATCGCACTGTGGATCGCTCAGGCGGCCCTCGCCCTGCTCTTCGCTCTGTCCGGCGTGCTGAAGTCGACGATGTCGCGGCAACGGCTGATCGAGAGCGGGCAAACCGGGGTGGCCGCGTATCCGATGCCGGTCGTGCGCTTCGCCGCGATCTGCGAACTAGTCGCGGTAGCCGGTCTGATCCTGCCGAGGCTGACCGGGATCGCCCCGGCGCTCACCGGGTGGGCGGCGGTCGGCCTGGCGGTGGTGATGGTCGGCGCGATGGCGGGGCACTGGCGGCTGGCCGTCACCGAGCGCCGCCCGGCGGAGTACCGCAACGTCGCGGCGAATGTCGTGATCCTGGCGGTGTGCGTGTTCGTCGCGGCCGGTCGGCTGTGAAGATAACAGAACGGTAACTCATCTGGTCCAATATTCGAGGCTGCTTCACCTGGCGTTCCCCGTGCCGACAGGCTCCGTTGAGCGCGGGCGGCGACTGTTGCGGCCGTGCGAATCATCATCGTTGGCGGCGGCGTGCTCGGCACCCAGCACGCCTGGCAGGCCGTGGAACGCGGCCACGAAGTCCTCCAGCTCGAACGCGAGCCGGAGGCGCGTGGAGCGTCCGTCCGGAACTTCGGGCTGGTGTGGGTCGGCGGTCGCGCCGCCGGTCCGGAGCTGGAGACGGCGGTGCGCGCCCGGGAGCTGTGGGAGCGGATCGGCGAACGCGTGCCCGCGCTGGGTTTCCGGCCGAACGGCTCGCTGACGGTCGTGCGGACGGACGCCGAGCTGGCTGTCGCGCAGGAGGTCGTCGCCGGGCCGGGGGCGGCTGAGCGCGGCTTCAAACTCCTCGACGCGAACGAGACCCGGGCGCTGAACCCGGCTCTGCGCGGCAACTTCGCCGGTGCGTTGTGGTGCGAGCGCGACGCGGCGGTCGAACCGCGGACGGCGCAGCCTGCTCTCCGCGAAGCGCTGAAGGCGAGCGGTCGTTACCAGTGGCTGCCCGGCCGCGAGGTGCGGAACCTGACGGAAAACGGCGTCGTCGACGACCACGGCGAGCGCCACGAAGGCGACACCGTGGTGTTCTGCACCGGCGCGTGGCTCGGCGGGCTGGTGCGCGAGATCGCGGGCGAGATCCCGGTGCGGCGGGTCCGGTTGCAGATGGCGCAGACCGAACCGCTGGACGAACCGCTGCCCACCAGCGTCGCGGACGGCGACAGCTTCCGGTACTACCCGGCCTACCGCGGCGCGGCACTCGACGCGATGAACGAAGGCCAGCCGCAGGGCGAAATCGCCGCCCAGAACGCGATGCAGCTGCTGATGGTCCAGCGTCGCGACGGCTCGCTCACCATCGGCGACACGCACGAGTACGCGCAGCCGTTCTCCTTCGACGTCACCGAAGACCCGTACGAACACCTCGCCGAAGTGGCGAGCGCGCTGCTCGGCCGCCCGCTGCCTCGGATCCGCCGTCGCTGGGCTGGCGTCTATGCGCAGGCAACCGACCAGGCCGCCGTGGTGCACCGGGAACGGTTGTCCGACAACGCTTTCCTCGTCACCGGCCCGGGTGGCCGGGGCATGACCTGCTCGCCCGCAATCGCCGAAGACACCGCAAAGGAGCTGAGCTGGTGACCACCGAACTCGTCGTGCTCGACATGGCCGGAACCACCGTCGCGGACGACGGACTGGTCGAACGCGCTTTCACCGCGGCGATCGCCGCCGCCGGAGTGTCCGAAGAGGACGAACGATACGCCGGGATGCTCGACTACGTCCGGGAAACCATGGGCCAGTCGAAGATCACCGTGTTCCGCGCGCTGCTCGGCGACGAAGACCTCGCCCAGCGCGCGAACGCCGAGTTCGAAGGCTCGTACGGACGTCTGGTCGCGGCGGGGGAGTGCAAGCCGATTCCCGGCGCCGAGGAAACCGTCCGCAGCCTGCGGGAGAAGGGCGTCCGCGTCGCGCTGACCACCGGTTTCGCGCCCACGACTCAGCGCGCGCTGCTGGACGCGCTCGGCTGGCACGACCTCGCCGACCTCGCGCTCGCGCCCGGCGACGGCGTGCGCGGCCGTCCGTATCCCGACTTGATCCTCGCTGTCGCGCTGAAGCTGCAGGTCACCGACGTCCGCAACATCGCGGTGGTCGGCGACACCCCCACTGATGTCCGCACCGGCCTCGCCGCCGGTGCCGGAATCGTCGCCGGAGTGCTCACCGGCGCCGGCAACCGCGGCGAACTGGAAGCCGCGCACGCCACCCACGTTCTCGAATCCGTCTCCGCCCTCCCCGCCGTGCTCGATCTTGAAGGAGCCACCCAGTCATGAGAATCCGGAAAGCGACCGTCGTCGCTCTCGTCGCGACCCTCGCCGGCCTGCTGTCCGCCTGCGGCGGCACGGCGGGCGGCGCAGGCGGCGACCAGACCGTCACCGTGTACACCGCGGATGGCCTCGAAGACTGGTACAACGCCCGGTTCGCCGAGTTCAAGCAGCAGACCGGAATCACCGTCCAGGCGGTCACCGCCGGTTCCGCCGAGGTCGTTTCGCGCGTGGGCAAGGAAAAGGCCAACACTCAGGCCGACGTCCTCGTGACGCTCCCGCCGTTCGTGCAGCAGGCGGCGAAGGAAGGCCTGCTCGCGACGTCCGCGCCGAAGGGCGTCGACCAGGTTCCGGCCGCGCAGAAGGACCCGCAGGGCCGCTACTACGCGCTGATGAACAACTACCTCAGCTTCATCTACAACCCGCAGCAGGCGAACCCGGCCCCGAAGAGCTGGAACGACCTGCTCGACCCGAAGTACAAGGGCAAGCTCCAGTACTCCACGCCCGGACAGGCGGGCGACGGCACCGCGGTGCTGCTGCAGGCTCAGCACGTCTTCGGCGACCAAGGCGCGCTCGAATACCTCGGCAAGCTGCAGGCCAACAACGTCGGCCCGTCGTCGTCCACCGGCAAGCTGCAGCCGAAGGTCGCGAAGGGCGAGGTGCTCGTCGCCAACGGAGACCTGCAGATGAACCTCGCGGAGATCGACAAGAGCGGCGGGTTCTCGGTGTTCTTCCCGGCCGACGCGCAGGGAAAGCGTTCCACCTTCGCGCTGCCGTACTTCGCCGGTCTGGTCAACAACGCGCCGCATTCGGACAACGCCCGCAAGCTGCTCGACTTCCTGTTCTCGCCGGAAACCCAGGCGAAGGCCAGCGACGCGTACGGCATCCCGGCCCGCTCCGACGTCAAACCGCAGGGGCCGAAGGCGGAGAAGATCACCGCCGCGATGTCCGGAGTGGACATTTGGACGCCGGACTGGAACTCCGTCCTCGGCCGTCTCGACGCCGACCTCGCCGCGTACCGGAAGGCCACCGGACAGTGACTCCGGCAGTAGAGTTCCGCGGCGTATCCATCCACTTCGGAGCGACGCAAGCGCTTGCCCCGCTGGATCTCTCAGTAGCGCGCGGCGAAACGCTGGCGCTGCTGGGGCCGTCCGGCTCCGGCAAGTCGACCGCGCTCAAGGCGCTCGCCGGGTTCCTCCGGCCGAGCGCCGGACGGGTGCTGCTCGACGGCCAGGACGTCACCGATCTGCCGCCGCACCGGCGCGGACTCGGCGTGGTGGTGCAGAGTTACGCGCTCTTCCCACACCAGCGCGTTGCCGACAATGTCGCGTTTGGACTGAAGGCGCGCAAGATGCGCCGCGCGGACGTGACGCAGCGCGTCGGCGAGGTGCTGGATCTAGTGGGGATGAGCGAGTACGCGCGCCGCTATCCGCGGGAGCTGTCTGGCGGGCAGCAGCAACGGGTCGCGTTGGCGCGGGCGCTGGCGATCCGGCCGAACGTGCTGCTGCTTGACGAGCCACTGTCCGCATTGGACGCTGCACTGCGCGAGGACATGGTCGCGGAGCTGCTGCGGCTGCGCGCCGAATTGCCGGATACCACGCTGATCTACGTCACCCACGACCAGAGCGAAGCTCTCGCGCTCGCCGACCGGATCGCCGTGCTGCGCGATTCCCGGCTGGTCGAACTTGGTCCGTGCGAACAGCTTTATCGCCGTCCGGCCACCGAGTTCACCGCGAGCTTCCTCGGTGCGGCGAACCTGATTCCAGTCGAGTTGGTGCGCGCGGACGGCTCGGTCGCGACGGTCCGGCTGGCCGGGCGTGAGCTGTCCGCCGAACCGTCTGGCACGCTCCAGCCGGAGCGGCCGGTGGCGCTCGGCGTGCGGCCGCACCGGATTTCGGTCGGCGAACCCGGGCCGGACACTTTCCCGGCGCTCGTCCGCGGCGTGCAGTGGCGCGGCTCCGGGTACCGGCTCGACCTGCGGCTCACCGATGAGGTCTGCGACATCCGCGCCGAGGTCCCGGACAGTCCGGTGCTGCCCGCGGTCGGCGACCGCGTCGGAGTGTCCATTCCGGACGGTTGCCCGCTGGTGGGGGTAGGCGGATGACCGGCCTCGCCCTCGGCACCGCCGCGCTCGCCCCGACCCGTCGCGGCACGCGGCCCCGCCGGTACCGGATCGGCTGGCTGCTCCCGCCCGCGATCGTGGTCGCCGGGTTCTTCGGCTACCCGCTCGTGCTGGTGATTCTGCAGTCGTTCACCGCGCAGGACGGCAGTTTCGGGCTTTCGGTATGGACGCAAGTGCTGTCGTCGCCGGAATTCGGCCGCGCGGTGTGGCAGACAGTGTTGCTGGCCCTGGGTTCCACCGTCGGCTGTGTGCTGCTCGGCGGGTTTCTCGCGCTGGTTGTCGCGTTCGTCCCGTTTCCCGGGGCGACGCTGCTGGCCCGGCTGGTCGACACGGTGCTGGCGTTCCCGTCGTTCCTGATCGCGCTGGCCTTCACGTTCCTTTACGGCGGCGCGGGAGTCTTTGGCACCGCTGGGTTTCTGTACTCGCCATGGGGTGTGCTGCTCGCCGAGATCACCTTCTACACGCCGTTCGTGATGCGGCCCGCACTCGCCGCGTTCAGCCAAGTTCCGTCGGCGCAACTGGATGTGGCGGCGAGTCTCGGCGCGCGACCAGGCCGGGTGTTGTGGCGAGTCGTGCTTCCGGAAGCGCTGCCGTCGCTCGCGTCCGGTGCGTGTTTGGTGCTGCTGTTGACGATGAACGAGTTCGGCATTGTGCTGTTCCTCGGTGCCAAGGGCGTCTCGACGTTGCCGATGCTGGTGTACGGCAAGGGAATCGTCACGTTCGACTTCCCGGCCGCGTCGGTGGTCGCGGTGGTGAACGTGGTGCTGTCGCTGGTGCTCTACACGGTTTACCGGCGAGTGGTCGGAAGGGGAGGCCGTCGTGCTGCTGTGGACGCGGCGTAGCCGGTTGCTGGTATGGCTGGTGTTCGGTGTGGTTTTCCTCGGTGTGGTGGCCGCGCCGCTGGTGATGATCGTGGTGGCGTCGTTCGCCGGGAGCTGGACGGGCGTGCTGCCGAGCGGGCTCACCGGGGCGCATTACGCCGAGGCGTTGTCCGGCGAGACGTTCGCGAGCCTGTCGGTGAGCGTGCAGACCGGCGTGATCACGTCGCTGGTCTCGGTGCTGATCGGGACCTGGGCCGCGCTGGCCGTCGACCACGCGCCGCCGCGGCTGCGCCGGATCGCGGATTCGCTGTTCCACCTGCCGATCGCGGTGCCGTCGGTGGTGCTGGGGCTGGCGTTGCTCGTGGCGTTCAGCCGTCCGCCGGTGGCGTTCAACGGCACGCGCTGGATCGTCCTCGCCGGACACCTGATGATCCTGCTGCCCTTCGCGTACAGCACGGTTTCCGCCGCGCTGCAACGCGTTGACCCGCTGCTCGCGCAGGCCGCGGCGAGTCTCGGCGCACGTCCGTTGCGGGTGCTGCTGCGAGTCCGGTTGCCGGTGCTGCTGCCCGCGATGTCAGCTTCGGCCGGTTTGGCGCTGGCGATGTCGATGGGCGAATTGGGCGCGACGATGATGCTGTACCCGCCGGACTGGCGGACGCTCCCCGCGACCATTTTCTCCCTCACCGATCGGGGACAGGTGTTTCTCGCGTCGGCGAGCACGGTGCTGTTGCTGGTGGTGACTCTGGCCGGGGTGGTGCTGCTGGGGCTGGTGCGAGGGAAGGCTTCCGCCCGGTGAAATAGTTTTCGCGCGCCGGTGCAACCTCCGGGCCCTCGATTCCGTCCGCGATACATGCGGACTACAGGGAAAATCGTGGGAGCGAGCGCGCTGCTGCTGACTGTCGCGGCGTGCGGAAGCAACGGGACTACCGCCGCGCCGGTTTCCTCCTCCGGTTCGGCGTCCAGTCCGGTGTCGGTTTCCTCGCCGCCACCGACCTCTTCTTCGCCGTCGGTCGCGCCGCCGCCGGCGTCGGGGCCGCCGAAGAGCCGTCCTACGCAGGGCGTGCCGCCTGGGGATACCGCACCTGCTGCTGGGCAGATCAATGCTTCGGCTCTTCCTGCTGGGTACCCGCACGACGTCACGCTCGCTGAAGGCGGCTCGGTGGTGGTGATCCAGGCTGAAGAGGGCGGCTGCGACAAGCTCAGTGCGAAGGCAGCGGAGCAGACGGCTGCTCAGGTTGTCGTGCTCGTGACGATTACCAAGGCCCCGCACGGACAGATGTGCCCGATGCATGTGCGGGAGATTTCGTTGCCGGTCCGGCTTGCCGCGCCCCTGGGCGGGCGGGAATTGGTGTTGAAGCCGGGTCCGTGAAGATCGGGTGCAACCCCTCGGGGCGGTCGATCCGTCCAGGGATCATGAGGTACTCGACGAAGCTGATCGGAACGACACGACTGGCGGGCGCGGCACTGGTGCTCACGATGGCGGCCGCGTGCGGCAGTCCGACGAGCATGGCGAACGCACCGGCGTCCGGGACCGAGACCGCGCCGCCGAGCGGCAGCGCCGGCACCTCGACCTCGGTGCCACCGCCGGGCAAACCCCAGTTCGACCCCCCGCAAGGGGCCCAGCGGGTGCCGGACAACCGGGTGGACGGGGCGGCGTTGCCCAAGACGTTCCCCAAGGAGGTCTATTCGGACAACGGGGGGACGGTTTTGGTGGTGCGGGCCGAGGAAGGGGGGTGCGGGCATGCGCTCGGTGAGGCTGTTGAGCAGAGTGCCCAGAAGGTGGTGGTGGATTTGAGCGAGACCAAGGCGCAGACCGGGCAGATGTGCACGATGGACTTGCGGCATCCGGTGATTTCGGTGGCGTTGGGAGCGCCGTTGGGGGAGAGGACTGTGGTTTTGAAGCAGTCCGCTCCTCGGTGACCGTGCTGCCGGATGACTTCGTCGGGGGGTTATCCGGCTCGTCGCCTGGCGGCGACATTGCGCCCGGGATGGGGCCACCACCCCGAAGCTGATGGTGACTACGGCGCGGGGGTGCTTGTCAAGGCGGGAAAGATGCCTTGACAAGCACCCCCGCGCCGTGTTTTCGGCTTCGTATCGGGGTTGGGGGTGGGGTGGGTGCTTTGACGGTTGGGTGCATCGGCTGCGGTTCGCGGGGGGTTGGGGCTTGCGCCCCAATGTGGCGTTGGGTGCATGTGACGCACCGAATGCCACATTGGGTGCATGTGACGCACCGAATGCCGCGTTGGGTGCATGTGACGCACCGAATGCCGCGTTGGGTGCGTGGGATGCACCGAATGTGGCGTTGGGTGCGTTGCGGCGGTGGGTGGTCCGTGAGGGGAACCCTGAGGGACTCAGAGTCCCTCAGGGTTCCCCTCACGTACTTTTCTGGCAGTCCACAGTGGACTCGTTGGGCTGTCCGGGGCTGTTCGGGGGTGCGTCGATGGCCCCGCCGTGCGTGCGGCTCTAGGCTTTGCGGCTATGGGAACTCGCCAGGTTTCGCGCAGTGCGGTGGTCGCTGCCGCGCCGGAACGGATTTTCGCGTTGCTTGCTGATCCGGCTCAGCATCCGCTCATTGACGGGTCCGGCACGGTGCGCGCCAGTCGTGGGGCGGCGCCGGATCGGTTGTCGTTGGGGGCCGAGTTCGGCATGGAGATGCGGATGGGGGCGCCGTATCGGATTCAGAACACCGTGGTCGAGTTCGAGGAGAATCGGCTGATTGCCTGGCGGCACTTCTCCGGGCATCGGTGGCGCTGGCTGCTCGAGCCGACGGGGGACGGGCGCACCGAGGTCACCGAGACCTTCGACTGGTCTACTGCCCGGTCGCCGCTCGCGATTCGGTTGCTGGGGTTCCCCAAGCGCAACGCCGAGGCCATCGAGAAGACTCTCGCCCGGTTGGGCGGGATGTTTCCCGGGTGACCTCGGCGTGCCTTGAGATCAGCGGAAGCTGATTTGCAGTACTGGTTCGCTGGTTTCGGAGAAGAAGTCGTTGCCCTTGTCGTCGATGACGATGAACGCGGGGAACTCTTCGACCTCGATTTTCCAGACTGCTTCCATGCCGAGTTCGGCGTACTCGAGGACGTCGACCTTCTTGATGCAGTCCTTCGCCAGCCGTGCGGCCGGGCCGCCGATCGAGCCAAGGTAGAAGCCGCCGTGTTCCTTGCACGCGGCGGCGACCTGCTTCGAGCGGTTGCCCTTCGCCAGCATCACCAGCGAGCCGCCCGCGGCCTGGAACTGGGCGACGTACGAGTCCATCCGGCCGGCCGTGGTCGGACCGAACGAGCCGGACGCGTAGCCATCGGGGGTCTTCGCCGGGCCCGCGTAGTAGACCGGGTGGTCGCGGAGGTACTGCGGCATCTCCTCGCCGGCGTCCAGGCGCTCGGCGATCTTGGCGTGCGCGATGTCGCGCGCCACGACCAGCGGGCCGGTCAGGGACAGGCGCGTCTTCACCGGCAGCTGCGCCAGCTGCGCGCGGATCTGGTCCATCGGCTGGTTCAGATCGACCGACACGACCTCGTCGGACAGGTCGTCCTCGGTGACGTCCGGGAGGAAGCGGGCCGGGTCGCGTTCGAGTTGTTCGATGAACACGCCCTCTTCGGTGATCTTCGCCTTCGCCTGGCGGTCGGCCGAGCAGGACACCGCGACGCCGACCGGGCAGCTCGCGCCGTGGCGGGGGAGGCGGATCACCCGGACGTCGTGGCAGAAGTACTTGCCGCCGAACTGGGCGCCGATGCCGAACTGGCGCGTCATCTCCAGCACCTGCTGCTCGAGATCGCGGTCGCGGAACGCGTGGCCCAGTTCGGAACCCTCGGCAGGCAGGTTGTCCAGGTAGCGCGCGGAGGCGAGCTTCGCGACCTTGAGGTTGAACTCGGCCGACATGCCGCCGACGACGATCGCCAGGTGGTACGGCGGGCACGCGGCGGTGCCGAGGCTGCGCAGCTTCTCGTCCAGGAACCGGGCGAGGCGCTTCGGGTTCAGGACCGCCTTGGTTTCCTGGTACAGGAAGGTTTTGTTGGCGCTGCCGCCGCCCTTGGCCATGAACAGGAATTCGTACGACGGGTCCGTCGCGTCGCTGTCCTTGTGGTAGAGCTCGACCTGCGCGGGCAGGTTCGTGCCGGTGTTGCGCTCTTCCCAGAAGTTGATCGGGGCCATCTGCGAGTACCGCAGGTTGAGCTGCTGGTAGGCGTCGAAAATGCCCTGCGAGAGCGCGCGCTCGTCGTCGCCGCCGGACAGCACGCCCTCAGTGCGCTTGCCGATGACGATCGCGGTGCCGGTGTCCTGGCACATCGGCAGCACGCCGCCTGCCGAAATGGCCGCGTTGCGGAGCAGGTCCATCGCGACGAACCGGTCGTTGCCGCTGGCTTCGGGGTCGTCGACGATCGAGCGCAGCTGCTGCAGGTGTGACGTACGCAACAGGTGCTGGATGTCGGTGATCGCCGTGCGAGCGAGCGTCGTCAGCGCTTCCGGATCGACCTTCAGAAACTTCCGCCCGGCGGCTTCGACGGTCTCGACGCCGTCGGCGGTGACCAGCCGGTATTCGGTGGTGGTGTCCTTGCCGAGCGGCAGGACTTCGGTGTGCTGGAACGTGGTGGGCGGCACAGCGAGGCTCCTTTGCCCTGATCGGGATTGGCTCACGGTACTCAGCGGGTTCCGCCCGGTCGCACGGGCGCGGGGACGCTGTGGGATAGCGCACGCCGGCGGCGCTCCCCGCGGGTTTCGGGCAGGCATGGTCGGGAGGCCGGGCCCACCCCGACGGACCCGACCTCCCGGGGAAAGCGGACCGGATGCGCACACACCCGCCCCGCGTGACTAACGGGACCCCCGCCGGCGCGTTGACCGGACGCCGCACAGCGGGGGTCGCGAACGCTTGCTACCCAGCGCCCGGAACCGCCAAACGCGAACGAGACGCGAATTCCACCATCGGGTGCACAGAGTGGTGACGGGATTGCGGTGGGTATCAGCGGAAACCGGATCAACGGGAGAAATCGGGGCACGGAAGGAGGATCGTGTGCTCTAGTGGGGCTAAAGGGGCTGGTGAGGCTCAAGTGACTGATGAGGCTGGTGGTGTTGATGAGGTGATTTGTCGGCAAATGCTCGGCGATCGCCAGACGGCTAATGAAGCGGGTGCCGAGACAACCGGGCGCCGAGACGGCCGAGGCGGGCGAAATCCGGGCCTGGACACGACAAAACCCCCGGTCCGGAGATCGAACCGAGGGTTCTCTGCAGCCGGCGGCACCGTCCGCCCGCTGCTGACTGAGATCGCGGCCAGCGGCACCATCCGCTGCCGACTGAAATTGCTACCGGCGGCACCGCCCGCTGCGTACCGAGATCGCGGCCAGCAGCACCGTCCGCTGCCGACTGAGGTCGCTACCGGCGGCACCGTCCGCCCGCTGCTGACTGAGATCGCGACCGGCGGGCACCACCTGCTGCCCGCCGTGATGGCGGCACTATCCGCTGCCGACTGAGATCGCTACCGGCAGCGCTGCCCGCTGCCTGCCGAGATCGCAACCAGCGGCATCGCCCGCTGCCCGCCGAGACGGCAGCCAGCAGCCCCACCCGCTGCGCATTGACATCGCTGCCAGCGGCATCACCGCTGCCCACCGAAAAGATGGATCTGGCCAGAGGATTCCGCCCCGCCCGACCAGGCCCCACCCGGTCCCCGACGGAAACCCCGGCCTGCCTGCCCGCGTGCTCGCGGCGAACCGCGCTCACCGGACCCCACGCCCGGTCAGCCCGCCGCGGCAGCCCGAATCAGCTCGCCGGCCGGCTTCTCCGCCCTCTCCGGGACCCGGGCCCCGAACCCTGGCCCCGGAGAGGGAAGAAACTCAGCTGGCGTACGCCCGCAGCCGGTCGGCGCGCTCGCCTTGGCGAAGCTTCGCCATGACCTCGCGCTCGATCTGCCGCACGCGCTCGCGGGACAGGCCGAAGTGCTTGCCGATCTGGTCGAGGGTGCGCGGCTGGCCGTCGTCGAGGCCGTAGCGCAGCCGGATGACGTGCTGTTCGCGGTCGTCCAGCGTCGCCAGGACACGACGAAGGTCGTCCTGCAGCAGACCGGAGATCACGGCGCTCTCGGCGTCGGTCGCCTCCGAGTCCTCGATGAAGTCGCCCAGCGGGGCGTCTTCCTCGGTGCCCACCGGCATGTCGAGGCTCACCGGGTCGCGCGACTGGTCGAGCAGGTCGGAGATCTTGTGCACCGGAATGCCCGATTCGGAGCTCAGTTCCTCGTGCGTCGCGTCGCGGCCCAGCTGCTGGTGCAGGTCGCGGCGGATCCGGGCCAGCTTGTTCACCTGCTCGACCAGGTGGACCGGCAGCCGGATCGTGCGGCCCTGGTCCGCCATGCCGCGGGTGATGGCCTGGCGGATCCACCACGTGGCGTACGTGGAGAACTTGAATCCCTTGGAGTAGTCGAACTTCTCCACCGCGCGGATCAGGCCCAGGTTCCCCTCCTGGATCAGGTCGAGCAGCGGCATGCCCCGGCCGGTGTAGCGCTTCGCGAGCGACACCACGAGCCGGAGGTTCGCCTCCAGCAGGTGGTTCTTCGCGGTGTGGCCGTCGCGGATCAGCGCGCGCAGCTCCTTGCGGCGCTGGGCCGTGAGGTCCTCGACGGTGTCGAGCATGTGCTGGGCGAAGACCCCGGCTTCGATCCGCTTCGCCAGCTCGACCTCGTCGGCCGCGGTGAGCAGCGCGGTCTTGCCGATGCCGTTCAGGTACACGCGCACCAGGTCGGCGGCGGGGCTCTGGGCGTCGAGGTCGGCGTCGGTGAGCGCCCCCACGCTCGGACGCTCCTCGGTCTGCTGTGCTGGAATCCGGCGCTCGCGAATCCCGCGCGCTTCGCGTTCGAGAGTCTGGACTGACATTCTGCCTCCCCGGTCACGGGCTGAACGTGTCTCGCCGGCGCCTGCGGGACGGGGCCTGTGGAATCCCGTGTCCGCGGGCCCAGCCGGCTTGGCTGGACACTGGTCTCAACGCCCCGGGAAGCTGAAACGTTCCCGGCTCGCTGAAATGAGGACGGGCGTACCCGCCTCGCGGTTGCTCCACCAAAACTGAGGTTTTGCTGAGAACCGCACCGCCCCGGGAAATGCGTGCGAATCGCGCGCTGTGCCTTCGATGTTACGCGCCCCGTTCCAATGTGGTCTAGACCTCAACGAGAACGGTGAACGGGCCGTCGTTCACGCTTTCCACCGCCATCTCCGCGCCGAACCGTCCGGTCGAGACGGTCGCGCCGCGGCCGCGCAGTTCCGCGACCACGGCGTCCACCAGGGGTTCGGCGATTTCCGGCCGGGCGGCGGCGGTCCACGACGGGCGACGGCCCTTGCGGGTGTCGCCGTAGAGCGTGAACTGCGACACCACAAGCAGCGGCGCACCGGTCGTCGCGCAGGATTCTTCGTCGCGCAGCAACCGGAGTTCGTGAAGTTTGCGGGCCATCGTTTCGGCTTTTCCGAGATCGTCGTCACGGTGCACGCCCAGCAGCACGAGCAGCCCCGGTTCCTTGATCTCTCCAGTGATCTCCCCCGCGACGGTCACGCTCGCGCGGGTGACCCGCGCCGCCACCGCCCTCACTGCGGCGAACCGGGCACGAGCATCCCGTGCCGCACGAGCTCGCGGACAATCGGCAACGCCGAGGCGGTCAGTTCGGCCGAATCGAGGCCCTGCGCGGCGGACAGCAGGTCCAGCAGATCCGATAGCGGCAACGCACCGCGGCAACCCGCGAGAAGCCGCGTCGTGAGTTCGTCGACCTCGTGCTGCCAACCCGGTCCGTCAGTGCGGTGCAGCCGGCGCACGGTCGTTTCCCAGCCTTCGTCGCCGGGTGAATCGACGCGTTCGAGCAGCACTGTTTCGGGTACCCGAAACGCTACGTCCAACACATTGTCGCCGTGCGTACGCAGCCACTCGACGCGATCGAGCCAGTTCGCTGCCTCGGGGCCCAGCGGGTCGTCGTAAGCCTGTCGCAGGTCTTCGCAGACAACAGTCGGCGTCTGACCGTTCGCGCGCCGCAGCGTCACGAAGCCGAAACCGATGCCCTGTACGTCGTTTTCGGTAAACCAGTCGAGCCACGCCGCAGCCTTCGCGCGTCCTTCGGGCGAGCGCGGGTCGATGCCTTCGTCACGCAGCCAGGTGCCGACGTACAGGCCTGGGTCGGCGACGTCGCGCTGTACGAACCAGGCGTCGGTCTCAGACGGCAGCCAGCGCGCGACGCGGTCGCCCCAGTCTTCGCCGCGTCGGTGCAGCCACGACGCGAGCAGCTGGCCGGTGCCGCCGTCGTTGAGGAAGCTCGGCAGCTGACGGACGACCAGCGCACTCGCGTCGTCGCCGGCCAGACCGGAGTCGCGGTAGGTGTAGTCGACGCGCGGCGGGCCGACCACGAATGGCGGATTGCACACCACCTGGTCGAACCGGCGGCGCGCGACCGGCGCGAACCACTCGCCGCGCAGCAGTTCGACGTCCAGCTCGTTCAGCCGGAACGTGCCCGCAGCGAGCGCGAGCGCGCGGGCCGACACGTCGGTCGCGGTCACCCGCTGCGCGTGCCGGGTCGCGTGCAGCGCCTGGACGCCGTTGCCGGTGCCCAGGTCGAGCAGGGTGCCGACCGGGCGGCGGCTGGTCGCGCGGATCAGGCTCAGCGACGCGTGCCCGACGCCGAGCACGTGGTCCTCGGGCACGACGTGGCCGAGCATGTCGGCGTCGAGGTCGGAGACGACCCACCACGAGCCGTCGTCGTCGCCGTGCGGGCGGATGTCGAGCGCGGCGCGGAACTCGTCCTCGACGGCCCGCAGGATGCCCGCGGCCACCGCGTCGTCCGCGCTGAGCGGGGCGAACGCCGACGAGACCGTCTTCTCCGGCTCGGCGAGACCGAGCAGGAACAGCCGGATGAAGACGCCGAGGTCCCCAGCGTCGAGGCTCGCGCGGCGGGCGGGTTCGGGCTCGCCGCGGCCGAGCGCCGTGTGCGCCGCGCCGCCGAGCGCGTCGACGACGCCGTCAGCGTCGTAGCCGGTGCGTCGGAACGCTTCGCGCAACCGCGCGCAGACGTCGTCGGAAAGGTCAGGAAGAGGCGTGTTCGTGCTCACGGTGGGTAAGCCTGCCACGATGAGCATCGTGACCACCGAGACCACCGAGCGTGTCCTGGCTCCGCTTGAAGCGGCACTGCCGGAGCTTGAAGCGCTGTACGTCGATCTGCACCGTCATCCCGAGCTGGCGTTCACCGAAACCCGGACAGCGGCGGAGCTGGCCCGACGGCTGACTGAAGACGGCTTCGAGGTGCACACCGGCATCGGTCGCACTGGCGTCGTAGGCGTCCTGCGCAACGGCGAAGGACCGACTGTGCTGCTTCGCGCGGACATCGACGCGTTGCCGGTCGAGGAGCAGACGGGGCTGTCGTACGCGAGCACTGCGCGCGGCGTCGACTCCGAGGGCCGCGACGTGCCGCTGATGCATGCCTGCGGACACGACATGCACGCGACGTGGCTCTCGGGCGCCGCGCATGTCCTCGCGGCTTCGCGGGACGAGTGGTCCGGCACGTTGCTCGCGGTGTTCCAGCCTGGTGAGGAGGTTGGGGACGGTGCGGCCGGGATGGTCCAGGATGGTCTTTTCGAGCGGGTCGGCCGTCCTGACGTGGTCTTCGGGCAGCACATCGTGCCTGGTCCGGCCGGGTGGGTGCTGACTCGTCCCGGGGTGATCATGGCTGCGACGGAGAACCTGCGAATCACCCTGCACGGTCGCGGCGGGCATGGGTCGCGGCCGGAAACCACGGTTGACCCGGCGGTGCTGGCGGCGTCTGTGGTGCTGAAGCTGCAGACGATCGTGTCGCGGGAGATCGCGGCGACTGAGCCTGCGGTGGTGACCGTTGGCTCGATGCATGTCGGGACTGCAGCGAATGTGATTGCTGACCATGCCGTGCTGGAGGTCAATACTCGCGCCTTTGACGACGCTGTGTTGCTGCGGCTGCGTAAGGCGATCGAGCGGATTGTGAACGGGGAGGCCGCGGCCGCGGGGGCGCCTCAGCCGCCGACCGTGGAGGTCGTTGCGTCTTATCCGGTCACGGCGAACGACGCTGCCGCGTCGGACGAGCTGACTGAGGTGTTTCAGGGGCACTTCGGTGCTGAGGCGACGATGCCCGCGCCGTTGGTCACCGGCAGTGAGGACTTCAGCGAGTTCGGCCGGGCGGCTGGGGTTCCGTCGGTGTTTTGGCTGGTCGGCGGGTTTGACGCGCAGCAGGTGATCACCGCGATGACGGAAGGGCGGTTTGAGACTGACGTGCCCTCGAATCACTCGTCCAAGTTCGCGCCGGTGTTGCATCCGACGTTGCGGACCGGGGTGGAGACGCTGGTCGTCGCTGCTTTGTCCCGGTTCGCTCGCCCGGGTGTCGCGGAAGGGCGGTGAGTGAGACGATGGAACACGGAGGTGGTGCTGTGAACGCACCCCACGGACCGGATCCCCGCCCCGAGCCTGTGCTGATCACCGAGGCCGAGCCGTCGCTGGATGATCAACTGGCGGCGCGGAAGCGGAAGTACGTCATTATGATGGTGTGTCGTATTCCTTGTCTTGTGCTGGCCGGGTTGACTTATCACACGTGGTGGCTGGCGATTTTGTTTTTGGTGATTTCTATTCCGTTGCCTTGGATTGCCGTGCTGATCGCCAATGATCGGCCGCCGCGGAAATCGGAGAAGGTCAATCGGTATGCGCGGGATGCTCGGCAGATCGAGGGGCGGAAGCATCGGGTGATTGACGGGTAGCTCGTCGCCTGGGGGCGACATTGCGCCCATCGTTGCGTGGGGCACCCCGAAGTTTGATTGTGCATTTCGGCTTCGTACCGGGGTGCGGGGGCGGTGTGGGTGCCTCGCTCGTTGGGTGCGTCGGCTGCGGTTTGGGTGGTGGCGGGGGCTAGCGCCCCAATGTGGCGTTGGGTGCATGTGACGCACCGAATGCCACATTGGGTGCGCGGGATGCACCGAACGCCACATTGGGGCGTTGCGGTGGCGGGGGGTGGGTCGTGAGGGGAACCCTGAGGGAATCAGAGTCCGTGAGGGTTCCCCTCACGGAATGCGCGTCAGGGTTGGGGGCCGATTCGGCTTACTGCCAGTGCGCCTAGTCGGGTGCCTGCGCGCAGGACGTCCACTGTGGACTTTCCGGCCAGCCAGGTGGTGAGGACGCCTGCGTCGAAGGCGTCGCCCGCGCCGGTCGAATCCACGCAGGTTGTTTCTACTGCGGGGACTGAGGCGACGCCGGTTGCGTCGATCCAGCTCGCGCCGTCCAGGCCTGCGGTGACTACTACTGCGCCGACCGCGGCTAGCAGTTCGGTGGCGGAGGACGGGTCTGCGGAGCCGGTCAGGGCGACTAGTTCCTCGGTGTTCGGCATGAGGAGGTCGGTGCCGCGTACGTCGTCCAGGAAGGCTGCGGGGTCGTGGATGTGGGCGGCTGCTTGGGGGTCCACGGAAGTGGTCAGGCCCGCTTTCTTCGCGGCGGCCAGTGCGGCTAGGCCTGCGGGGCGGGAGGACGGGTCCAGCAGGACGTAGCCAGACAGGTGCAGGTGGGTGGAGCCGGTCAGCGACTCGGGCGTGACGTCTTCGGGGGCGAAGCGTTTGTTCGCGCCTCGGTCGGCGAGCATGCTGCGTTGGCCTTCGCCGTCGACCAGCACGACTACGCAGCAGGTCGGGGCTTCGGGGTCCGTGGCGAAGGCGCAGCGGACTCCGGCGGCTTCCAGCTCCGCCTTGATCAGGCGGCCGCCGGAATCGTCGCCGATTCGGGCTACCAGGGTGGTTTCCGCGCCCAGGGAACGCAGCCACAGGGCGGTGTTCGCTCCCGCTCCGCCGCCGGTGAAGCGGATTGCCGCTCTTGCGTCGCCGCCGTGGGGGAGGGGCTGGTCGTGTCGGGCTACTACGTCCAGGCCTGCGTCGCCTACTACTACGATTCCGGTCACGACAGGGCCACCGCTACTTCGGTCGCCAGTTTGGCGTTGGAGAGCACCAGCGCTTCGTTCGCGTCGATGCTGACCCCTTCGCTGGCGGTGTGGAAGTGCTCCAGCAGCACGGGAGTCACGTCTGCGCCGTGTACGTCGGCGTCGGCCAGTTTTGCCAAACCCTCTCGCAAGAGGCGGTCGTGCAGGGCACGGTCCATTTCGGACTCCGCGGGGATCGGGTTTGTCAGCAGTACGCCGGAATTCGCGTAGCGGCGGTGGGCGGAGATTACCGCGGCGGCTTGTTTCGCGTCCTCTACGCGCCAGCCGACGGGGTGGCCTGAGGAGCGGAGGTAGAAGGCGGGGAAGTCGTCGGTGCGGTAGCCGAGGACGGGGACCGAGTTCGTTTCCAGGACCTCAAGGGTGGCGGGGATGTCCAGGACCGACTTCACGCCGGAGCACACGACCACGGTGGGCACCTTGGCGAGGACGCCGAGGTCTGCGGAGACGTCCCAGCTCTGTGCCGCGCCCAGGTGCACGCCGCCTAGGCCGCCGGTCGCGAAGACGCCGATTCCGGCTGCTGCGGCGAGGGCGGAGGTGCCGGCGACCGTCGTCGCGCCGGAGCGGCCCAGGCCGACCGCTGGGCCCAGGTCGCGCAGGGACAGTTTGTCCAGTTCGGCGTCCGGGGCGCAGACGCGCTCCAGTTCGGCAGCGGAGAGGCCGATGACCGGCCGTCCGTCCAGCACGGCGATGGTGGCCGGAATGGCGCCTCCGTCGCGCACGGTTTGCTCGATTCGGCGGCCGACGTCGAGGTTCCGTCCGTACGGGAGGCCGTGCGAGAGGATCGTGCTCTCAAGGGCGACGACGGGGTGACCGTCGCGCAACGCCGAGGCGACTTCCTCGTGGACGAACAGGGGAGTGGTCTGGGTGGTCACGACCGGACATCATCTGTGATCGCCGCGTGCGCTGCGGCATCGGGTCAGCTCTGCCCGCAGATTTCGCCGCGCGGCGGATTCCCAGCGTGAGCGGGCGGCTTCGGTGAGGTACAGCGCGGGCCGGTCGAGGAGGCTTTCGAGGACCGCGGCGCGGCCGGTCGCCCAGGCGTCGTCGGGGTAGCGCGCGTACTCCTGGCGCACGTTGTCGACGTACACGGCGTACGCGGTAGGCGGTGCGCCGAGGATGGCTAGGTCGGCGTCGAGGAGGGCTGCTGCGGCGAAGTCGCCTTCGGGTGCTTCGTGGGCGGCTGTGGCGAGTACGAGTGCTTCGGCCTGGTCGATGTGCGTGTCGGCAACCCCTGCGCGAGTAAGCCAGTGACGCAGCCATTCGGCGCTGCGCTGTTCGTCTTGACCGGGTACGGCGTCGTAGACCACGTCGTGCGCCCACGCGGCGAGGACGACGACGGCGCGTTCATGGAAGGGCAGGTCGGCCGCTAGCTGCTCCGCGTCGTGCGCGACGGCGGTGGCGTGGGCTAGGTCGTGGTAGCGGCGGTGGGACTCGGTGTAGCGCGTTTCGAGGTCGGCCCAGGCGTCGTGGCCGACGTGGTGGTCGCCGCCGAGGCGGGCGAGCGCGCTGTGCCACCGGGGTGCGGACTCGTGCGGCATCCGGGCTCCTGAGGGGTCCCTTGGCAGGTCAGACGAGCCTAGCCGGGCATGACCGCGGGCGCGGCGCTGAGGCATGATGGTGGGGTGAGCACCGAAACGCTGACCAAGCCGGAGACCGACAGCACCGAGTCGACCGACGACGACACCCCGAAGATGTTCCACTACGTGCGCAAGAACAAGATCGCCGAGAGCGCGGTCATGGGCACGCACGTCGTGGCGCTCTGCGGAGAGGTCTTCCCGGTCACGAAGTCGCCCAAGCCGGGGTCCCCGGTCTGCCCCAAGTGCAAGAAGATCTACGAGGGCCTCCGTCCCGGCGGCGACGACTGATCGTTTCCCGCGCGTCCCGGTGCGCGGGAACAAAGGTGAAAATCCTTCACTCGGTGGCTGTGCACCCGGGGAGGAACTGGTAGACCTGCAGTCCGGCCAGTCGCCTCCCCGCAGGAGTGTCCCCGCATGCGCGCAACCGGGATCGTGCTTTCCCTCGTCGTCTTGCTGTCCGCCTTCAGCGCCGTCGCGGCGGGTGCCGCGAATGCGGTGACCGGGTGGACCACTGTCGGCTCAGATCGCGCCCGTCCGCTTGATGAAAGCCAGGGCCTCGCCACTGTCGAGCGCCCTTCGGGCACGAGCATCCGCTACACCGGCATCGGCACGGTCGACCCGGGTCTGGCCGCGAAGGGCTGGAACCACATCGGCGACCCGGGGTCCGCGAAGGGCTGGTACGTCGAGCCCTATCAGCGTGACGACCGCGGCGCGAAGCTCTTCCGCGTCGAGGCCCCGGACGGTTCCCGCGCCGATTACCAGCACGCGCTGGAATCGTGGGAGGCCAACAACAATTCGTTCGCCGCGGTGTCGCCCGACGCGCGCTGGCTGGTGTCCGGCGAGTGGGGCACGATGGACCGCCTGCTCGTCTACCCGATGCCCGGCGTCGCGGCCACCGATCCCGGCCAGAACCTGCCGTACGCCTCGGCGGTCCGGCTCGACCACCCGGTGCGCGACGTCCAGGGCTGCGACTTCGTGTCCGCGACCCGGATGATGTGCTCCTCCGACGACCCGGACGGCAGCCTCTTCGGCACCACCAAACCCTTGCTGCAGGTCGATCTCTCCGGTCCGGTCTCCGGCGCCGACGTCACCGGGCACGTCACCTCGCTCGGCCAGCTTCCGCTGGAAAGCGGCTGCGGCGGCAACTTCGAGGTCGAGGGCATCGACTACGACGAGCGCGACGGCACCCTGCGCGTGGTCGTGATGTCGCCGAGCGTCTGCATCGCGTTCGACAGCAAGACGTGGCGGTTCCGCCAGGGCTGACGCCCCCGCGCTCAGCCCTGCTGCGGGCGGTGCTGGCGCGGTTCCGGGCCGGGAGACGGCTCGGAACCGGCTCGCTCGTCGGCCCGCTCGGGCCTCGCGAGCTGCACGGTCTCCGATTCGGCGTGCTTCACCTCGGTGCCGTTCGGCGCCTCGGACTCGGCGTCGGCAGTGTCGTCTTCAGGGTGCCGTTTCGGCCGCCGCAACGGCATCGTCGTACGGTCCCACAGCTTGCGGCCCTCCTCGGCCCGCATCCGCTCGGTCGCGCGCTCCATCTCCAGCCGCCGCCACTTGCGCCGCTGCCGCCGGGTCGCCTTCGCGGGCCACAGCTCCTGGATCGCGCTGTTGAAGTACGCGCCGCCGACCACGGCGAGGCCGATGAAGAACATCAGCAGCAGGAACGCGATCGGCGCGGCCAGCGCGCCGTAGGTGTAGCCGGTTTTGGTGATCCAGTTCAGGTAGATCCGCAGCCCGATGCTCGACACCAGGAAGACCACGCCGGCCAGCATCGCGCCCGGCAGTCCTCGGTGCCAGGGCAGCCGGCGAGGGAGCGCGAGCTTGTACAGCGTCGTCAGCGCGAGCGCGATCATCACGCCCAGCACCGGGTAGTAGAGCGTGCCGACCCAGGAGGAGACCGTCGGACGCCAGTCGACCGGGAAGAACTCCGGCAGCAGGTCCGGCCCGATCGCCAGCAGCGGCAGCCCGACCACGAGCCCGATCAGCGCGCACAGGTACAGCAGCAGCGCGAAAATCCGCTGCCACACCTCGTTGCGGACGCCGTACTGGTCGTGCGCGACGGTGATCGCGTCCACGAACGACGACATCGCCGACGAGCCCGCCCACAGCGAGATGACGAAGCCCACGGACACGATCTCGCCCTTGCCGACGGTGAGGATGCTGTTCACCGTCGGTTCGATGATCTCCTGCACCGCGTTCGCGCTGAAGATGGTGTGGCTGAAGGTGATGATCCGGTCGTGCACCGCGGTGACCACGTTCTGGCCGAACCACTCGCCGATGAACCCGACGCTGCCGAGCAGCCCGAGCAGCAGCGGCGGAAGCGACAGCGTCTGCCAGAAGGCCGCCTCGGCGGCCTCGGAGAAGATGTTGCCCTCCCACGCTTTCGCGAGCGTGCGGGTGAGCAGCCGCCACGGCCCCCTGCGCACGGTCTTCTCCGGCACGCTCTTCTTCGGCTCTGCCTCGCCGGCGTCCGGTGTCACCTCGCCCATGGTGTGTCCCAGCATGGTCCATGCGCGCGGTTTTGGCTCGTCACCCCCGCCGAGAGGGGGCGTGTCGGAGGACACCACCCGTGGCGGTGCCCGGCGCCCGCGGGCGCGGAAGGTAAGCTGGCCGACGTGCCCTCATCGCGGCGCCCGGCGGCGAAGCCGGTGCCACAGTGGGGGTTTTCGCACGTCACGGCCGCGCCGAGCGGCCCGAGGAGGGGGTGAACCGAGTTTTGTCCGAGACGACCCAGCCGGTCCTCGGGGCGCCGCCCGCAGAGAAGGACTCCACCGCGCGCCCGCTGCGCGCCTGGCAGCGCCGAGCGCTCACGAAGTACCTGTCGAGCCGGCCGAAGGACTTCCTCGCGGTCGCGACGCCGGGCGCGGGCAAGACCGTCTTCGGCCTCCGGATCGCCGCCGAACTGCTTTCGGACCGCACCGTCGAGGCCGTCACGATCGTCACCCCCACCGAGCACCTGAAGCACCAGTGGGCGTCCGCGGCCGCGGCGGCGGGCATCCCGATCGACTCGAACTTCCGCAACACCACCGGCGTCACGTCGTCGGACTACCGCGGCGTCGCGGTCACCTACGCGCAGGTCGCCGCGCACCCCACGCTGCACCGGGTGCGCACCGAGAACCGCAAGACCCTGGTGATCCTCGACGAGATCCACCACGCGGGCGACGCGAAGTCCTGGGGCGACGCGACCAGCGAGGCGTTCACGCCCGCGGTCCGCCGCCTCGCGCTCACCGGGACGCCGTTCCGCAGCGACGACTCGCCGATCCCGTTCGTCGCCTACGAACCGGACGGCGGCGGGTTCCAGCGCAGCAAGGCCGACCATTCCTACGGCTACTCCGACGCGCTCGCCGACGGCGTGGTCCGGCCGGTCGTCTTCCTCGCCTACTCGGGTGAGGCGTCGTGGCGCACGAGCGCGGGCGAGGAGTTCACCGCGCGGCTGGGCGAGCCGCTCACCGCGGAGCAGAACGCGCGCGCTTGGCGCACGGCGCTCGACCCGTCGGGCGAGTGGATCCCGGCGGTCCTGCAGGCCGCCGACACGCGGCTCAGCCAGGTGCGCCAAGGCATCCCGGACGCGGGCGGCCTGGTGATCGCCACCGACCAGGAAACCGCGCGCGCCTACGCCAAGATCCTGGAACGGATCTGCGGCGAGACGCCGACGCTGGTGCTGTCCGACGACCCGAAGGCGTCCGGGCGGATCAAGGAGTTCTCCGAAACCAGGGAACGCTGGATCGTCGCGGTCCGGATGGTGTCCGAGGGCGTCGACGTCCCGCGGCTGGCCGTCGGCGTGTACGCGACCAGCGCGTCCACCCCGCTGTTCTTCGCGCAGGCCATCGGCCGTTACGTGCGGGCCCGGAAAAAGGGCGAGACGGCGAGCATCTTCCTGCCGAGCGTCCCGGTGCTGCTGGAGCTGGCCAGCGAGCTGGAAGCGCAGCGCGACCACGTGCTCGGCAAGCCGCACCGGGAGAAGGAAGGCTGGGACGACGAACTGCTCGCCCAGGCCAACCGCACCGAGGACGAACCGGGCGAGGAGGAGAAGGCGTTCACCTCGCTGCACGCCTCGGCCGAGCTCGACCAGGTCATCTACGACGGCAACTCGTTCGGCACCGCAGTCTTCTCCGGCTCCGACGAGGAGCAGGAGTACCTCGGCCTTCCCGGCCTGCTGGAGCCGGACCAGGTCCGCGCGCTGCTGCGCAAGCGGCAGGAAGAGCAGGTCTCCGACGAGAAGCGGCGCAAGCCGAAGACCGAGGAACCGGCCGCGCCGCCGGTCCGGTCGCAGTCGGTGAGCGAACGGCTCGGCGCGCTGCGCAAGGAACTCAACGCGCTCGTCGGCGTGTACCACCACCGCACGAAGAAGCCGCACGGCGCGATCCACAACGAGCTGCGCCGCCAGTGCGGCGGTCCGCCCACCGCGATGGCGACGGTGGAGCAGCTCGAAGAGCGGATCGTCACGCTGCGCTCCTGGTAGTCCGGCGGGAGTCCCGCGCGTGTTCCCGTCCCTGGGGCACGCTCCTTGACCTGGTAGAACCGGGTGTCCGGTTCGGCCCGGGCGCCCGATCGGGCACTCCTGCCCTCTCGACCGGACAACACCGGACAAGTTCTCGTTACGCTCGGTACGTGGCCGGGGTCACTCCGTCAGACGAGCCGTCAGATGAGGGCCGTGTTGCCGAACTGTGTCCATTTGGTGTCGGTTACTCGATCCCGGCATCTTCCCCAGAGCCGCTCGGCGGCATATGTTGTCGGCCACAACATATCTGCGACGGTGCACCGGGGACCCTCTCCGATCACCCCGCGAGCATGATCGGAGAAGGAACGAGGATGCGCAGCAGAACCCTTACCCTCATCGCCGCGACGGTGAGCGCCGGCCTGGCGCTTTCGGCGTGCGGCGCGAACAGCGCGGGCTCCGGCAACTCGGGGGACAGCAAGAGCTCCGCCTCCGCCCCGGCGGGCGGCGGCGCCAGCGGCAAGGTCGGCGTGATCCTGCCGGAGACCGCCACCTCGGCCCGCTGGGAAGCCTTCGACAAGCCGATGCTGCAGGCCGCGCTCTCCGCGCAGGGCTTCAGCGCCGACATCCAGAACGCCCAGGGCGACAACCAGAAGTTCTCCACCCTCGCCGACGGCTTCATCAGCTCGGGCGTCAAGGTGCTGATCATCGCCCCGTCCGACCCTTCGGTCGGCGCGGCGATCGAGGCCAAGGCCAAGAACGCGGGCATCCCGGTCATCGACTACGACCGCCCGAGCCTCGGCGGTTCGGCCGGCTACTACGTCTCGTTCGACAACGAGAAGGTCGGCGAGATCCAGGCGCAGGGCCTGGCCGACGCGCTGAAGAGCAAGCCGGGAGCCAACGTCGTCCAGATCGAGGGCGCGCCGACGGACAACAACGCGACCCTGTTCGGCAACGGCCACGACAAGGTCCTCAAGCCGCTGTACGACTCCAAGGCGCTGAACCTCGTGCAGAAGCAGGCCATCGACAACTGGGACGCCCAGGTCGGCGGCACGACCTTCGAGCAGATCTTCACCCGCGTCAACGGCAAGGTCGACGGCGTCGTCGCGGCGAACGACGAGCTGGCCGGCGCGATCATCACCGTGCTGAAGAAGAACGGGCTCAACGGGAAGGTCCCGGTCACCGGCCAGGACTCGACCCCGGCCGGCCTGCAGGCGATCCTGCGCGGCGACCAGACGCTGACGATCTTCAAGCCGATCAAGGAAGAGGCCGAGAACACCGCGAAGCTCGCGGCCGCGCTGGCCAAGGGCGACACGGCCGCGGCGGACGCGATCGCCACCGGCAAGCTGCACGACCCGAAGAACAACCGCGACCTGAAGTCGGTGCTGCTGCAGCCGCAGCTGATCACGATCAAGGACATCAAGACCGTCGTCCAGCAGGGCTACGTCAAGGCGTCCGACATCTGCACCGGCGACCTCGCCGCCAAGTGCACCGAAAACGGCATCTCCTGACGCCGCAGTAACTCCCCGCCAAGAGCAGCCGGGCCGGGACGCGTTCCCCCGACACGCGTTCCGGCCCGGCATCCACGCGAGAGACAAGCGAATCCCATGAGCGAGCCCATTCTCGACATCACCGGCCTGAACAAGAGCTTCGGCCCGGTTCACGTCCTGCACGACGTGGACTTCGCCGTGCGGGCGGGCGAAGTGACCGCGCTCGTCGGCGACAACGGGGCCGGCAAGTCCACTTTGGTCAAATGCATCGCGGGCATCCACCCGTACGACACCGGATCGGTGCGGTTCAACGGCGCGGACGCGCACATCCGCGGCCCGAAGGACGCCGCCGGACTCGGCATCGAGGTCGTGTACCAGGACCTCGCGCTGGCCGACAACCTCGACATCGTGCAGAACATGTTCCTCGGCCGCGAGCGCGGCAGCAGCTGGCTGCTCGACGAGGCCAGCATGGAGAAGGCCGCGCGCGAGACGCTGGCGTCGCTGGGCGTGCGCACGGTGAAATCGGTCCGCACCTCGGTTTCCTCGCTGTCCGGAGGCCAGCGCCAGACGGTCGCGATCGCGAAATCCGTGCTGTGGAACAGCAAAGTGGTCATCCTCGACGAGCCGACCGCCGCGCTCGGCGTCGCGCAGACCAAGCAGGTGCTCGACCTGGTCCGCAGGCTGGCCGAACAGGGCCTCGGCGTGGTGCTGATCAGCCACAACATGGCCGACGTGTTCGAGGTCGCGGACCGGATCGCGGTGCTCTACCTCGGCAGGCTCGTCGCGGACGTCCAGACGAAGGACGTGACGCACAGCCAGGTCGTCGAACTCATCACCGCGGGCCGATCGGGCGACCTCGGCCTGGCCCGTCCCGAAGCTGTCGCGCTGTGAGCGAGAAAGAACTTCCCAATGGGGTTTGTCAAGTCATGCTGCCGCCGGGATCGGGGGTGAAGCGTGGT